>JAZRSV010000033.1:0-22893 GCA_045651685.1 Clostridia bacterium | reverse complement strand
ATTTCATATATTTTATTTGCTCTGTCTTGTCTTACAAACACAGGATTATGCTTAAGCAAAAAGTTGTTATAATAGTCGTTGTATGTATTAGTACCAAGTACATCTTGAGTGCCTTTTTGTTTACCTAAAATATCTTGTCTTTTTTCTACAATATCACCATCTGTCACCAAAAAGCATATTTTTTGTGGTAAAATAAACTCTTGTTTGTTAATATGATTTTTTATCTTGTCTATTATATCTACCTTTTGAGATGCTGACAAAGTATCTGTAAAGGTTGTATAAATAAATGTCGATATTATAGATCTATCCATAATTAAGTTATCTTGAGTATATGTCTGCTTTTTTGAAAGTTCTTGATTGATATAATTAATTTGTATATCATATGGCTGCAATGTAGCATCAAACTTACACTCTGGCACTATGGTATATTCTGGGTTTTGCGCGACAAAATTTGTACAAAATGTAGTCTTGCCTACATGTACATTACCCTCTACTGCTATTATCATATATTTAACTCTTCCTTTCCGTGAGGCAACATATTAAATATTGCAAAATCTTCTTGTTTTAGCTTATTTATAAAGCTGCAATAATTCATCTCTGATAAAGCATATAGCTCAAACAACTTATCCAAGTGTAGTCCGTTATAAGCCTTGGTTTTATATATATCTTCGCACAGATCAAACAACGCTTGGTTAACATACTCTTGCAATTGTTTTGTTTTGTCTAGCTCATCTGCGTAGTTTTGAGTTTTATTTTCTCTCTTTAACACAGTTTTTGCAATATCAATACCAGTAAAGAATTGTTCAAAACTGCGTATATCTATATTCTTAAAAAATTTATTATACAAACCATGCAACATCTCTACATCTTGATGCTTAAAGTGATAGTTGTATGCTTGATCTATTTTAGTGTCATCATGTTGCAAGATATCACAATTTGGAGATCTTGGAACTATACGCATTTTTTCTAATATGACACCAATTCTAAACATCTTACCTATCTCTAGCAAATACCTTAAATTAATTAGTACACTCTCGTATTTTGCATCAGGATAAAACAACATAAATCCTATATGATAGCTAATATCATTATCTTTTAGCAACTTCATAAAACTATCAGAACTATTACTAGAGACCTTTTTTGGGTTGTTTTCTTGAAAATCTTGTGTCACACTCTCAATTCCAAAAAATACTCTAATAAGACCAGCGCTCTTTAGTTGCAAAATCAAATCTTCTGGTATTAATGGAAATAAGCTTAAATAAATGTAAAAATAAATTTGCAATTTTCTCTTTTTTATCTCATCGCAAAAGTCTATTATTCTTTGCCTATCTCCTAGCCCTCTGTAAAAGATACTATCATTAAAGATAAAATATCTCTTACCAAGTTTTTTGTTAAGATCTTCTATCTCATCAACTACTCTTTTTATGTCAAAAATTTCAAACTTATATCCTAGCAAATTGATATGACAAAAGTTGCATTTGTTAACGCAACCACTGCCAGACTCCAAATTTACATAATAACCCTTTTCTTGATACTCTATCTCTCTATCAATGCCAGCTATCAAAGTATTTTTTGATACAGGTTCTCCCACTTTCTTAAAATAATCTTGGTAAGTTTCTGGCCTTTCAAGGTTAATAATAGCCGTCACAAATGGGTATTTTTCCATAATAACTTCACTATTTAGCAAAGCAAATGGTCCAGCAAGGTATATAGGGCGTTTATTTTCTTTTTGCCACAAGTTTTTGACAATGTTGATACCTATTTCAAAATCCTTAAAATTGGTCTTATAAACAATTATATCGGCTTGATTAAGGTCCTCAAATGCTTGCAAATTTTTGTAATAATCGGTTTTGTTTAGCAAATTTATTTGCGTATCATAACCACACTCTAACAACTTTGCAGAAAACTTTGCCGTAGACAAAGAACTTGCAGATTGCGAATATAAACTTCTAAAATACATCAAAGATACTTTCATCTTACACCTCATTGTGTTGATAATTTGCAGTTTTTACATAGCTCTGGGGCCATTTTGTCTCTACAATACAAACAATCTCTCATATCTTGATAAGTTTTGCCAGTCCATACTTCTTGTATTGTATTTTTAGATATATTGCCGACAACATAATCATGTGACCAATCTTGACAGCAGAATATAACATCGCCATTACAAAGTATATGCATACGCTCTACAGGCCTAAATTGCTCACAACCAAAAACATTTTGCTCATAAAACTTGTTTGATCTACCCTTTACATTTTTAGCCCTATCCAAAAAGCCCCATCTCTCAAAATTAAAACCGTACGAATCAGCAAGTTTTTTCATACTAACAAATTCATCTTCTTCTATATCAAAGGTATCAATCATAACTATAGAAATAACTGTCTTTGTACCCTCAAAAGCATCATGTACTAATTGCAACTTTTCAAAGCTTGTATCACGGTCAAGCCCTGGCATCATTTTTTTATAAAGCTCTTTGCTATAACCAAAAACACTCATTCTAAACTCGGTTATATTTAACTTTGCAATTTCTGCCAAAACCTCTTTTGACACTACACTCAAATTGGTTGATATCTCAAGTTCTACATTTGGGCATTTTTGTCTAATTGCTCTGACTTTTCTTACATAATCTTTATCTAAAAAAGGTTCGTTATTTAGATAAGGTATTATTCTTGTAAGTTTGCTTTCGTCAAGCTCCGAAACAAACTTGTCAAAAAGCTCATCTGACATTTTTTCTGCCTCATAACCCATATCAGCATAAGGACAAATAGAACAATTGCTATTGCAAATGTTATGAAATTGTATCTCAATTACCTTTGGAAAATTATTCATATTTACCTCTAATAAAATAATACCACAACACTCATTATAAAACAACACTATTGACAATCTTTATGCAATAAATTATAATAGAATAAACCAAAATAATTGTGAGGTTATTATGATTATATATGTAGATGGTGGTGACGGAACAGGTAAAACCACCCTAGGTAAAAGACTTGCTGATTTTTATGGTTTTGAGTATGTTGACAAACCACTTGCAGAGTTCTTTGCAGACAAATTTGGTCAAAATCAAAACACTTGGAGTTCTACAGCTAGACAAATGGCCAGCGAACACCCAGCAGAATTTGCAGAAGTATTTGAAAAGTCATATATAGCAGCATCATATGAAGAAACTTTAAGCGACTTCCAAAGAGCTCTTACAACTTGTACATACCTAGAATATATCAAAAATAAATTCAAAGACAGAGATGTTGTCATCACTCGTGGCTTGTTGTCAAGCTATATGTGGAACGGCAACGAAGAAACAAATGACTTTTATGATTTAATGATAAAAAAAGGCCTAGGCCTTGATGTAAACATTGCTCTATATGCTTCAGATATCGTTCGTAAAGAGCGTATGATTAGAAGAGAAGAAACTCAAGGTATACCTATCGAAGTTAGTGAGACTAGACACTTTGACCTACACCCTGCTGTTGACTTTGCAAAAGAGCGTGGAGTTGAAATAACAGAAGTTGATACAGATGGCAAAACTCACGAAGAAGTTTTTCAAGAAGTTTTGTCAAAGCTATCTCAAAATGCTCACTTTATTGATGGTATGACATTGCCACCACAAGGTGCAACCGGTCAAACACAAAATCCTCAATAACAAATAAAAAAAGAGCCAATATTTGGCTCTTTATTTTTTTTATTTTCTATGCAAACCTCTACCATTAACTTGATCAAACAAGAATGGAATAAATGATTTGTAATAAGGTATAAATTGGTCATTTTCTACCATAGCAATAATTTCTTCATAGCTTGCCCATTTATAATCTTTTACTTCTTCTAGTTGCATTGTAATAGATTTTATATTTATATCTTGTCTAATAATAAATACATCATCAAAACCATGATCAAAGTTGATAGTAAAGTATGGTCTTTCGTTAGATAAGTCTACTGTTAAACCTAGCTCCTCTAGAGTTTCTCTTTCGGCTGCTTGTACTGGTGTTTCACCAGCAATAACACTGCCACCTACACTAACATCCCACATTTCTGGCCATAGCTTGCGATGAGCTTGGCGTTGTTGAATAAGCATCTCATTGTTGCTATTAAAGATAATAACATGTACTACTTGACGGCAAAGCTTGCCTTCTACCTTTTCACCTTTATTGATAACTTGTCCAGTAGGTGTTCTATCTTCATTAAATAAATCCCATTGTTCCATAACAAATCCTCCGATATTTATAGTTTATCATTATGATATAAAAATGTAAAATATTTAGCATACAAAATAAAAAATAGTTGTATTTTTTACAACTATTTCCTTTCTAGTACAAATATAAAAAATGGTGATGGCCTAAACCATTTTTTTACCTTTTTTATTCTATTAAATAAGCCTTCATCGCTAAAATTAACTACTTTTAGCAATTTTGCACCAGACATTTCGATAAGCTTAAGCCAATGTTTTTTTGGCAAAAACCTTTCGTTGCCATATGCCGCTTCTTCAGGATCATAATAACAACTTGGTATACCAAAAATCATATATTTTGCAACTCTTAACTGTTCATTAATTACTTTTATAATATCTTCATCAGAAAAGTGCTCCAACACACCATTACTAAAAGATACTTCAAAAGTATTGTCTTTGTATGGCAACTCCAAAATAGAACCTTGCTTTATTTTATTTTTACCATTAAAAAACTTTTTTGATATTTTTTTTGCAAGATCAACCATCTTTTCATCTAGATCTATAGCAGATACATTTTGATATTGAGCAAGGTAAGACGATACAACCGCAGTACCACAACCAGCCTCCAAAAGTTTACCATCACCCGCATATGATTTTATTAACTTTATATACTTTTGTTTAGCTTTGATTTTGCTAGCTACTTTTTGTCCATCGTCGTCAAGCAAACTCGAATATATATCAATCCAATCCATTTATAACACCCCTTGGCTCAAAATTTAGTTGTTTTTATATTAAAAAACCGCATTAACAGTCTTTTCTATCTTCTTCCAGTTTTAGAATAGGCACTTCTTGCAAGTCAATACCATAATGTTGATATATAGACATAACATCTAGAGTTGTAGCTTCTTCATACTTTAATTCAAGTTTTTTGCAAACATCTTTTAACACCTGTTTACTGCCAGCCTCAAGCTCTAAATATGTTGGTATATTTGGCCAGTAGTCAATATCAATTTCTACCCCGTCTAGCAAATATTGAACTCTACGGTTTTCTTGTATACTACGAGCAGTATAGCCAAGTTTATTAAGCAACTCATCGGTTGTGTCAAAGTCTGACACTTCTATCTCACACTCTTTTGTACCATCAACTGTCAAATCATTTATTTCTTTTATAGTAAGAGTTGTTTTGTTGCCGTTTGTTCTTAATCTAATCCAGCTATTTTCTTTTACTGGTTTTAGATCATAACAATTACGCAATTGTAGCCAATCCCCTACAAACTTTGCCCCACAATTCTTTAACTTGTGTTTTATATCTGCAGGGTTTATTTCTAAAAATCTAATTTCTATTTCTTTTTTCATAACTAACCTTTATCAACTTTTGAAGCGTCTGTTTTTGGCAAATTAGTTTGCGATTGAGGCGCTCCTATATGCTTATCAATAACCTTTGGAGAAAATGCTGCTTGTCTAGGAGCAGCTGGCTTTGAAGCAATATTGCTTGCCATATACTCTTTAGGTTGTTCCGCCTCTATCTCCTTAATTGTTCTTTTTCTTATGTATATATCTGCAAGTTGCATTGTCAAACCAAATATTAATCCAATAACAAAACCAGAAAAATGACCTTTGTGATATATCAAATCTTCAGGAATTGTTGTTATAGGAAAACTTTTTGTATCATCCCAAAACATCGAAACAACGATATATGTGATAACTAATGCACCAAGAACAGTGCTTAATACATTTCTTTTATGCTTTTGAAAAGAAAATACATAATCTAATATAACAAACGCATACAACGCATACAAAACACAAGAAAAGCCGTGACTATTAACTGTCATTCTATTTGCACCAGCTGTCCAGTTAGCTAAAGGTATCAAAACAAACAACAACAAAAACATGTTAATGGATCCAATCTTGCGTTCCAAATACAATCCACAAACCAATACTCCAAGCATATTAAACAAAACATGCTCCCAATCGGAATGTGATAGAGCATTCATAAAGAGTCTTAACAAGTTAGCAAAATCACAAGCTATTTTTCCACCCTTTGACACTTCAAAATTGTTTTCCCAGCTGTTGCCTAGTTGCCAAAATAAAATTATATTTATAAGAATAACAAGTATTGTACCTGCAAAAAAATAGTTCCTGTTATACCAGCTAACTTTTTTACACTTATCATCAATTACTTTCATATATTTTCTCCTTTGTAGTGGAGCTGGCAATCAGATTCGAACTGATCACCTACGCATTACGGGTGCGTTGCTCTACCAAATGAGCTATACCAGCACGCAAAAAAGAGTTAAAAAACTCTTTTTATTTTTTATATTCAAAGCTATACTCTGTAGGCATCATGGCGATTAAGCTAAAATCTACTCTTAATTTTTCTAGATCTACATTAATAAGCTTTAATTCCATTTTGTCGCCAACATGCGCAACATCGCTTATTTTTTTAGAGTTATCATAAGAGATATCTTTTACTCCAAGTCTACCTTCTAAATCATCGCCAAACTTAAGCAAAGCAAAGTTAGGCAATATTTTTATAACTTCACACTCATAAACATCATCTATTTTTAATGCTTTTAGTTTTGGCAATAACGGATTTTGTTGCAATGCCTTATAGCTTAAAGCTACACGCTTTGCTTCTTTATCTACTTTAATAACCTTAAATTCGTATTCGTTATCAATAGCTAATACATCTTGTGCTACTTGTTGTTTGTTGTACGAAACTTCATTATTATGTACAAGACAATCGATACCATTGACATTTACGAACGCACCAAAGTCAGTAAAACGAACAACTTTACCTTTTACTACCTTGTCAACAAAAATTGCACCCCAAAAAGCTTGCTCTATTGATAACTGTCTTTTTTGCTCGTATTCTTTTACAGATGCTACAAGTTTTAGATTGTCTTTATCAATCTCTAGCAAAGTACCAACCATTTGCTTATTAACATAGTTTTTTAGGTTGTTATCTACCCTACGATTAGAGATTTGACTATATGGCACAAATAGTCTAAAGCAACCAATATTGCTTATTAAACCGTTATTAACAGCTTCTGTCACGATAAATTTGATAGGGTCTCCAACTTGCAAAGCTCCTACAATTTTGTTACCTTCTCTCAAAGCATCTGCTCTTGCCTTTGATACATAAATAACGCCTTCTTCGTTTTTAGTATTAACAACAATTGCTTCAAAAGACTTTGCCATGTCAAAGTTTTCAAAAGCTGCATCTTCGTTTTCGTTAAATTTTATAAAGCCATCTTTTTTGCCACCGATATTAACAACATAACCATCTTTTGTAGTTGTAACAACAGTTGCATTTATTATTTCACCCTCTTTATAAGTAGCAAAAGTCTTGTCTATAGCAGACAAATCAAATTTTATATCGTCTTTCATAAGTTCTCCTAATTGCCAAATTATTTTCTTTTCTTCAATTTTTTATATTCTTTGTTAAGAGCTTTTTCTTGTTCGTATTTGTCATAACAAACTTTTAATTGCTCTATACTTGCCAAAACTTTATCACCCGCTTCGTCCATAACTTCTTTGGTTAATTTTTGATCATAATATTCTGATAATTCATAAGGTTTGCCAATAAGTATTTTGTTGCGCTTAAACAGCTTTGGTTTAGACAAAATATAAACAGGTATTATTGGTGCTTTTGCTTTTATAGCAAACAAGCAAACACCATTTTTTATTTGCATATCGTCGTTGCTAGAACGAGTGCCTTGTGGAAATATACCCACAGACTTATCTTCTTTTAGCAATTTTAAGATATTTTTTGTAGCAGTAAGGTCGGCTTGTTTTCTATCTACTGCGACAGAACCTAAAACAGATGTCATAAACCATTTTTTTGTTTTAGTTGTAAATAACTCTTTTTTTGCCAAAAATCTTATACGGCGTCTCAAATAAAAGTCAAGCATTGGGCCATCAAAGTTGCTTGTATGATTGCATATAATAATGCTTTTGCCTTTTATTAGGTTTTTTCTACCAAAAACTCTTGTAGGTAAAATAATCAATATTGGCAAAGCCACCAAAATATAAAATAAAACAAATAAAAACATTTTTATAATCCTTTTACTATGTCGGTAATTTGTTGAGCAGTCTCAACATCTGTAAGGTCGCTTGTATCTATAAAAATACAGTTTTCTGGAACTTTTACTTGAAGCAATTCGCCTTGATAATTGTTACTATCAGCTTCAAGGGTATTTTTCAAAATTTCGTCATACGAGATATTTGCCCCAGCCTCGGTAAGAGCTGTGTATTTTCTTTTTGCTCGTATTTCAGAACTTGCAGTAAGTACAAATTTATACTTTGCATGAGGAAACATTGTGACACCAGTATCAAAACCCTCTACAATAATAGAGCCTTGTTTTGCAGCTGTTAGTTGCAATATCTTTAGGTATCTAATAACGCATTCTAAATTAGAAATAGCATAAGAAGCATTAACAACCATAGGATTTTTTATAAGGCGTGTGACATCTCTGCCATCCAAAAATACACTAGAGTGGGCATCTTCTTGCTTTATATCAATTTTTATCGTACTTAACATATCCAATACTTTTGGCTCGTCAGTAGGATTAATTCGCTTTTCTACACAACACAAAGCTATTGCAGATTTTGCAAGGTCAGTATTGTAATAAACAATACCCAAATTGCGTGCTACTTTTTGACAAACTGTCGTTTTGCCTGCACCACTTACACCATCAACTGTTATTTGATACATCTAAATCTCCTTTGTACTACTTACTCCTGCTAAATATCCAGTAGAAAGAGCTATTTGAATATTATATCCCCCGGTTAGAGCATCAACATCCAAAACCTCTCCTACAAAATATAACCCGTCAACAAGTTTACTTTGCATTGTTGCAGCATTAACTTCTGCCACATTAACACCACCACTCGTAACAATGCCAAACTCTACTGGTTTTAGGCATTTTATATCAAAGTCAAAATTTTTTAGTATATGTATAACTTTCTGTCTATCTTGTCTTGTTATGTTATTTATTTTTTTATCGCCACTAAAGTCTAGTCTTTTCAAAAACTCTTCTATAAGACCTTTTGGCAATAAATTTGGCAAATAATTAGCAAAGTTTTTATTTTTATAATTTTCAAAATCTCTAACCAATCTATTGTCTAGTTGTGTATCATCCAATGCTGGTTTTAAGTCAATAACAAATTTTGCATTGTCAAGTTTTAGCTTGTTTATTTGACTACTCAAACTCAATACAATTGGGCCACTAACACCAGTATGAGTAAATAGCATCTCGCCAAACTCACTAAAAGTCTTTTCGCCAAGTTTTATTATTGCTTTTACATTTTTAAGACTTATACCTGCAAGTTCGCTATTAAACTTAACCAAATCAATTGGCACTAACGCCGGCAATATTGTAGACACTTTGTGACCCAACTGCCTTGCAAAGTCATAACCATCACCTGTAGAACCGGTTGCTGTATAGCTACAACCACCAGTAGCAACGATTACTTTATCACATTTTAGTTGCCCCTTATCGGTTTTTATCACAAAGCCATTGTCGCTTATTGCTATGCTTATAACTTTGGTGTTTAACCAAACATCAACATTATTTTTTCTTACAAATTTTTCTAAAGCTTTTATTATATCGCTCGATTTGTTGCTCGCAGGAAAAACTCTACCACCGCGTTCTGTCTTTAGCTCTACACCATGATCCGTAAAAAACTGCATACAATCGCTAGGTGTAAACTTGTATATACTACTAAACAAAAACTTTTTGTTAGTTACTACCTTCTCCAAAAAATCATTTGGCATAATATCGTTAGTGACATTACATCTACCCTTGCCAGTTATAAACAATTTTTTGCCAAGTTTTTCGTTTTTTTCTATCAAGCAAACTTCTGCTCCACAACTTGCAGCAACACCGCTGGCCATCATACCACCAGGTCCGCCGCCTATGACAGCTATTTTCATTATTGCTCCTTGATTATTAATATATATAAATTATATTATACAATAAAACTTTTAACAATCATTTTGACCACATTAGTATCAAAAATTTATAAAAAAAAGACCTAAAAACAGGTCTTTAATTTTATTCATCTTTTTTGCGTGCTACTAATAGCATGTCTATCTCATAAGGTTTTAGAGCTCTGTATGTACCTCTTGTAAGGCCACCAAGTTTTAATTCGCCAACTTGAACTCTTTTTAAGAAGATAACATTTTTGCCAATAGCTTCAAACATCTTTCTTATTTCTCTATTTTTGCCTTCATGTATAACTACTTCTAGTCTAGTTATCTTATCTTGTACAGACAAAACCTTGCAAGAACACTTACTATATTTTTCGCCATCTACTACTACACCAGCTCTAATAACAGCTAGTTCGCTCTCTACCATAGTACCTTCGATCTTAACAATATATTTTTTTTCTATATTGCTTGATGGATGTGTAAGTTTATAAGCCAAATCCCCATCATTGGTTAGTATAAGCATGCCTTCGCTGTCATAGTCAAGTCTACCTACAGGAAAAACCCTATGTGTAGCATCGTTTACCAAATCCATAACAGTTTTGCGTCCCATCTCATCTGCCATACTACATACATAGCCTTTTGGTTTGTTTAGCATATAATAAACATAATCATCTGGCAATTTTACCTTTTGTCCACTTACATGCACGATGTCTTTTTTGATATCTATATCTGTTGCAAGATTGGTTGTCACTGTACCATTGACTTTAACTAAACCATTTTTTATAAAATCTTCTACTTTTCTTCTAGAGGCAACGCCACATAGAGCAAGATATTTGTTTATTCTCATTTGTTAACTCTTCCAATTATCTATAATTTCTTTTATTTTGTCGGTCACATTTGTACTTTTTACCTCTTCCATAATATACAACTTTTCAACAAAAATCAAGTCATTATTTATATTAATTTTTACCTCGCCTACATTTTGCTCTTTAGTCAAAGGGGCCAGCAACTCATCGGGATAATCATAACTAATACTTACTTTTTCTTTTTCTGCCTTTGATAGTACTTTTTTACAACCATTTTTGCTATAAATCTTTACCGAAGGCTTTTTGCCATTTTTGACAGGCACATCTGCTACAAAATTATAACTAGGCAATATCTCTACTAAAGAATACTCGTCAAAAGCTTTTTCTATCAACTCTTGACTTTCTTCAAACATAGGACCACAGTTTAGCACTACGCAAACAACTTGCATGCCATTTCTTTCTACTGCAGACACAAGACACCTGCCGGCCCTTGATGTATAACCAGTTTTTACACCGATACAACCTGGCAATGTATTTAGCAAACGATTTTTGTTTGTCAATTTTCTACAAGTTGTATTTTCTCCCTTATCTATTTGAAAATACTTACAACTAACAATCTCTCTAAAATCCTTATTTTGCAAGGCTTTGGCAGTTATTTTTGCAAGGTCTGTAGCTGTTGTAAAATGGCCATCTTCATCAAGTCCATGCGGATTTTTGAACTGGCTATTTGTTGCTCCACATTGTTTTGCAGTTTCGTTCATCATACTACAAAAAGAACCTATATCTCCGCCTACAGCTATTGCTAGTGCCGTTGCAGCATCATTGCCAGATTGCAGCATCAACCCATACAAAAGTTGTCTTATGGTCAAAACCTCGCCTTGTTTTAGATATATAGAAGTGCCAGGCACCAAAGTCGCTACTTTGGGGATTGTTATTTGTTTGTCCAAATCACTTGCATTATTAATAACAGTCAAGGCGGTAATAATCTTTGTAGTGCTAGCCATTGGTAGTTTTTGATTTTCATTTTTTGCATACAAAATTTTGTTATCATTAACAGCTATAACAACCATGGCCTTTGCGCTAGTCTGTGCATAGGCAAAACAATTGCTATTAACCCAGCAGCTACCAACAATAAGCAACAAACAACTCATTATCAAAAAACACTTTTTCATACTCAACCCTTTTTGATATTTTCTAATATTTTGTTTGCTATGTCATATATCTTTTTGAAGGTGCCTTCATCGTTAGCATTGATATATTCTACACTATCTTTTTTTATAACCAAAAAACCAATTGGCGTTATAGTACAACCAGCACCAGAGCCACCAGCAAAGGGAAAGTCGCGCTTCTTTTGAGGCTTGTTATATTCGCCACCTCCGCTAACAAAACCAATAGTTGCTTTTGATATAGGTATAACCGTTTCGCCGTTGCCGCACAAAACAGGTTGACCAATAATACAATCAACATCTACTATGCTTTTTAATTTTGACAAAGTTTCATTAAGGACACTTTCTACCCTATTATTATCCATTTTTATTGCCTCCACTAATTTTTAATACAGACTTTATAAAGCTACTTACAACCACAAACAAACTTATAGACACACTGCTCGACACACCAACAAACAGCTTGTTTGTGATAAAACTTGGATATATACAACTAACAACTTTTGCTCTAGGTTTTTTATTTTTTAGCCACCCCAAAGCAACGCCTATCGGCACATCTATACAACCAACTATCATAGCTGTGACAAAAGCATCTTCTTTGTATCCAATGTTGGCATATAGCTTAAAAGTATTAACCTTAATCGCATCATAAAGATTAATCAAAAAGTTATCTGCAAAATTGTTGCTATTTTTGAAGTTTGTAATAGATGTAATATAAGTTTTGTCTTTGGCATAATTAACAATAAGCTTGTTAAAACTCACTTTTAATTTGCCAACAAACAATGTCACAAAGCCCAACTTAAAAGCTACTACTCCATTGTTTTTTAAGGCATCATAACTAACCTTTACTTTGACCTTAAATGGCACAAATAATATTAATAATGTTATAAAAATACCAACTACAAGTGCCACTCTCATATTTTTATTATTTGTAAGAGCATAAAAAAAATACATAACAAAAGTTATGTATTTTTATTTTTTAACCTATTGTTTCTAAATCATCTTCGCCTTGCAAAAACTCTGGCACTTCTTCTTCGTCAGGTATCTTAAATTCGTTATACAAAGCATCTGTTTCTTCTTGATCACTATGTATAAGTTTAATACGATCTAACAAATCTTCATAATCAGGCAAATCTTCGATAGAATTAAGCTCAAATCTCTTTAAGAACTCATCAGTTGTACCATACAGCAAAGGTTTGCCGACAACATCTTTTCTACCAACAACTTCTATCAAATTAAAGTTAGTCAAAACTTGCACTGCATAATCGCAGTTAACGCCTCTTACTTGCTCTATCTCTAGTCTTGTGACTGGTTGCTTGTATGCTATAACAGCCATTGTCTCTAGAGTTGCTTTTGATAGTTGCTTTTCTTTAATAGGATTTAGTACTGCAGCTATATCTTCGGCATATTTTGGGTTAGAACACATTTGAACTTTGCCCTTATAAGTAATGATATTAATACCATCATTTTGATGAGCTTTTTTTAGATCTTCTATACAAGTGTTAATAACACTTTCTTTTATCTCTAGTTTTTCGGCAATATCTGATACCAAAACACCTTGTCCAGCAACAAACAAGATACCTTCTAGCACTTGCATAAGTTCTTTTTTATCTGTCAACATTTACATCTTCCTCTCTTGCTACGATATCGATTTCATCATATATTTCACTTTGTTGAACTCTAATTTTTTGCATTTTTAATAGTTCTAGCAAAGCAAGAAAAACATTTATAACTTCGCCCCTACTGTAGTCACTATCAAATAGCTCTGTAAATCTAACTTTTGGTTTATAAACAAGAGCATCTTGTATAGCAACTATTTTTTGAGCAACTGTCCAACGATCACGCTTAATTGTTCTTGGTTCTACAGCTTTTTCTTCTACTTTTATCTTGGTAAGAACATTAGCAAAGGCATTAAGCAAACCTTCTAACTTCATGTCTTGTAAGATATATCTATAGTCATTTACAGTCTCATCTGGAGCTTTATAAAATCTATCAACATTTTCGTATACTTTTAGTCTTTCGCAAGCTTCTTTGAATAGTTGATATTCTTTAATTTGACGAAGCAAAGCAACTTCTGGGTCAAGATCCTCACCTTCTTGTTGCACTTCTGTACGAGGCAATAGATGTTTTGATTTGATCTCAAGCAAAGTAGCAGCCATATCAATAAAGTCACTAGCTTTGTCCATATCTAGTTCTTCTAAATCTTCTAGATATTGCAAATATTGTTCGGTTATCTCTGCAAGGTTAACTTCAAAGATCTCCATTTTACTTTCTTTTATTAAGTGTAGCAACAAGTCTAAAGGACCTTCGAAGTTGGTTAACTTAAATTTATAACCAGCATCAAACATACCAAGTTGTTGCAAAACTTCTGTATTATTACTATTTTTGGCAGCCATACTATACCCCTAACCTAAAAATAATCATTCCGATTGAGTTTGTTGGCATGCCCATAACTGCAGACCAAAAAGCAGTAAAAGGATATGATACATAATAGCACAAATATCCTAGTACACTTATATCGAAAGTCATATAAATAATATCAAATAAAATTAATAAACCCAACAAAACAAGTGTACCATACCTACGCATAAAAACTACAAACTTGTTGTCAAATTTCAAAGAAGAAGCTACTGCGTTAAAACCATCAAGTGGATATATTGGCAATAGATTAAATACAACTAGCAAAATGTTTAGAAAAACAATGTAAGAGAACAAATTAATCATCAATATCTCAAACATAGTCAAACTCAAGCTAGAGACATTAAGTATAACCAAACCTACAAAAGGCATCGCAATAAAAGCAATACATAAGTTAGTAAGAACACCAGCTATACTTACAAAAAACATATTTCTTCTAAAATGCTTAAAGTTAAGCGGATTGATCGGTACAGGTTTTGCCCAGCCAAATCCTAAAATAAGAAAACTCAAAAAACCCATCTTGTCTATGTGAGCAAAAGGATTAAGAGTAAGTCTACCCGACATCTTTGGGGTTAGATCTCCACACTTGTGAGCGGCAAAGGCATGTGCCCCTTCATGAAATGTCATACCAATCATGACAGCAACTAAAAAGGTAAAAAATATTATTATTTTAGTCTGAAAGTCATAATTAGGGTTATATAAAAGTTCTACAAACATTTATACTCTCCATAATAATATATATAATACTTTTGTAAGTATAATAGATTAGTAAAAAATAATCAAACACTTTTTAGACATTACTTTTTACAAAATTTGTAAAACACAACAAATCGCATTTTTAATAACAAAATTTTGTCAAAAAAACGACCGGTCAGTCTGCTAGTTTTTAGTAGTTAAAAATTATAGCCGATGGCACAAAAATACAATATTTTCATACTAAAATTGCTTATAAATAAAAAATCACCAAAAAACTTATTTTGGTGATTTTTACATATTAATTTGCTATTTTCCAATTATTTATTACGCTACTAATATTATCGGCAATAGTTGCTTGTTTTATCTCATCTACAGCCACAATGTCTTCTTGTTTTATTATCTCATCATTTTGTATTAGATAAATTTTGCCTACAACCTGACCTGCTAATATAGGTGCACGCAATACTTGTGGCAACTCTATTTTTGTAGAAACAGAGTCTCTGCTTTGCTTTTTTGTAAGAACAAAAATATCATCTGCTACAGATAGTTTAATCGCATCTTGTTTACCACCAACTACCCTAATGTCATTTTCTACAAGGTCATTTTTGCTAACCAACTTTTTGTTTGAAAAGTTGTTAAAGCCATAGTTTAACAAATTTGATGTTTGCGCAAATCTCTCTTTACCACTGGTGGCGCCAAGCACAACACTAATAAGTCTCATATCATTTTTCTTGGCAGTTGCTGCTAGACAATAGCCTGCTTCGTTGGTAGATCCAGTCTCACCACCGTCACAACCTTTATAATAACGAATAAGCTTGTTGGTATTAACTAACTCTGTTGACCTGTTGTTAGAGTGTTTAATCGAATCTATCCAAATAGTACTATAGTTATGATATTTGTAATGACCAATAACTTGTTTTAATAGTACCGCAATATCTTTTGCGCAAGAAAATTGATTTGGCGCAGGCAAACCAGTACAGTTGCAATAGTTAGTAGAAGTCAAACCTAATTGTTGAGCTTTTGCATTCATCAGCTCAACAAAGTTCTCTTCACTACCTGCAATCGTCTCCGCCAAAACAACACTAGCATCATTGGCAGAACTAACAATAACACTTTTTAATAGGTCTTCTATAGTATAGTGTCCACCAGCCTCAATAAATACTTGCGACCCGCCCATGCTAGCCGCTTTTTCTGAAGCTACCACTATATCGGTTAGGTTAAGTTTTTCTGCATCCAAATTTTCTAGTGTTAACAATATTGTCATAAGCTTAACTATACTTGCAACTGGCAGTTTTTCTTCTTCGCCTTGCTTATACAACACCGTTCCAGAATCATAATCAATCAAATAACAAGCCTTTGCATTTATTGTCACATCTTCACCAGTTGTAGCAAATGCTATGGTAGAATTGGCAATTGTCGCCGCAAAAACAAAAATAAACCCTACTACAAAAATCAATTTTTTCATAATAATCTCCTTATTATGAGTAGTTTTTGTAATAGGGTTTTGTTTTATGTATTTATTTTACAAATTTTTGATAAGGTTGTACAAATACTCGCTAAAATAACCACTAGCAACTTGTCTATTATACTTGATATCTTCGTGTCTTAATTTTGAACCAGAATAAGCACTAGAATAATTTGTCACAAGTGCAAGACCAATAACATCAAGGCCACAATATCTAGCAGCTACAACTTCGTTAGCAACATGGAAACCAACCACATCAGCACCAACCAATTGTGCTAGGTGAATTTCTGCATGAGTTTCGCCTGCAGGACCCATAAACTCGATATATACGCCTTTTTTAATATTGATGCCTAACTCTTTGCCTGTTTTGTAAGCTTTGTCTTGCAAGTCATAGTTATAAGCTTCGGTCATATCAAAAAATTTAGAACCATAAGGATCGCCATTATCACCAATTAGAGAGTTGTGTGAAGAAAAGTTGATATGATCCTTAAACAATACAATGTCACCAACTTTAATCTTGCGATTAATTGCACCAACAGCACAGCTTTCGATAATTGTTTTACAGCCCAATTCTTTCATAATATAGATAGGCACAACAACTTCGCCAGACTCATAACCATTGTAATAATGCAATCTATCATACATAATTGCTACTTTTTTACCAGCAATTACGCCAAAAATAAATTTAGTTCTTTCGTCATCTTTACCTTTTAAGACAAGGCCATCAATATCTTTTAGGGCTATTTCTTTTTTATTTTCTACCCTTTCTAAAATTTCACTCAAACCATAACTAACAACTATACCAAGTTCTGGTTCGATATTGATTTGTGCTTTTATTTGTTTTACAACTTTTTCAATACGGTTTTTCATAATGCACCCCTTTGTCTAAAAAACGCATAATACTGTTTTTTATATTATAAATATAAAAGTACTTCGTGTCAAATTTATAATTAAACTTTCTATAATACAAAGAAACAAAAGTACTATTATTATTATAACCCATTTTATAAAAGGATTGCAAGTACCAATTAATCTGCCATATGTACCAATAATAAGACAGTCTTTTATTGCAAATATTACCCCTACACAAAAACAACTTAAAACACACAATTGTATAGGCACAATAATAATTATCGAGCTTAACGCCCCACCCAAGCCAAAAACCAAGCTAATCACAACACTATTAAGCCCCAAGCTAAAAGCATAATAGGCTAAAAATATCAAAGACAATGGTATTATCGCCTTAAACCTACACAAAACAAATAACAGGCAAATAATACACACATACCAAAACAATCTTTTTACAAAAAAGTTAAATATAGATATATCGTCTTCAAACAGCGCAACCAAACTTTTGTCATTGCAGTTAGATATGCTTATGTCCCCACTAGCCTTTATCCCGGTAAAAATGCCCGTTATTAGCGCCAAAACAACGATAAATAGCATTAGGTATAAATATCCCTTATTTGCAGCCAAATATCGCTTTATCGATAGTTTAATGCCACTACTATATTTGTATCCGATAGAATTTTTCATACTACAAGATATTATATAATATTGCTTTTTATGACAAAAAAGCTAGGTTTACCCTAGCCAATTTGATTATAAATACTATTAACAAGCACAGCGATAAATTCTTTGTTGGTTGGTTTATTTCTAAACAACAAGTTTTTGTCATCGCATAGCGCCCATGACTTGTCTATAACCATCCTTATATTTCGCTCTATATTATGCACAGTTGTACTGTGTTTTTGAGAAAGATACACATACAAATCTCTTGCAAAATTGCCAACTTTACCATTTTCTGCAAGGCAATATAATATGGCATCTTTTAGATATCTAAACCCAACATATTTAGGCGATACTTGCAACTCTATCAAAAAATCATACACCATTTTTGACAAATCTTTGTCGCACTTTCGTTTAACACAAAAATCTTCTTTTCTAAACTTTGATATTAACCTGTTTAACTGGTCATAAAAGTCTTGTCTAAAATCAACCCTAAAAACATTTTGATTGTCAATGCAATCTTCTTCATAGCAAGTATCATCACAAATGTAAATAACCTTTAGGACATTGCGAGTATGTTTTACAGTTATAAACTCAATTAGATCTTTACTAACCTTGCAAGTAAAACAGTCTATAAACAATATTGTATTGTCAAAATCTTCGTCCTTTATAAACAGCTCTTTTAACTCTGTCATATATAGCAAATTTATATTTTGACTATTGCAAAAAGAGCTCAAGCTTGATGACAATTCGTAATTTTTATTTGAATATAAAAATGCACATAAAGTAGTATCTATCATTTTTTATCCTTAACTTTTGTTTGTTATACGACTAATATAACACATATTATTAAAAAAGAAAATTGTTTTTGAAAATAATTTTTAATTTTTTAGCAAAATTTTGTTATTTTGTTAAATATTATTAAATATTATTGTGCAAAATGTCGTAAAACAGCGATTATTTTGTATTTTATTGCTATTTGCTCGAACTTTTTAACATCAAATAATCATTAAAAAATATTAAAATACTACTCTTTTAACATCCAATCTAGGTATACACCATACCCTTTGGTTGGGTCATTTACAAACACATGGGTCACCGCGCCAATAAGTTTGTCATCTTGTATTATTGGACTACCACTCATGCCCTGCACTATACCACCAGTCTTTGTCAAAAGCTCTTTATCTACCACTCTAATAACCATACTTTTGTCATCAGAATAGTTTTGATAGTTAGTTTTTATAATCTCTATATTGTACATTTTTATATTATTACCATCAACACAACACCTTATTTGAGCCTTGCCTGGTTTTACAGTATATCTGCCACCTATCTTTATAGGCTTTGCCTTTTCAAACAAACTCGAACCTTCTTTTACTTCACCAAAAACACCAAACTGGTTGTTTTTATCTACAAAGCCTTGTTGATTTTTACCCTGCAAAAACAAACCCCTTATCTCTCCAGGATTGCCAGATATACCTTTGTTTACACCTAGTATAGAACAGTTATACAAAGCACCTTCTTTTATATCAACTACTGTTTTTGTATCACTATCACATATTGGATGACCCAAAGCCCCAAATCTATTTTTACCATCAATATAAGTCAATGTACCTATACCAGAAGCATCATCTCTAACCCACACACCAAGTCTATATTTATTGGTCTTTAATTCGTATGATGGTTTTATTTTTACATCGTATTCTTTTTCATTTCTTTTTATCTTAAGCACTACTTGTTCTTTATTAGACTTTTCACTATTAAGATAATCTGATATGGTAGATGTACTTTCTATTTTTATATTATCTATATGAGTAATAACATCTCCTATCTTTAAGTCATAATTTTTACATATATCTATTGGTCCCGATGTAGTTTCTACAGAACTACTACCAACAATCAACGCTCCATCATTTTTTAACACCAATCCAACAGCCATACCACCTGCATATATACCATCTTTTATAGCTAGCATTTTTACAGACTGTTTTTTGATAGGTATTAAATTAAATAACCTAAATTCAACTTTTCTATCTTTATTATCAGCTTCGTTTACGCTAGTTTTTTCTAATTGATCCAAATAAACAACATTAACAAAGCGTCCAAAAACATCGTTATCATTAATATATTGCAAATCGTCCGAGCCAATAAATATTTGCTCTGGCAAAGCAAAAATTGTCAAAAAAGGTATTTGAGAAATTATTACACAAACAATAAGAGCAACTAACGCAAAAACAACATATCTCTTTTTTATTGCACGCATAAAAAAACTACTCTCCCTAAAAAGTAGTTTTTATTATTTTATAACAATTATGTATCCAGTTTGTACCAATTAAATACTTTGTTTATATTCTACGCAGCGTTGTTTTAGTTCTTTAGCATGTTTTAGAGAAACCTCACTTGTCTTCTCACCACCAGCAAGTCTTGCCACTTCGTACAAAGCGCCATCTTCGGTCAACTTCTCTACATAAGTATAAGTTTGACCATCAAGAGTATTTTTTGTTATCAAGTAGTTTTGATCAGCCATAGCTGCAATTTGAGGCAAGTGCGAAACAGATATAACTTGATGCTGTTTTGCAATATTAGCCATCTTACAAGCTATAGTAAAACCAATATTTCCACTAATACCAGTATCTATCTCATCAAAAACTAAAGTATTAATGTTATCTATATCAGCCAATATGTTTTTTATACCCAACATAAATCTGCTCATTTCACCACCAGATATAACTTCTGAAAGCGGCTTTAGAGCTTGACCCATATTAGCGCTAAATTCAAAATGCACATTGTCTAGACCGTTAGAACTAAACTTTGCATTTTCGATGTCTAATATATCATCAAACACAACTTCAAACCTTGCATTTTTCATACCCAAGTCAACCAATTGCCCTTTTACAAGACTTTCTAGTTCTTTGGCAATAGTTTTTCTTTCTTGAGACAAGCTTACGCTTTCATTATACAATTTATCTTTGACTTGTTTTAGCTGTACAGATAACTTGTTTAACAACTCTTCGCTATTTACAATATCATCATATTCTTTTTTAATTTTTTGTAAAAACGCATTAATCTCTTGAGTAGAGCTACCGTATTTCTTTTTTAGAGCTTTGATATAATCCAATCTCGCATCTATCTTATCAAATCTATCTTGATCAAAAGAATTTTGCTCGTTGATTTGTTGCAAAGTTTCTGCTATATCAACAATTTCGTATCTAGCACTATCAATACGCTCGATAAGTGGTTGCAAAGCTGGCTCGTACTGACTAATATTAGTCAAATAATTACTAGCTTTTTTAAGAGATTCTTGCACACTACCATTATAATTAGAATTAATCTCGCCATAAGCATTGTTTAGATTAACAGCTATTTTTTCACTATTTAGCATCTTTAGGCGTTCATTAGTAAGTTCGATATCTTCATCATCTTTTAGAGCTGCTTTTTCTATCTCATTAATTTGATAAGATAGCAAATCAAGCATTCTCTCTCTATTTTCGCTAGAAGACCCAACAGCGTCAATTTGAGACAAAAGATCTTTATATCTCGCATACAAATCAGCCACAGAATCTTTAGTAGCTAATATAGCTTTTGGTTTTAGATTGTCAATAATAGCCAAATGGAATTTTTCTTTTAGCAAAGATTGATGCTCGTGTTGACCCAAAATATCTACTAGATTGATAGATATATTTTTTAACATAGAAACAGTGACAGTATTGCCGTTTAGTTTTATCTCATTTTTGCCAGTTTCGTGATAAGTTCTTACAACCAAAATCTCTTCTTCAGGTTCTATATCATACTCTTGCAAAACATTTAGAACTTTATCATCATATGGTGGCACAAACAAAGCCTCTACTCTCATAAAAGGCTGACCATGTCTAATCATAGTTTTATTAACCTTACCGCCCAAAACAAAGTTAAGCGAATCTATTATGATACTTTTACCAGCACCAGTTTCACCAGTCAAAACATTAAAACCATAATCAAAGTCTATAGTTAACTCGTCAATAAGAGCAACATTTTTAATCTTTAAGTAACTTAACATATTTCACCTACGCCCATTATATCAAAGTAATAAAAAAAATACAAATTATATATCAATAAAAAAACCGCATAAAATTATGCGGTCAAAACTTCTGTCAATCTCATTAAACCCTTTTCGGCATCTGCATTGTCTGCAAATATTACCATAACGGTATCTTCACCATTAACACAGCCCAAAATGTTATCTACACTAAATTTATCAACCAAAGTACAAATACTAGCTGCCATACCCTTTAGAGTTTTTATAACAACCAAATTTTGTGCTTGTTTGATAGAAATTACAGATTCCTTAAAAATTAGCAAGTATTTGTTAGAAGCTTGTTGCTCCGAAGCATCAACTAGAGCATATTTATAGCGGTTGCTATCAGAAGACAAAATCTTAATAAGACCAAGTTCTTTTATATCTCTACTAATGGTTGCTTGTGTTATATCAAAATTAGCTGCACGCAATTGAGCAACAAGTTCTTCTTGAGTCTCAATCTCATACGCAGAAATTATATCTAATATTTTAGATTGTCTAACAGAACGCGCCATAATACACTTCTCCTTTATTTACGAATATTTATACATACATAATTATGCATAAATATTTTTTAACGACAAAATAATTATACATCATCATTTATATTTATGCAAGAGCTTTCTGTATATTTATGCAAAAATATTTTGAATAAATATACAATAATCTTTTTTAT
>JAZRSV010000032.1:0-26956 GCA_045651685.1 Clostridia bacterium | reverse complement strand
TAACCACTTGCAGTGCTGTTACCAGCTATTCTTGCTGTACAAGCACTAATTGAATAATAATGAACATCATTGATGTTTAGGTCTTGAGTTGATTGGTTAGAAGTTTCTGAACCCCAAACATAATAATCACCAACATTTTTATTGTAAGAATATACCTTATCAAATGGTGTGTAATGTATATAATACCACATTTCACCACCATAAGTATGATAACTAGACAATTTATATGAAGAATAAGATGAATACAATTCAGGATAAGCTGTAAAGTCAATTAGCAAATCTGTTGAATCATAATACATTTGGCTAAATTGCAAATAGCCTTTACTGTCGGCAGTATATGCATATGACCAAACAGCGCCACCACCAGAGTTGCCTTTTAGGGTTGTACCTGTAACTTGGTTGCCTGTCATGGTTGTAGTACCATAAATTCTTAAGAAGTTCCAAGCCCAAATACCACCGCCACCGTTGTAGTTTTCTGAAGTTCCGACAACTTCGTTATTAGTAATAACGCAGTCTTGTATAGTACCACCCATGTATAGATACAAACCACCGCCTTGCTTGCCGGCCTTATTGCCATCAAATGTGCAACCCCAGAATACTGGAGAATCAGAGTTAGTGTCTGCACTTGAAGCAAAACCGCCACCTTGGTTTGTGGCTTCGTTGCCTATAAATTGAGTGTTATAATAATAACTATTTTTCTTTGTACTCTTTTCTTCTAGATATAATCCGCCACCAATAGTGCCCGACTTGTTGTTAGAGAACACCGTACCGTTAGCAGATATACCATTTTTACTGTTACAGAATACACCACCACCAGCTTTAGTAGATTGATTGCCAGTAATAAGTGCTGAGTCAAGAACTATAGCATTGCTTTTATACTCTTTGATTAGTGCATAATATAAAGCCTCTGCACCACCAGTATAGTTTGTATATGGTGTATATGGCAAACCTGTAGTGGTTGCAGCTAAGTATATACCGCCACCTTGATATCTTGCTACATTGTTAGATATTGTTGGAGTATTGCCTATTATAAATAGACCATCGGTATAAATACCACCACCATAGTAAGACTCGTTGTTGGTTATAAGTGCACCATACAAATACAAACCAGTTTGACTTCTTACACCACCACCATAACTATTGGCAATAGTTGTATTACCATCAATTGTACAAGTCTTGCGCAAATACAACAATGGAGTTATTTGTTGATTGCTTACTTCGGTATAGAAGTTATATGTTCTTGAAACTTTATTTGCTTTTCTATAAACTTCTTGGTCACATGTCGCCTTGTTAGCTACTAAAGCATAGTTTGTTGTACTTGTAGTAGTAATGCCTGCTCTGTGAGCATCAAAACTTGCAGGAGTGACTGGCTCCCAATAAATACCACCACCACTACTAGACTTGGTTGTATTGTTTACAATAGATACAAACTCTTTGTTGGTTTCTGAAGTTGTATCAGCACCTAAAGAAACACTATTGTATGTAGGGTTAATTGACAATGCGCCACCAGTATAGTTGGCATTATTGTTTGCAAAATTACATCTTCTGATAACTAAAGCGTAATCTGTATTGCTTGGACCATAGTAATAATATGCTTGACCAATTGCTCTAATAGCACCACCTGCAGCACCAGAATGGTTGTTGGTAAATGTACTATCGTACACTCTCAATTGACCACCTTCGGCAAAGATAGCGCCACCACCAGAAAATTTGTTGCAACCTGGAGTTAAGCTACCACCACCACGGTAGGTCTCATTGTTGTCAAATGTACAATTTTGAATCTCTAAAATAGAAGATTGTTTGCTATTGTATGCTGATTGAGAAGTATAATCACCATTAAAGCCATAATAAGATATAGCACCACCAGCATGATAAGCTTTGTTATTTATCAAACGAGAGTTGTAAATATACAAGTTAGTTCTTGCTGGAGCATTAAAGTCTTTGTATGCTTGCCACTCGCTATAGTAAGAAGTATGGTTGATTGAACCATCAGCATTTCTTGCTTTCATACCAGTGACAAAAATCAATGATGCTCTTGATTTTGTCTCTGTTTTTGGTTTTATCTTGTTACCATCAAGAGTTAAAGTAACTCCATTACCATAAACTCCGCCATCATAATTTGCCTTATAGTTAAAGTAGACTGTATAATTACTTGCCCCATCAGTAGTATTGTTGATAAAGAACAATGCACCGTTGTTAGGGAAGTTTGCTGCACGGGTAAGTATAATGTTGGTTTGTATTACAAATACAATACCCTTATTTTCGATAGTGACATTGGTATACAATGTATGACTACGAATAATTTCGATATAATCACCATTGTTTGCATCTGCAGCTGCAGCATCCAATGTTGCATAATACTTATCTGGGTTTCTAGATTTGTTAACAGCAACTGGTGCTGACAATACTACATAACCCAAGTCATCAAAGTTTACACCAAATACTGTGCCTGTAGGCAATACTACATCAAATCTCTTATAGTATGTCTCTGCCAAGTTTTTGGTTACGATGTCTACGATTTGAATTGGATTACCTTCTTCATCTTCACTGTCAACAGTTTCTTCGACCTCGTATGTGCCAAAGTATGCCATACGACGACCGTCAACATAACCTGCAGTATGAGACTCGATGTTTAACTTATAAGTAGTACTTGTAGGAGCATAACTTGTTGTTGCTGTCTTCATAGCAAACTCAATATAAGCTTTGGTTGAGTTAAGGTAAGTTGTACCTCTCAAATCGTTAGCTGCACTTATTCTCCAATTGCCTACGATATCGTTTTTGATAAGAATTTTTGTATCCAAGAACATGTCGCTACCATTCATTGTAGCTTCGTTGTCTTTGTTGACACTTAGGCCTGCGTATAGGTTGCCATAGTCTTCTTCTAGGGTAAAGTTACCAGAAACTATAGCCAACGCACCACCACTAGCCATTGTCTTGTTTTGTGAAAAGTATACATCGTTAACAGTAGTTGTACCACCTTGTGTTAACCAACCGCCACCATAACCAGATGCCAAATTACCAGTAGTACTAATATATGCACCACCATAACCAGTAGATAGTTTTGTAATATCTGTAACAGCTGTGTCATAGCCAATATATTTTGCGATAGCTGTAAATGTACCATCAGCGATAGCCAAACCACCACCACCACCAAATAGTGAAGCAGCGCTCTTTTGTTCGTTGTTTTGGATATAGAATCTACCGTTCTCTACAGTTAGGTCACCTTTTAGGTTGTATACACCACCACCAAAGTCTACTGCTGTATTATTTGTTATGTATAAGATACCATTGTAGTTTCTGCTAGAAGCGTCTGGTTGATAAGTAGTTATCTTAAATGTACCTTCGTTGTATAGTCCGCCACCGCTACCTTTGGCAACATTTAGTGTTGTTGCACTAGAACCAAAGTAAGAAGCTGTAGTTTGATATTGAGCAACTGTAAAGGTACCTTTGTTATATACGGCACCACCGCCACCAGCTACGCTGTTTGCAGTGTTGTTTTCTAGACGGAAGTTGTTGCCAACGACAACACCCTTACTGTCGTTGTAGATAGCACCACCATTAGCTGCTGTATTCCAAGACATATAGAAGTAAATGCTTGTATCTGCAGCTGCGTTTTGGAAGTTAAGTGTACCATCGTTATAGATACCACCACCGTTGCCGCTAGCAGCATTATAACTAATACCAGCACCGTTGTTGCCACCAATACGACTGATAGTTAGTGTAGAACCGTTAAAGACATATACACCACCACCGTCTTTTGAATTGTTAACTTCACCTGTTTTACCAATATGGATAGCAGATGAGTTAAATGTGATGTTAGAATTGTAAGTTTCTGTACCTGCGATCATAACACCACCACCACGAGAGTTAGCTGTGTTAGCAGAAACTCTAAAGTCACCAGTTATCTCAAGAGTGATACCTACAAAAGCTACACCACCACCATAGTTGGCTGTGTTTTCTGTGATATAAGCTTTTGAAGTTAATGTCATGATATGAGTATCAGTATCGTTAAGTTTGATGAAGTAAATACCACCACCATATGCATTACGAGCAAGGTTTTTGGTAATATAACCAGATTGAATATCAATACTACCGTTATATACTGCCAAACCACCACCACTTGATTGAGAAGTGTTCTCGGTTACATATGCTTTTGGAGTACTTGCATCTGATGTCATACTAAATGTAGCACCACCAGAGATTGCTACACCTGCACCACCTGGTACAAATGTGTTGTTGTCAACTTTGGTAGATGTTGTTGTGTTTTTGGTAATTTTACCATTACCCATTGACACCATACCACCGTTGGTATAAACACCACCACCAGAAATGGTTGCAATGTTTTCTGAAATAAGTGCATTAGCACCAGTAATATTTACTGTACCGCCATTATTATAGATACCACCACCATATGCATTAGACTCGTTAAGAGTTATAGTTGTGTTACCTACATTAAGGACACCAGTTGAGTTGTTATAAATAGCACCACCTTTACCAGTAACTACGCCTGTATCAGGATCTTCGTCATTGGCAAAGTTTTCAGTTATAACGCCACCATATAGTGTTGTTGTACCAGAGTTGGTAATAGCACCGCCTTCTAGGGCTAGGTTGCCTTTTAATGTTACGGTGTCATACAACTTAAATGATGAACCGTTCATAATATGGATAATAGAACCTGTTGGGTCACCACCAACCAATGGATCGTAGTCACCTATAATATTAAGTATACTACCATCATCGCCAGCAGCTACACCAAGTACAAATTCTACAGCACCTGTCACTTCAAACATATAACCAGTCATACCACCGCGAGTGATTTTGTATTCTGCTTCACTTACGATAGCTACGCTTCTAGTAATATCAAATGGAGTGTCTAGATCTGCAGAAGCATCAATGCCTGGATCTGTTCTTAAGTCTTCTTCTAGGTCGATATCTCTAGAAAGTTTGATAACAACTGTTGTTGCAGAATCAAACTTATCAGTATCAAATGTATCAAGATATGCAAGTCTCAAAGAAGAATAATAATATGGATCGCCACCGGTCTCAATAAGAGCTGAATAGTCACCGTTGATGATGTATTTGTCTCTAACTCTTACGCCACCTGCGTTGCCATTATACATAAAGTATTTTAGGTGAGTTTTTGCGTGACCTGCAAGGCCCATATCAGCAAGTTTTGCACCTATTTGTGTATTAGCGCAAGTCACATTGATACGACAAGCAGCTGTCATATTGTTTTTACGAACGATATAAACATCTTTTGGATTGCCTTCGCCATCTAGGTTAGCTAGATAGATGTCGTCTTGTCCAAGAGCTGTCATACAGATAACTGTACCTTGCATCTCTACATTGTTAACAGCGTATAAACCGTGACCAGCACCATCTGTTGTTTGAACAATTGAGTTGCCTCTGAAGATAACTGCATTGGCAGCGTTGTATGTTGTATCAGAGAATTTAACTATTGAGTTGCCACAAGTGTATATTGCACCACCATAGTATTCGGCAATGTTATAGTCAAAATCTGCCTTATATAATAATAGGTTAGCACTTGTCCAGATTGCACCACCGTTACCACTAGCTACATTGTAGTTAAATTTGGTACCGTTGATTGAAACTTGTGCTGTTGCATAAATACCTGCACCGTCTATAGCTACATTACCTACAGACTCTGTTGCATTACCGATATTTACGCCAAGTAGTGTCACATTGGCACTGCTTGTATAGATAGCGCCACCAAGACCTTGGCCTGCTACGCCAGATTCAAATTCTTTAGCTTCGTTTTGATAAATGTCTGCTTTTGTACCAGCAACTACTGCACTACCTTTTACATAGATAGCACCACCGTTTGTTGCGGTATTTCTAAACAATTCTGCATTGTTAAGGTTTAGTGTACCAGAATATGCAAAGATTGCACCACCGTTAAGGGTTGTCATGTTGTCATACATTAACAAACCGTTAGCGTTAACTGTACCACCACCCATAAACAACACACCACCGTTGTTGGTGATTGCATAGGTTGCACTTTCGTATTGATGATTATAAATTTCTACATTGTTAAGGTTTAATGTACCGTTAGAAGTAGAAATTGCTAGACCTTCACCACTTACTGAAGTATTGTTGAAGAATTCTACTTTTGTATCTGCAACACCTGCAGTACCAATGGTTACTTCACCATTTGTCACTGTAAGTGCGCCACCTTGACCGTTAAGAGCAACTGAATTTAGTTGGAACTCAACATTTAGGATAAGCAATTTGCCATCTTCGTTAGCGATAGCACCACCACTAGAACCAGGTTGTTCTGTTTTGTTGCCGATAAACATAGATTCTTCGTTGATCTCCATATTACCAGCGTTGCAAATAGCACCACCAAGCTCTGAAGCTGTATTGCCTGTATTTTCGTCACTACCAAATACGCAACCACTTAATGTTGCATTGTTGCTAGTAACACCTGTAGCTACAGGTCCATTATAGATTGCGCCACCTTTTGATGAAGCAGAGTTTGTTGTAAATGTAACTGTAGTAAGTTGAATAATACCATTAGTTGCATTGTATATAGCACCACCCTCTGTAGCAGAGTTGTTGCTGATTGTAACTTGAGTGAAGTTAACAGAACCTAGGTTGTAGATAAAACCACCCTTGCCAAATGCTTGGTTATCTTTTATCTCAATACCTTTGTCTATACCTTCGTCATTTGAGATAAGTACTGTGCCTTTGTTATAAATAGCACCACCATCAGATTCTGAAGAGTTTGACACGATTTGTGCTGACTCATCAATAACAAGCTCACCATTGTTGATGTAGAATGCACCACCATTGTTAGCTTGGTTAGCTTCTATTACTGCATACTTAACAAGTACGCTTGCACCACTGTTGTCAACATATGCAACTGCACCGTTAATACCACGAGCGCCTGTCACTTTAACACCAGCATAGAAGTTAAGTTTACCTTGAACATTAAATATAGATGCTGCGCTTGTTACTCTGTTATTACCATTAATAATCAAGTCGTATGCTGCGCCACCATCAACATAACCAAGTGATAGTGTACCAATTGGTAAGATTCTAAATAAGTTGTCTGTGTAGCCTGCTGCACGAGAGATTGTCATAGTTGTTGTACCTGCTGGTAGCATAGTACCATCAAGCAACAATGTAACATCAGTTTTTACTTCGATATAAGAAGAAATTGTACAACTAGCTAATAGGTATACAAGGTCTCCTGAAGAAGCATTTGATATAGCAGCTTTTAATGTTGAGTAATAAGTATTTAGGTCTGGATCGTCACCTTTATAGATATAGGCTTCTGCAACTGTCCATTGAGCATATAGGATAAGTTCGCCACCCATAATGTAAGAACTTGTTAGAGATGGAACTTGATACTCATAACCAGGTGTTAGGTTTAGAGAGCCTTCACCTGTTGGATCTTCTGCAAATCCAGTATAAGCATAGTAAGCTCTGTTAAGTTGATACTCTGAACCTTCAGCTTCTTGAACTAATGGCATCTTAATTGTATAACCAACAAATGTATCAATAATTTTTTGGTCTGAACCATCAGAGAAGAAACCTTCGTTAGCCATCAATCTAACTCTTACACTTTGAGGAGTAAATCTGGCTTCGAAGTTAATAGTTCTGTAGTTTTGCTCTGTTGTTGTCATGTTGTCAAATACAAGTTGGAACATAGCGCCAGCAGCATATTCTACTTCTGTACCATCTTCTAGAACATGTACCCAGCAAGTAAACTCATGGTTATCTTTTGTTGGGATAACTGTAGATAATGTAATTGTTAAACCATAATCTTGAGTAACTGTTTGAACCAAGCTACCTTCACTATTATAGTTAAGTGTCCATGGATATGGCTTCCATACAGCATACAATACCAAGTTCTTTGCAGGCATTGTAAAGCCGTGACATGTTGTATGATCATAACCCTCTGGTTTTGGAGTGTATATGATGTTGTTTTGAACAGCAGCCAAAGATAGGTTGTCAGATTTTGTAGCTGTGTGAGAAATCTTTGGATCTGTTGACCAACCAACAAACTCATAAGCAGCTGGGCTTACTTGTGGGTTGCTTGGTATCCATTGAGAATCATTATAGTCACTAATGCTAACTTCGCTACCAAATGCAGCTGTATTAGATCTAGTTTCTGGGGTACCATCTATACCACCAAATATACCGCCGTTGGCATCATATGTTAGGTCATATGATTTTGCTGCCCAGCTAGCATAAAGTACGATAGTTGATACTGCATCAGTACCTTCTACCAAATACTTGTCTGTAGCGCGTTTGTACAAGGCAGTATCTGTTGGAGAAAGCTTCCAACCTTCTAGTATCAAACCATCAGTGTCACTAATACCTTGATAATCAACTAGGTTAATTACTGTACCGTATGTAGTAGCAACAGAGTAAGTGACTTGACCAGCACCTACACCGTTAATACCACTAAACTTACCACCGTTAAAGTTAAAGTCTACTGTACGATTATTACCAATCCAAATAGCATAATATGTTAGGTTGTTGGTAATTTGTTTAGAAGCACCTGCATTAAGTTTTTCTGCTGTGCCTAGAGAGTTCGCATTCCAGCTATCAAAGTGATAGTTGTTGCGGAAGAATGAAGAAGTTGGCATGCTGATAAATTCACCACTATCAACTGTTATTGCAGCAGTAGTACCACCAGCGATACCATTGTTAATTTCTGTTGTAGGAACATTTATTAAGAATGTTACTGTAAATTGTGGCATCCATACAGCTTTTACTGTAACAACACCTTTATCTAGTAGAGAGTTGCTTATTACAATTGTTGTTGGAGTTGCAGCTGTTGATGGAGCATATTGATTGCCATCTTTTGTAGTAAAGTACATCAATCTATAGCCACTACGATTGATCTCTGCTATTGTTGGCAATGTCAAAGTTTCGTTTTCAACAATTTGTTGAGTTTTTGTACCAGCCCAATCACCACTTTCGTTTAGGATATTACCACCATCGGCGTTGATAACAACTTCGATTCTGTTTAGATCCCATTGTGCAAAGAAGAATATTTCATCATCTGGGTTTTCTTGGAATACTGTAAATTTTGAGCCTGCCAAATATAATGTAGGTTGTAGTACTTCGTTAATCTTTAACTTCCAACCAATAAATTTATACTTAGTACGATACATACCGTTACCAGTAGATTTGTAGTTAGTTGGTAGTTCTATTGTTAAGTCTTTTAGACCAACAATCTTAAATGATTTTGTAGCGTTTGCTTCGCCTTGATATACAACGCCTGGGTTTTCTGTGTCATCATTTTGGAAATAAATGTTAACTTCTTGTGGATCCCAGATTGCATACAAGTTTACATCTTGATCAGGAATAGTAAATGCTCTTGCTGCAGTATACATCTTTGTAGGGTCAATTTCTAATTCGTTTTCGGCCCAACCCAAGAATGTATAACCAGTTTGAGTTAATATATATTCGCCAGAAAGTTCTACATTAGACTCAAATTGTCTAACGATAGATTTGATTTGTTTACCATTGTTGTAGAATCTTATTGTAAAGTTCTTTCTTGCCCACACTGCATATAGTGTTACAGAGTTGCCTTCGCACTCTACAATATAGTCACCAGAAATTGTATCTGCGGCATTGTCGCCTTCTGATGTGCTCCAGCCAGCAAATTCATAACCGGCAGTATCACTTCTTGATACACTTCTGTTAGATAGGTTAATGCTATCACCGTATCTAGCGTTTATTTGTTGATCTACTACGCCAGGAGCTCCGTTACCACTCAATATAACAGTACGAGGATCACCTTGCCATACAGCATAATAGGTTATATCAACTAGAGCTGTTACTTGGAATTGGTTGCCTGCAAACATACCTGCATCTGCAGTAGTTGCTGTTTGAACTTGTGACCAACCAATAAATGTATAATGTTCTCTAGCTAATGTTGGTGCAGTATCTCTTTCGCCTGCAACATAAGTTCTTACTTCTGTAGTAGAAGAAGCACCTGTGTTAGAGTTAAATGTATATACTGCTAATTTTTCCCAATGACAGTAGATAGTTTTGTTAGCTGCTGGCATTACGAAGATATCATCCATTCTGTAGTCAATTTGAATAGAAGATTGTTTGTTTTTGAAACCTGTAAGTTCGTAACCAGATTGAGTAATTTCTGAAGAGTAATCGCTCAAATCGATTTCTTGTTCAAATTTTACATTAAGTTTGATATCTTCATAACTTCTGTCATAAACACCACCTTCTAGACGGATAATTAAAACATAAGTCTTTGGAGTCCAAACTGCATAAATAACATTTCTTGTTACATCGTTAACTACATATTCGTTAGTCCATACAACTGTGTCTGGAGCATTTTCGTCTGCAAAACCAACAAGTTCTAGACCTTCTCTTGGAGGATTGATCATACGAGTTGATAGATCAATAACATCGCCATATCTTGGAGTTGGAGAAATTGTTATGTTAGTAGCAGAACCAGTGTTAATGCTTAATGGAACATTTACACCTTGCCATGTTGCATATAAAACTGTATCAGAATTGATAGTATATTGTGAGTTCTTTGCATAGCTGTCACCGCCGCCATCTTGACGAGTGTTCCAACCAACAAAGTTATAATTTTCTCTTACAAAACTACCACCAAGGGTTACATCATTAAGTGTAATAGCCAAACCCTTACCTGCAGTAATTTCGTTAACAGGTACTAATTCGTCTGCTAATTCGCCACCGTTAGGATCAAATCTTAAAGTATAAGATCTTGCCCATACAGCATAGAATATTACATCATGGCTAGGTACAGTAAATGAAGCATCTGGTTGATACAATGTACCTGTTGCACCTGTAGGATCTTCACACCAACCCAAGAATGTGTGTTTTTCTTTTGTTGGAGTAATACCTGGAATATAAGATTGTGATTCGTAAACCAAAGTCGCATTGTAATCAGTCATTGATTCTTGACCACCATACAAGCCGCCTTCTAGTTCGTAGTAGATATTAAATGATTTCTTTGCCCAAATTGCATAAATCTTTAAGCTTTCTGCTTCTGGAGCAAAGTCGCTATCACCATATTGATATCTGATATTGTCTACTGTATCATAAGGATTTAGTGCAAAACCTTTTAATTCGTAACCAGGGTCAGTATGTGTTAATTCCATACTAAACTCGATCATCATTCTTTCGCCGTATCTACCAACGATATCTCTAGCCCAGTTGCTATTGTTGATATTGTCGTATACATAGATGTGACGAGTTTGACCTTGCCATACAGCATACATTGTTGTTGCAAGTGAACTCTCCAAAATCATTGTTTGACCTAGAGCGTATTGTTCACCATTTTCTCTTAAATCTGACCAATAAATTTGATCATAGTTTGTTCTTGTAAAACCTGTGCTTGGTAGAGTAAATTCTTCACCAATAATAATGTTTGTTATTGGTTGAATAATACCTGTACCACCATTGCTATCAAATGTAATGGTATATTCTTTTTCCCATTGAGCAAACAACATCATGTTGCCTGCAGCCATTTGAATATTCCAACCATCACCGTTTTCTACATCCCAGTATTCTGGTTCTACTGCGTTGGCACTTAATCCCCAACCAGCAAAGCGATAACCTTCACGGTAAATAGCTGATTTTGCATGAATCAAAGTAAGATTTGTTTTGTATTTTGCTGATACAACATATGGATTAGCTGTAGTATCAAAAGAACATGTACCGCCTTGTAGGTAATAAGAAATTGTATAAGTTTCTGCTTCCCACATAGCATATAGTACTGATTTGCCTTCAACAAGGTTGTCACCGATAGTAAATACTTCGCCTAGTTGGTAAGTAATACCAGTACCGTTTGCAGCTGTGTTCCAACCAACAAACTTATAACCATTGTCGATATGTTTTGCTTGTTTATCTATTTGATATCTAAAGCCGTGTGTTTTGTTAACTTCTGAGTTACCATTGCCACCACCGTTGTTATCAAATACTAAAGTTCTTGGTACGCCCAACCATACAGCATAAAGTGTTTGGTCTTCTTCGTACTCTGGTAAAATTGTAAATGTATTGCCTGTTTTGTATGTAGCGTCATTTGCTAGATGATCCAAGCTCCAACCTTGGAAGTCAAAGTTTGGACGAGTGACTGTTGCTGGCAAAGCTTCGATTGTAAATGACTCACCAACTATACCTGTAAATGTATCCATTATAGCTGGACTAGATACGCCATTATAATCAAAGTTGATTGTTATTAGTTTTGCCCAAATTGCATATAAAACAACTTCTTTGTCGCCAACTTCTACTACATCGTTTAGGGCATATGTTGCACCCAAACCATCTGGTTGAGTGTTGTATGATAATAGTCTATAACCATCTCTTACTGGTTGTGATATTGTTGATAGATCATATGAAGAACCTGCATCAACAAGGTTTGTTCCATCTAGACCTATGCTACCACTACCACCCATAGCATCAATTGTCACATTGCATTGGTTTCTTTCCCAAATAGCATATAGAGTGACAGGAGCTACACTGGTAATCTTCATTTGATATCCTGGTTGGTAAGATTCACCAGATCCGTCTGCCTCGGTATTCCAACATACAAATGTATAATACTTACGAGTCAAACCATCTGCAGATGGAATCTCAAAGTATTCGTTAAAATAACCTGTTGCGTCACTAACTGCACCAGAACCTTCGTTAGAGTCAAATTGGAAGCTGCTTTCTTTACCACGGAATACTGCAAACAATTCTGTATTTCTGTTAGGAATTGTAAATGTAGCACCTGGAGCTATAGGAGCATAATAATTTCTTGCGCTCTCTCTATCGTAAGCAAAACCCTTAAAGTCTTGGTTATGTCTCAAGAAATTGTATACTGGATCCAAATCTTCGTTAGGAGCTTCTGCTGTTGTCTCTGATGGCAATGTGATGGTTGATGTGTAGTCACCTGACGCTCTGTATAAGATTTCGTCAAAACCACCATTGGTCTCACGGACAACTCTGACAGTAAAACTTTCTGGACGCCATTTTACAAATACTGTTGTAGTTTGCTCAATAGGCATATCCCAGTCAAACTCAACGGTATAGTTTTCGTCCATGTACCAACCGCCAAAAGAATAACCCGGATCATCATGGATCGGGTCGGCTGGCCTTTCTGCTGTCTCTCCTACTTTTAATACGATGTTGCTAATAGCAGGTCCATTACCTGTTTCGAACCTGATACTAACTGTACGAGTACTAAATAGCAAAATTGCGGTCGCCGCAACAACGGCCACCAAAAGTGTAATGATAACTGCTATTATACTCTTTCTTCTTGAAGCTGCCATAATACAATCTCCTATAAGTATACTTGGCCTATTTTACATAAAAGTATTATTTGTAAAAAGGCAAAAATAATTTACAATTTTTGGATAATTTTACTAACCCTTCAAAATATGCAAAAGGGCAAAATTACACATGTATATTATTATATAATACATTATAGACATAAACCCTATTTTTTGCAAGAAAATTCGCTATAAAAAATCATTTTTTGCAAATATTTTTTATATATTTTTGGCACGATTTTTAACAAAAAAAAGAGGCCAAAAAGGTCTCTTTTTTGCTATATATTTTACTGCGAAAAAACCGAAAAAATTAGCTTAAAATATTTTATAATTATAGCTCTAAAATATCGTTTGTCTTCTTCTTTTAACATATAAAAATCACACTCGATTAATGCCTTAATTAGCAAAAAATAGTCAAATAATATGTTATTTTTATCATTTTTCGCATTTATTTTGCTACAAATCGGCATTAAGTATGTTTTTTTGTATAATTTTGAGTACATCAAAAACAGCTCTTTATCTAGCTTTTCTAGCTCCATTTTGCAGTGCAACATTTTGGATAATTTGGGGTTTGGATTTTTGGTATTTTTTAGGTTAATTGCATAGACAATATTAAGCACATTTTCTAACTGACTCTTAAAAGTACTATTTATATCAAACGCTAATACTTCTACATTTTGCAAGCTTTTGGTCTTACTATAATATTCTTTTGCCATTTGTTCAAAAATTTTACTATCTAAAGTTTCAAAATCGTCTTTATATTTCATATTTACCCCATTTTGTATTGTATATGAAAACAAAGTCCTTTTTGTTAATAAAAAAACACACCAAAAGTAGTGTGTTTTTTGTTTATTAATAATTTATTGCAATTTTTGGCAAGTCTACAAACAATTTGTATATTTTGTCTATTTCTTTTGGAGAGCATAGTTTTAGCACACCATAAGAAGTCTCGTCAAAATAACTATTACGGTACTCATCAATAGCTATAAGCATAGTAAGTGGATCGTACAAATACAATCTATCTACATGACGCCATACGGTATCAAAGTCTCTTTGTTCGTATGTTTTGTAAGTTGTAAATGTATTATAAAACCACTCCAAAGTATATTTTGGCTCTGCTTTACCTATCAAAATATTATCATAGTGTTGTTTTAGACCAACTTTTTGAATATCGCACGCATGATTAGCAAGAATGCCACCATTTGCCTTTAGGTCTTCATAATATTTCATAGATACTGGCACTTTTTTGGTGTTTTTACTATTCATAACATATGTTGTTATATTATTTTTTTGCACATAGTCGTATACATAGTTTGTGCTGTCAACATCTATTTGGTTATTATGCGCATTTAGGTCTGGCTCGTATTTGTCTCCTTGCTTTTCTTTGCTAAAGTTGCTCATTAGGCATATTTCGGCAACTTTTTGGTTAAACAACTTTGAATGGTTTTTCATCATATTAGCAAGGTCTGTCATACCAGCAATATCAACTATAGTCACAGAATTATCTTCGGCATTGGTCAAAAGATTGGTTATAAACTTATCTGCATCAGTCTCTACATCTGCACCTAATTCTAACAATTTTGGCAATTGTTTGCTGTCGATAAATATATCATCTTGCAATCTACGAGTTTCGTAGTCGATAATATATCTGTCACCTACACATACAGGCACATTGGTTTTTAGATTTGCAAGAACACCTTTTGCATATTTTGCTCTATTAACACGGGTATGATCTGTACCTACAGTAGATACTACGCCTAATAGATTAATTTTTTCGGTTTTTATTAATGCGCTTGCAAAAATAAGTGCTACCAAATCATCTGGATCTTCATTTGGGTCGGTTATTAAAATAATGTTTTTCAAAATGTTTTTTCCTTTTTTATTATTTTTTAATCGGCTCTTAAAAAATTTCTAAATTTCTTTTCTGCTCTCTATAGCTCTTGTTAAAGTGACCTCGTCTGCGTATTCTAGTTCACTACCCATAGCAATGCCTTGGGCAAGTCTGGTGACTTTGATGCCAAGTGGCTTTAATAATCTAGAAACATACAAGGCTGTCGCCTCTCCCTCTACATCAGGGTTGGTCGCCATAATTACTTCTTGTATTTCATCAGTGTTTACTCTAACTAATAATTCTTTTATCTTTATATCGTTAGGACCTTTACCCTCTAGTGGGTTAATACAACCATGCAATACATGATACAAGCAATTTAGGTTGCGAATTTTTTCTAAAACTGCAACATCTTTTGGTTCTTTAACTACACAGATAATCTTACTTTTTCTACTTTGGCAAATATCACAAGTATCATCTTCGCTAAAATTACCACAAACAGAACAAAATTTAATATTGTTTTTTGCGTCTACAAGTGCTTGAGACAAATTTTCTACTTCTTGTTTATCTGCATTAAGTATACTGTAAGCATAACGCTGTGCTGTTTTGTAGCCAACACCTGGTAGCATCATAAAAGCCCCTATTAATTTTTCCAAGGACTTTACATTGTTTGCCATGTTTATAGCATACCCCCATCAGCCATAGCACCTAGTTTTTCTTTGCGCAAAGCATCTACTTGAGCTCTAGCATCATTGATTGCTGCAAGAGTTAGGTCTTCTAGCATTTCTACATCATCTGGATCAACAGCTTCTGGCTTAAATTTTACAGATTTTACAACGCCTTTGCCACTCATAACAACTTCTACCATGCCACCACCAGAAGCGCCTATTACTTCTGCTTCTTCTAGCTCTGCTTGTTTGCGTTGCAAATCTTCTTGCATTTTTTGTGCTTGGCGAATCATATTTTGCATATTGCCAAAACCACCACCAAAATTACCTTTGAACATAAATCTATCTCCTAAAAAAATTATTTTACAACTAACATTTTACCAAACTTCTTTTGTAAAAGCAAAATATCTTGCTCACTATTTTTTTGAGCGCTTTGCTTTTTTTCTATTTTTAGTGAGGCGTTGCGGTTTACCTTTGCAAGCATCTCTACCAAAACTCCAAAGTTAGATGGTTTGATTAGTATGTTATATAAATATTCATCTTGAACAAAAAGTACCAACTCATTTTGATTAAGGACAACTTGTCTTATATCTCCACACGCTGTATACAAAATTGTATGCGATGTCGTACGAAGTTTTGATACTACCTGTCCCCACAAGTTGTTGGCTGAGTTGTCTATCTTCTCCAACGGCTTGTTTGTGACAGCAACATAGTTCTCCTTAATTAGTTTTTTGATATACCGTTTGGATCCAAACTAGCACACTCTAAACTAACAACTTCGACCAACACTCTTGGGTTAAGAGCGTATTTTAATTCGGCCTCTATCGAACTAAACTTTTGCATATATGTAAGCAATAACTTTACCGATACTTTGTCTGCTTGTTCTTTTAGTTTGTCATATACATCTTGTGCTTGGTTAAGAATAGTTTTGCTATCTTTACAATTTTTGATAACAAGCAAATTTCTAAAATGCACTGTCATATCTTTTGCAAGAACAATTAAGTTTTTACCAAGGTTGTAGCAAGTGTTAATTTCGTCTAACACACCACCAACATCTGCATTAATAATTTTGTCTGCAAGGTTGATAACAGATTGTCTATCACTCAAGCCCAAAATACTTAAAACGGTTTCGTATTCTACCTTACCATTACCAAAAGCGACTACACAGTCGGCAATAGAAAGTGTGTCTCTAACGCTACCTTCTCCCGCTGCTGCGATAGCTTCGACTGATTGGTCGTCATATAGAATATTGCTCTTTTTGAATACTTTTTTAAGCAAATCTACTAATAATTGTGTGCTGACTAATCTAAAATCAAATCTCATACAACGAGAAAGAATAGTAGCTGGCAACTTGTGAACTTCGGTTGTTGCCAAAATAAATATAGCATGTTGAGGTGGTTCTTCTAATGTTTTTAATAGAGCATTAAATGCACTATCAGTAAGCATATGAACCTCGTCAACGATATATACTTTGTACTTGCCATGTATTGGTGGGTACTTAATTTTTTCTCTTAATTCTCTAATCTCATCAACTCTATTGTTTGATGCTGCGTCAATTTCTAAAATGTCAACACTGTTGCTTTCGGCAAGTGCTCTGCACACTGCACATTCGCCACAAGGAGAACCATTAACTGGGTTAAGGCAGTTGACTGCGCGAGAAAATATCTTTGCACAAGTTGTCTTACCTGTACCACGACTACCAGTAAACAAATATGCATGACCGATAGTGCCTTTGTTAATTTGGTTAATTAAAGTTTTTGTAATATGGTCTTGACCTATAACATCATCAAATATTGTTGGTCTAAACTTTCTGTACAAAGCTAGATAACCCATAAAATTTTTCTCCTTAAAATATAAATTTAATTTCTTAAAAACTTTAGTTTTATTTTAATCCTATTTAGTGCATTGTCAATGCTTTTAGGGTCCTTTTGGAATTTTTTTGCAATCTCTACATAGTTGCTACCCTCGACATACAATGCAAGAACTTTTTTTTCAAACTCGCTTAAAAGCGTATTGATATGATAATTGATTTCTTCTAAATTTTCATCAGATATCATATTTTGTTCTGGCGAGCACAAGTCTGGATTAATATAAATACCACTCTCTTCTTCTTCCTCTTCGGCACCTTGTTTGATACCAACTACAAGCATACCTTGAGTATCTATAGAGATGTATGTATTAAGTGGCATGTTTTTGTTGCGATTGGCTGATTTTACAGCAGTTTGTATACGGCGTCTTATGCATAGTGCCGCAAAAGTCTTAAATGATGCTGCACTTTGTTTGTTGTAGTCAACACAAGCTCTGTATAGTCCAATCATACCTTCTTGCGTAAGGTCATCAATGCCAGCGCCTACCAAAAAGTATTTGCGCGCAATAGAGTTTACTAATGGTTTGTACTTGATACAAAGTTCTTCAAACGCATCACTATCGCCTTGCAAAACCTTTTCTACCAATGGTTCGTCTATATTTGTCATTAAAAATTCCTTTGTCTTACTATTTCGTATACAAGTGCACTTGTTGCAGTAGAAGCATTAAGCGAGTTAACCTTACCATACATTGGCAAACAAATGTTGCCATCGCATAGTTGTTTTGTAAGTTTGCTAACACCTTTGCCCTCGTTGCCTATAACTAATGCAATTGGACCTTTTAAGTTGCTACGATATGCAGTTTCGCCATCCATATCTGCACTATATATCCATACGCCCTGTTTTTTTAGAAATTCTATAGTTTGGTTAACATTGGTCACTCTTGCGATCTTTAGATGACTACAAGCACCAGCGCTAACTTTTATAACAGTACCATTGACAGCACAAGCTCTTTGCTTTGGTATAACTATACCATGCACACCAGCACACTCGCACACTCTAATAATACTGCCCAAATTGTGAGGATCTTCGATACCGTCCAAAACTACCAAAAATGCTGGTTCGTTTTTATCTTCGGCTGTTTGTAATATTTCTTCTACAGTATTATAAACAAAATCTGTAATATCTGCCACAAAACCTTGATGTCTACCAGTTTCGCTAGATCTATCTAAAACTTTTTTGTCAACAAAGGTGATAAAAATGTTTTTTTGTCTAGCAAGATCAATTATTTTGTTGCTGGTATCATCGGTCAAACCTTTTGCAACCATAAGTTTGTTAAAGGTTGTACCTGCTACCAAAGCTTCGTATACGCTATTTTTGCCTTCTATAATCATTGTTGTCCCCCAAAACCTTGTACTGCAAGGTGTAATATTTGATTAAGTCTATCGTTTTGACCTGTAAGGTACAAATATCCAAGCAACGCTTCAAAACCTGTGCTCTTTTTGTACTCTATCATTTTGGCATGCTTTGCCATGCTGTTTACTTTGGTATTTCTTGCACGCTTTGCAATGTCTACTTCTTTTTCTGTCAATATATCCATGATATTATCTAACGCTTGACTTTGCGCAGAAGCTTTTACAAAATCAATAACCTTTTTGTGCAATAGTTTGCTTTTTACCTTGTCATGCTCACAAAAATATGTGCGAACAAACAATGTATATACCGCATCTCCTACAAAAGCTAAACTTTGAGGATTGATTTTGTTTATTTCGTTATCATCAATAATATTTAGGTCAAAACCAACATTAATCTTATCCATGATTTGATTATAACACAAGGATATGTGCTTTTCAAACAAAAATAAATTATATTTATATAATATATTTATATAACTACAACTCTCTGCCTATATTTTTGTGAAACAATCCACAGAATATTGCGTTTCACAAGCGAATATATTAGAAATATAGTTCGATAATCGTGGATAACTAGGTGCTTTTTTGTGGATAAATGTGGATAACTCTGTGGATAAGTGCACAAATTCGGCTTTGTCAAGCAAAAAATAAAGGTTTTTCACATTTTTTGTTATTTTTTTATGTAAGTTGGTGGAGAAATGTTTTTTATAATAAAAGCTCGCAATTTTTTAATATTTGTTGCAGTTGTTGGGATTTTTTCGGCAGCACTTATCGCAGCAAGCTACAAGACAGAATATGTTGCTACCACCCCGCCGCCCAAATATAGTGTTGTGATAGATGCTGGGCATGGTGGCATAGATGGTGGTAGTGTTGGCACGCAAACTAACATAAAAGAAAGCGACTTAAACCTTGCCTACGCAATAACTTTATCAAAACAACTAAAGCAAGCTGGCATAGAGACAATAATGACAAGATCAACTAAAGACGGCTTGTATAATACTAAAGACAAAAATCTCAAAAAAAGCGATATGCAAAAACGCAAACAAATAATAGATCAAACTAACCCTGCTTGCGTTATATCTATACACATGAATAGTTTTGCCCTAAAAAGTTGCAAAGGCGCACAAGTTTTTTATAAACAAAACAACACCGAAGGCAAAAATCTTGCAGACTGTATACAACAACAATTTATCACGACACTACCCAACGCAAAACAAACAACAAGCAGTGGCGATTATTTTATAGTTAACTGCACTAATCTACCTGCGGTTATTGTAGAATGCGGTTTTGTTAGCAACCCAGAAGAAGAAAAACTTTTGCAAACAGAAGATTATAAACAAAAGGTTTGTTATCTCATTATGTGTGGGGTGCTAAATTATTTTAATTTGCCTACGCAATAAAAAAAGACCTATTTTTTTAGGTCTTTTTTAGTATACTTTGTTTTTAATTCTTGTACAAAATAATCTAGGTCTTTGCTGTTTAGATTATGCTGTTTGATGCATTGATAAATAGGTGGTGTGACTTCTACAATATATGTCACATCGTACTTATCAGAGTCTTTTAGATTGGTCATATAAAGAAGTACACCGTGCTTATAGTTGGCACTGTCATATTGGTATATTAATTGATCATATTTGTACGAAACAGCATTGATTGTGATATCAGTTTCGCCAAATTCTAAATAAGATATGTCAGGATTAATATCTTCGAAGGTTGTTTGCAACATATCTGTTTTGCCTGTATCAAAATCATACATCTTGCAAATATTATAAAACATTATTCTACGCAAAGGTATCGCCCATATTGTAAGCGCAGCAAACATCGCTATAGTATAACCAAGCCAAGCCCAAAAGATAATATTAGAGACTTTTTTTGACCAGATAAAGTCTGCCAAGCCCATAATAAGTGCTGCTACCAAAAATATAGATATTAACACAATCATAGTTATGGTAAAAGCTTTGTATTGTTTGGTTTTATTGTTCATATTTGCTCCTTAAATTTTTGTATAAACACCTGACTTTAACAAGCCATGTACAAATGTATCGTCTTTTCTTTGTACTATATCATAGATAAGTTCTGGCAAACATTTTATATTAGCAATCTCTGACTTGTCAAACCAATGAAAAACAGCTTTGTCTTCGTCTAGTTGCTTAAAATCTTGTTTGGTAAGTATTGGGTCATCATCGTGTAGGGTTATTTTATAAATAAACAATTGTTCTTGAGTAAAAACCTCTCTAAAAACATAAAAGTTTTCGCATACTTCTATAAGTTTTAGGTCTTTTATCTCACAACCAAGCTCTTCGCCAAACTCTCTTTTTATTGCAGAGGCAGAATCTTCGCCAGCTTGAGCCCTACCACCAACCATATTCCAAAAATCTACCGAATATGGTCTATGCAAAAGAACTTTGCCGTTGTGTTCTACATAACCTGCAACTCTAAAGTTAAATCTTGTGTTATCGATAGATATACTTACATCTTTGTTTAATCCCATAATAACCTCTCAAAAAAAATTATTTTACCAAAAATTTACCAGGCTTTAGCACTTGCTCTACAGTTTGCTGTATAGTAAAGTCAGAAGTGTTAAGTATATATTGAGTATCGTACTTTTCGTCGATAAATTCTTGCAACAATATCAAACATCTCTCGCCCATTTGACAATCTTTAGCGCGATTTCCATCTCTCATTAGTAGTGTTCTCTCATCTGCTAGCAACACTACAAACTTAATGTCATGTCCGGTTATCTCTTGTTTTATTTTTTCAAAGTCTTCTTTTAGAATAATATAGTTAAAAACTACATCAAAACCTGCATCAAGGCTGTTTTTTATAAGATCCAAACTATTTTTCCAAAAAAGCTCTAGATGATTGCCTTGTTTCCAAGGTGCTACATAGCCAGTTTTGACAAGGTGGTATATATCGTCACCTTCTATAAGACAACCTTTTGCTAGTTTTTTTACAAGTTTGTTAGAAATAGAACTTTTGCCCACGCCTGCAGGGCCAGTTATTATGTATAAAGTACTCATAGTTATACTCCAAAATATTGTTTTAATTTATTTAACTCTTCTTCTATCCACTCGTTGCGATTGTACTCATATCCATGGCCCAAACGATACAAAAATTGATAAATAAATACACGATCATTAAGATGTTCAAAATCAAACAACTCTGGATAGTATTTTTTGTAATATTGCATGACATTGGCATAATCTTGGTCTTTTACATTTGGTTCGTCTTGCTCACATGCAAATTTGCAAGGATTGTCAAGCATGCTTTTTATTATCAAAAGCTCGAAGTCAATTGAGCAATATCTCATACGGTCAAAGTCTATAATATAAACTTTGTCACCACATAACAAAAAATTGTCAAAGTGTGCATCGTTATATACAAGGCCATTATGTTTTTGAGCAAAAATAGTGTCTAATTTTTTATAAACTTTTTTTAGTGGTTTTGTATCAAAACCTCTATCTTTTAACAGCTGCATGTTATAATCAAACGACTTTTTGAAAGCAACAACCATGTCAGGCATTATGTGTTTTTGTTGCAAAAAATCACCTTGCATGCCATGTATATTTTTTAAGATATTGCATATTTGGCAAACTATATTTTCTCGTTGCTCTTCTGACAATGTATGCCATATGCTATATACTGTTTTGCCATGCAATTGTTGCATGATTATATACGGTTTTTCTTCACATTCGCCCGAAGCAATACTTTTTGGTATAAAGTCAAAATTAGCATTGCTGTAAAAGCCAATTTCGTTAAGCAATTTTTGATAACGCTTTGGCTCTGGAGTAATTTTTACAATATATTTGTCATCGACAAAATACACCTCATTGCTAAAGCCAGTTTGAGACTTGGTTAAGGTGTTATAAGTTATATTGTGTTTTTGTAAAATTTTTTTAACTAACTGTATCATACCTAAATAATATCATAAAAAAATAAAAACCACAATTTTATTGTGGTGTTATTTTTTGTTTAGTTATATTATATTGCAACAAATTAAAGTCTTTGTCATACACAAAATCGCCATAAAATGGCTCATTTTCTAGCAAAAATGGCATCCAAAACTTGGCATCTTCAAACATGTTTTGATATGGAATTTGGTCAAAATCAAACCAAAAAGGCTGCATTTCTTCGCTAGTTTTTAACTCGCCCGAATAGTCGGTCGCCCTAAAAAGATACATAGTGACTTTGTTTTTTTCGCCTTTTACATACTCTTCAAAATCGATTTTTCCAAGCATTTTGTACTCGGTTGGCACTATGTTTATCTCTTCAAAAGTCTCTCGTAGCATAGCTTGTTCTACACTTTCGCCAGCTTCGACTTTGCCACCAACTCCGTTAAATTTGCCTGCGCCAAAACCACGAAGTTTTTTTGCTAATAGCATTTTATTTTCTTTAGTGATCACCAATAAAGTTGTTGTTAATTTTAACATTTTGTCCTACTTTTTTTGTTTAATATATGTCTTCCAAAATCTACATGTGATGATAGCATACTACCCAAATCGTGCTCTATTGTTAGGTCAAAAGTTTGCATAACTTTTGAGTTGTCGCACACGATTTTTTCGACATCGCCGACTCTTTTTGGACCAAAAACATAGTCAATAGTTTTTGCAAAAACCTTTTGTATTTCTTGCACTATTTGTAGTACAGAATAACCGTTTTTGCCACAACCAACATTAAAGATATTTACCCCGCAAAAGCCATCTTTTGTAAAACTTTTTGCTACTATATTGGCAAGATCTTTTACATGTATAAAGTCTCTTATAGGCGTACCATCTGGCGTATTGTGGTCGCAACCATTAAGTGTTAGTGGTTGATTTTTGCTAACTTTATCAATAATATATGGCACCAAAGAAGAAGACTTTGTCTTGGCATCATCACCAAGCATCAACTTAATATCAGCACCAATAGGATTAGAAAAACGATAGATAAAAACTTTTACATCTGGGTTTTGCTTTGCCCAATCAAATATTTTTATCTCACCCAACATCTTTGTTTCGGCATAAGGACATATAGGTGCATATTCGCCCTGTTCTGTTATTGGCAATACTTTTGGATTTCCATATACTGTTATGGTAGATGCAAACATTAGATTTTTTATTTTACACTGCTCTACAACTTGCAATATTGTATCTAACGATTGCATATTATTGTCAAAATATAATTGCGTCTTTCTAAAGCTTTCGTCTATATATTTTTTTGCAGCTAAATGCATAACTGCGTCAATGTTATTTTCTTTAACAACATTAATAACAAAAGCTTTGTCAATGACATTATGCTTAAAATATTTTACAGTTTTATATTTTTTGCAGATAGATTGTATATGACCGACATAAGCATTCTTAAAATCGTCAATTATAACAACATTATAACCCATATCTGCTAAACTAACTGTAAGGTTGGTGCCTATAAAACCTGCGCCACCGGTTATTAAAATATTTTTCATAGGCCTCCTTATTTTTTTATAAAATCTACTAACATTTTGCTACAAAGTTTAAGTCTTCTATAGCTTTATCTATATTAAAACGACCGTTGCCTACAGGGTAAAATACGGCGTATGCGGCCAACTTTTTACCTTCGACTACTAAATCAAACTGCTGCTTACGGCAGGTAGAAACGGCAATTTTGCGCCCTAAAACGACACTTGCGACTTGATTTCCAAACAAAATTACTTTTTTTGGCTTAATAACGCCTATTTCTTGCTTTAATAAGTCGACATAATTATTAAAGATTTCGTCAGGTAGTGGTCTTGCATCTATTTGGGTACATTTTGCAAGATTTGTTATATACAATTTTTTGTCTTTTACCTCATCATATACCCTTTCGCAAAACTCTTCATCCCAGTCTTGAGGCTTTTTAGATTGAATAATATTGTTTAATTGCTCATCAAACAAACCACACTTGCTCAAAAAGCTCCATATTTGTTTGGTTGTAAGCCAAGGGTATCGTATGCCACCCCATGATTTATTGCAAGTTTTGTTTCGAGCTGTTGGATTAACAAATACAAGGCACAGGTCTGGCTCGTTTGTGCAACCGCCGCCATATATGGCGTTAAGCTTTTTATCTCCATACTGATCTTGCAGTTTGTCATATTGTAAAAAAATATCTTTTAACATTTTTTTATCTTACATTTCCTGTTGATGAAACTTAACACCAAAGCGTTGCAAAATATCTGTCAAATATTCGTCACCACTAAACTCATAGTGAACAACTGCTCTTTTGTTTTGTCTGTTAGAGATCAAAAAGTCGTCAAAAGCTTCGTCATTTTCTCTAATAAAGCTTTCTGGGTTATTACGACTCTCAAATCTCTTTTTTAGTGCAGCTCTTGCATCTTTGTCTGGATAAACAAAGCAATACTTTATGCCACGACTATCAAGATAGTCAAAGCTCTCTGGATGAGGTGCCGCTACAAGTATTTTACCTTGCTCTAGGTACTCATCTAGTTTTTGCTCAAATATAGGCCTATAATCTTTTACCCTAGGCCAAGTGCGTTCACCTTTGGTCTCTTCTAACTCTTGACGAGTGACACCGTCTGGCACGATGTATTTTGATCTCAAACGCACTTCGTCAACATCGACAAATCTTGGGTCTCTATCTGCTAGGTATGATTTGCCACAACCTGGGGTTGCTATTACGGCATCAAAGTGAATTCCATTATATTCCATAAAAATCTCTCCTATAAATTTAGTGTATCAAAGAAATTGCCGTATGTAAAAGCAATTTTGCATAAAAAACAACATATAATCGCTTTTTTTATTTGTCAAAACAACCTATAATATATGTATGGACAAACAATTATTAACTTTATTAGCCCAACAAGATATTATTATTTTTGACTTTGATGGTACATTAATCAACTCCGAACCCTACCACAAAGAGGCCCATAACATAGTTTTGAGAGAATATTTGGGAGACTCTAACTTTGCCCTTACTGACAATGATTTTTGCAGATATATAGGCAAAAAAGATCCAGAAATATTTGAAATGTACAAAACAGATTTTAATATAGACTACGATAGCAAAGTAGCTATTGCAAAAAAGCTTGATGCATCAAAAAGCTTGCTACTAAAAGATAATGTTGGTATCTTTGATTATTTTTTTGAAGTTGCAAAAATCAAAAAAGACAAAAAGTTTTTTATAGTATCCAATCAAATGCAAGAGTTTTTGCTAGACATTGTAAAAAGCAAAAACATAATGCAATATTTTGATAAAATATTCTGCCTAGGCAGTATGAAAGTTAGCAAACACGACTTTTTTGCTAATATCAACAATTATATCAATACAACTAATCTGTCAGTTGCTATGTTTGAAGATAACAATGATAGTTTGCTATGGGGCAAACAAAACAACTTTGTCACAATAGGTATCGAAAGTCACTTTAACCGTGGCAAACTAACTAACGCCGACTATATTATTAAATATTAAAAAAACAGGCCATAAAGCCTGTTTTATTTTATTGCTTGGCGTAGGGAAAGGGATTTGAACCCTTGATACCTTGCAGTATACCGGTTTTCGAGACCAGCACATTCGACCACTCTGACATCCCTACATATATTAATATAGCTAAAATCTAGCTAAATTTATATATTTTAGTCAATAAGACCTTCTTTTCTCATTAGTTCTGTTTCTTCGGCAATAAGTTGTTCTACAGTCTTTGTTCCATCAAGCAAAGGTCTCATTCTTGCTATTTCATCTTCGGTTATTATCATGCCTTCACAAGCAAAACTATGTACAACTTCTTTGATAATTCTTTCTTTTTCTTCTTCTGTTAATTCTTTCATATCAATTTCCTCTTTTTAAGAATACACCTTAAGTATAGTTTAATTTGACAATGCAGGCAACAAAATTTATACAAATTAAGTTAATATTAAGTTAAGTGTATTTTGTTGACTTGATTGTTTAGTTTAATTAAACTAATTATGTAATTGCATTATGCAAAAATAAAGGAGAAATTATG
>JAZRSV010000031.1:0-13353 GCA_045651685.1 Clostridia bacterium | reverse complement strand
TAGTATTAGTATTAGTATTAGTATTAGTATTAGTATTAGTATTAGTATTAGTATTAGTGTTTTGTTTTGCAGCTAGGCTAGTATTGTTAGTTTGGCTGGTTTTGCTAGTAGCATTGTTTATATTATTTTGGTTTGTAGTATTTTTGGTAGTTGTTTGACTGTTTTGTTGATTTTGTCTGTTAGATACTGTTTTGCTTTTATTTTCGTTGCTGATAGTTTTTCTTGCAACAGTTCTATTAGTGGGAGTTGATCTGTTTGTAGAACTTTGAGTGACATAACTATTTATAGTATTTTTTACATTGCTTGGTCTGCCACTTGGTTGAGTTTCTCTTGTGGTAGTAGATGTATTTTGATTTTGTTGTACAACTTGTCTATTTTTTACTGCTTGACGAGTTGTATTTTGAGTAGTTTGTGATTGTTGATTGTTATTGGTTGGGTTATTTTTTGTTTGTTGAGTGTTTTGCTCGTTATAATAATATTGTGGTTTGTACACAGCTTTTTGTTGTTTTATAATTGGTGAATTTGATTGATTAGCAACATCATTATTTGCAGTATTATAACTTGTATTATTAGTGATACTGTCTATATAGTTATTAAGTTCGTTAACTGTACATTTTGCACTGTTGCATGTGTTAATGCTTTCGTCCATGTTATTGATAACTTTTAGATATTTTGCTACAAGGTTATCGCAATTGTTAGAAAAATTGCCCTTTAACGCGCCTATTAGCTGGATATCGTGCGTATTGTCGCTACATTGGTTAAGATTGTTTACACAGCTGTTTAGGGTGTCACAATAGCTATTTAGAGTGTTTAATTGGTTGTCAGTAAGCTTGATTTTGTTTGACTTAACATTTGCTAATAATGTTTTGCATTTTATGCAGCTGTCCAAAAGTTCATTTTTCATATCATCGAGGATGTTGTTAGCTTCGCATGCGTCATTACATATTGTACATAGGTCTTGTATGCGTTCTACATAGTTTGTTAGGGCTTGGGTAGTGTTGTAAGTGCTTGCGACAAATCTTGGTTGGTACTTTGCAGTAGAAGTGCGATTGGTTTGAGTATTGCCATCAGTGACATATGTGTTAATTGTGTTATTATTTACATCTTTGGTAGAGTTAGAAGTAATAACATTTTGATTAGTATAATATCTATTTCCAATAGAGTATTTGTTTGCTGCGATTTGATTGTTTTGGGTAGCAGAATATTTTGTATTGTTATTTACGGTACTATAATCAATATTGTTTGTTGTTTTATTATTTAGTTGTTCTATAGCTAATTGTTGGTTATCTGCTGTTTTTATGCGCTTTGTAGAATTGATAACATTGTTTAGTGTGCTATCAACACGATTGGCTGCTTTTGCAGTTGTGTTAGAACTGTCACAACCAGTCATTGTCATTGCTACGGCAAGCATAGGTATGATGAATATAAGTTTTTTCATAATAATCTCCTTAAAAATACTTTTTTGTTGGTTGTGATTAGTTTGTTCGCTAATTTGCAAAATATTACACCAAATAAAAAATGAATTAAAAATTTTTAATTGGCAATATTTGGTGTAGGAGATATAAGATGGATAATAGCGTTAAAAATAAAAAATATTGTAAGTTTGTAGAAAAGCGTTTGCCAAGCACAAAGTTCTTTCCTGCGTTGCTATATGCATTTTTGATAGGTGGTTTTATATGTTGTTTGGGCCAGGGTATATTAGATAGTCTTGCAGCTATTTTTCCTAAAATGACACAAGAAGACTTGCAGGCATATATGTTAGTTATATTAATCTTTTTGGCATCATTTTTGACCGGTTTGGGGGTATTTGACCGCATTGGTGCTATTGCGGGTGCTGGAACTATAGTGCCAATTACTGGATTTTCTAACTCAATTGCAAGCCCTGCATTAGAGTTTAAAAACGAAGGATTGATATTTGGTTTGAGTGTAAAAATGTTTTCTGTAGCTGGTCCTGTTATAGTTAATGGAATAGCTGGTAGTATTATTGTTGGCATTATATATTTAATTGTGGGGTTAGTATGAATAGGTGTGGAGCAAGAACTATTAAACTGTCAAAACCAGCAAAATGGAGAATGGGATACGCTGTTGTTGGTCCTAAAGAAGGCTTAAGTCCACTAAAGGACTACTTTGATTATGTTTTGCAAACTGATAGCTTTAACGAAAAAACTTATGAACTAGCAGAGAGAAAAATGCTAGAACATGCCGTATCAGGTGTTGTTAATAAAGCGGGGCTTATAATAACTGACATTGACTTGATGATTAGTGGTGACCTTCTTAATCAGATAATATCGTCTAGTTTTAGTGCAAGGCAGCTTCAAACAAGTTATATTGGGTTGTTTGGTGCATGTTCTACAATGACCGAAAGTATGGGTGTCGGAGCATGTTTGGTTAGTGGCAACTTCGCAAAGAATATAGTGTGTGCTACTTGCAGTCATTTTTCTACCGCAGAAAGGCAGTTTAGGTTTCCGCTAGAGCTTGGTTGTCAAAGGCCTCCAACGGCGCAATGGACAGTCACAGGTGCTGGAGCTGCTGTGTTGTCTAGCGAAGGCAAGGGGCATAATATAACTCATGTGACTTTTGGTAAAGTTATTGATTATGGCATAAACGATATGAACAATATGGGTGCAGCAATGGCACCGGCTGCAGCAGACACTTTGGCTGCATTGTTTGAAGATACTGGCACAAAACCGTCAGATTATGACCTTATAATAACAGGCGATTTGGGCAAACTTGGCAGTGAGCTTTTGATAGATCTTATGGACTATAAGGGATATAAGATGGCACAAAATTATGCAGATTGTGGGCAAATAATCTTCTCTAATACCCAAAAAGCATTTATGGGTGGTAGTGGATGTGGATGTAGTGCAAGCGTATTTAATAGCTATGTGTTTTCGAAACTGACCGATGGTAGTTATAAAAAAATTATTATGATGTCAACTGGCGCTTTGCTAAGTACAACTTCATCCTATCAGGGAGAATCTATACCAGGTATAGCGCACGCTATAATTGTAGAAAAAGGATTGTGATATATGGTTTTGGATTATTTAATTGTATTTTTGGTAGGCGGTACAATATGTTTGCTTGCTCAAATATTAATTATTAGAACACGCATGACATCTGCTAGGATTTTGGTTTTGTTTTTGATGATAGGCATTGTTTTGGAGGCTGTTGGTTTGTTTGAACCTTTAGCAAAATTTGCAAAGGCTGGAGTGACGGTTCCGATAATGGGTTTTGGTAGTAGTTTGGCAAAGGGTGCTATAAAAGGTGCAAAAACAGCAGGTATATTGGGAGTGATAAAAGGTGGCCTTGCTGCTACATCTGCAGGTATTGCCGCCGCCGTTGGCTTTGCTTATCTTTTTGCTTTGATATTTAAGAGTCATAGCAAAAAGTCATAATAAAATTAATTTATTTTGATAGTTATTCATACAATACTTATATGTATAGTGATGATAGTGTTATAAAAATAGAAAAACGCTTGCGAATAAAAAAGTACAAGAAAAGGGCTTTGATAACTTTTGTTGTTGTATTGTTGGTTGTATTATTGATATTTGCGTATATATTATTTGTTGTTAACCCGATAATTATTTCTGTAGGCGAGGCAAAGGTAAAGTCGCTTGCTACCAAGGCTGTTAACAGTGCCGTGGGAGAAGTTTTATTTGATAATTATACCTATGATGACATTATAAGTATATCTACCGATCAAAATGGGGATATATCACATATTAGGGCAAATTCTCTTACAATCAATAGATTGTCTAGAGATCTAACCAGTACAAGTCAAACAAAGCTCGATATAATAGGTGAACAGGGCATAACTATACCTCTAGGCACATTGCTTGGTATACCAATAATGCTAGGCAGAGGGCCCAATATTAGGCTAAAACTAAACCCTATTGGTTCTATAACTTGTACATTTAGTTCGCAGTTTACGCAAGCTGGCATAAATCAGACAAATCATAAGATTTATGTAAACATTATTTCTAACCTAACTGTTGTTTTGCCTGTTAGTTCAAAACAGGTTAGCAATACCTCACAAATACTAATATGTGAGAGTGTAATTGTTGGCAAAGTACCAGATACTTATCTTAATTCTGATACACTAGAAAATATGATGGATCTAATACCATAATTGTCAAAAAATGGTTGACTTATCTATATGGGTGTGGTAATATTTTGTCATTAAAAGCGATAATAAAAGACAAGTAGATTTACCGATGTTGTTTTAGAGAATAAGGGTCGGCGGCTGAAAGCCCTTTAACAAATAGGTTTGTTCGAATTCACTTTTTATGCTTCACTCCCAAATAGTAGTAAGAGTAGACGGTGACGCCGTTATAGTCTAATGAGTTAATCGATTTTTTTTATCGGTTTAATTTAGGTGGTACCACGTAGTTAGTCAAACTCCGTCCTAATATAGGGATGGGGTTTTATTTTTTTTAATAGGAGATTATTATGACAGAAGAACTAAACAAGATTTTAGAACAAGCTACAATAGAAATTCCAACTGCCGAAACAAACCAACAGTTGGGTGAGATGCACAACAAATATTTAGGCAAGACAGGTTTGTTAACAAATGCTATGCGCATTATGAAAGATTTGTCTAATGATATGCGTAGAGAGTTTGGCCAAAAGATTAACGAGGCTAAAACTAAAATTAGTCAAATGTTGTCAGATGCTCAAACAGGTCTAGAACAAAAACAAATACAAAAAGAATTGTCTAATACAAAAGCTATCGACCTAACTGTGCCTACTACAGATAATACTGGTAGTTTGCATCCAATAACTATAATTCAAAACAGAGTTGTAGAGTTGTTTAGAAGCATGGGCTTTACTGTAGAAGAAGGCAATGAAATAGAGACAGAATACAACAACTTTGAAGCTGTTAATATTCCAAAAAACCATCCTGCTAGAGATATGCAAGATACTTTTTATCTAGACAACGGACAAGTTCTAAAAACTCATACTTCTGCAGCGCAAAACCGTATTATGAAAAAATATGGCGCTCCTCTAAAGGCAATTTTCCCAGGTAGATGCTTTAGAAATGAAGAACTTGACCCTACACACGAAAATACTTTCTTCCAAATCGAAGGTATGATGATAGACACTGATGTTAGCATCTCAAATCTAATTTATTTTATGAAAAATATGCTAACTAATATTTTTGGTAAAGAAGTTAATGTTAGACTTCGTCCAGGTTTCTTCCCATTTGTCGAGCCAGGCTTTGAGCTAGACTGCACATGTCCATATTGTGGTGGTAAAGGTTGTAAAGTTTGTAAACAAGGCGGCTGGATAGAGCTTTGCCCATGTGGTATGATTCATCCAAAGGTTTTGGAGATGGGTGGTATTGACACAGAAAAATATCAAGGATTTGCTTTTGGTTTAGGTTTTACTAGACTTGCTATGATGACATACGATGTAGATGATATAAGAATACTTAATAGCGGTAAGATTAATGCACTAAAGCAATCAAAAATTGATTAAGGAGTAAATTTATGTATATTTCAGTAAACTGGTTAAAAGATTATGTTAATTTAGACGGCGTAGATATAGAAGAGTTAATTAATAAATTTACTCTATCATGTGCCGAAGTAGAAGGTGTAGAATATAAAGGCAAAAATTTGTCAGGCATTGTTGTTGCAAAAATTTTGGATGTTCAAAATCATCCTAATAGCAAAAAATTACATTTGTTAAAAGTTGATGCAGGCGATGCAGTTTATGATGTAGTATGTGGCGCGCCAAATGTTAGGGCAGGTCTTATCACTGCTTTTGCAAAAATTGGTGCACATGTTGCTGGTATTGATATTGGTAAAGCAACTTTAGGTGGCTGTGATAGCTATGGTATGTGCTGTAGTGAACACGAACTTGGTATTTCAGAAAACCATGATGGTATTATTGATTTGCCAGAAGACACTCCAATTGGTGTAGATATAAAAACAATTTTGAATATCGAAGATACTATATTTGAAGTAGACAACAAGTCTTTGACAAATCGTCCTGACCTATGGGGTCACTATGGCATTGCAAGAGAAGTTGCTGCTTTGACTGGTAGAGAATTAAAGCCTTTGCAATTAGAAAGTTTAGATAACTTTAAGGGCAACAAAGTATCTGTAGATGTAAAATCAGAAGATTGCTATAGATATGTGACCACAACTGTAGAAAATGTAACAAAAAAACAATCTGGCAAAAATATGCAAATAAGATTGTATTATTGTGGTATGCGTGGTATTAACTTACTTGCTGATATAACAAATTATATCATGCTTGAACTAGGCCAACCTATGCACGCTTTTGATAATGAAATTGTAAAGCAAATACAAGTTTATAATGTAGAAAAAGATACAGAGTTTGTCACCTTGGATGGTGTAAATAGAACATTAAACAAAGGCACAATGGTTATTGCTACTAATAACAATCCTGTTGCAGTAGCAGGTGTTATGGGTGGAGAAAATAGCGAGATAACAGACAATACAACAAGTGTGCTTATAGAGAGTGCTAATTTTAATGGCGCAACTATAAGAAAAACAGCTCTTGGTATTGGTTTGAGAACAGAAAGTAGCGCTAGATACGAAAAAATGCTTGATCCAGAACTTACTATGACGGCTTTGTTAAGATATGTATACTTGTTAAAACAACAAGATGCTGGTGCAAAAATTACTAGCCAAATTACAGATGTATATAACTATCATTATCCAAAAATCAATATCAAACTTACTCAAAGTTTTATTGATAAATATATCGGTATCAAATTGCCACAACAAAAAATTGTTGACATCTTAAAGCATTTGGCATTTGATGTTAAAGTAAACGGCGAAGAATACGAAGTTGTAGTACCATCATTTAGAGCTACAAAAGATATAACTTCTAAAGTTGATATCATCGAAGAAATAACTCGTATATATGGTTATGACAACATAGCACCTCAAACTATCAATCAACCATTAGTGTCAACAAAGATAGATAGAGCAGTAGAGTTAGAATATGATATTAAATATGCTCTTGCAAATAGATACAACCTAAACGAAACTCACTCATACATTTGGTATGATACTGCTACTAACAATGCCTTGGGTATTGAACCAGCAAGTGTTATTAGATGTGTAAATTCTATTAACAAAGATAATGACAAAATTAGATCTACTATGATACCAAGCTTATTAAAAGTTGTTGTTGATAACAAAAATACATACAACGAAATTGGTACATTTGAAATAGGTAGAGTAGTAAAACAAATTAGAGTTGATGGTCTTGCAGACGAAACCAAGAGTTTGGGTATTGTTTTGTACAAAAAAGGTGCAGATCAAAACGAACTATTGCTAAAGCTAAAAAATGTAGTAGATTATTTGTTTGAAAATGTTATAAAAGTAGAATACTCTCTAAACAAAGCTACAACAACAAATACTGCTTACCATCCAGTTAACTACTATGAGATAGTATGTGGTGGCAAGGTTGTAGGTAATATTAACTTGTTGCATCCAGTTGTTAAGAAAAATATTGATGCAAACTGTGGCGTTGCTGTATGTGAGATTAATACAAGTCTTGTAGAACAAATGCCTATCGTTGAGACAAAGTTTGAAAAGATAAGCAAGTTCCCAACAACAAAGCTTGACTTTAACTTCTTAATTCCACAAACAATGCTTTATAAAGACATAATCAATATTGCAAAATCTATTGATTCTGACTTGCACTATAATGTAAGTTTGTTAGATATTTATCATAACGAAAATGATGCATTTGTAAGCTATACATTGCATTATGAAATAAATAGCTTTACAAAGAACTTAACAAGTGAAGATATTGATACTTTCCATAAGCAAGTTATTGCTATGTTCGAAAAAAATGGTATATCTCTAAAGATTTAATAAAAACACTTTCAAAAAATATAAAAATTTGTTAAAATAAAAATATAATTAAAAAAATCCTATTTTATATAGGATTTTTTGTATGTAGAGGACAAAATTTTTTATGATTTACTTGGACAATGCAGCTACAACGGCGTTAGAGCCAGCTTGTAGCCCAGTAATAACTAAATATAATGAAGAACTTTATTATAATCCTTCTGCCTTGTATAGCGCTAGTAGCGACCTTGCAAAAGAGATTGATATTGCTAGAAAAAGTATTATTAAGTATTTGGGTGGAGCGGACAATGCTAACTTGATTTTTACATCAGGAGCTACCGAAGCAAACAACATAGCAATATTAGGTGGTGCTACTCAAAAACAAAAGAGATATCTTTTTAGCATAGGTGAGCATCCTGCAGTTTATAACACAGCTATAGCTCTAAAAAATATGGGTTATAATGTAGACTTTTTGCCACTTAACAAAAAAGGTGAAGTTGATCTTATCGAATTTGAAAGAATGATGGATGCTGATGTTTGTTTTGTTTCGGTTATGCTTGTTAATAATGAGACTGGTGCAATTAATGACCTTAAAGCTATTAGACAAATAATTGACAAAAAGTCGCCTTATTGCAAATTTCATGTAGATGCAGTGCAAGGTTTTTGTAAAATACCTTTTAATGTGCGTCTGTTAAAAGTAGACTTATGTACAATAAGTGCACATAAGATACATGGACCAAAAGGTGTAGGAGCATTGTATATTGCGCCAAATACTTCTATAAAAAATATCACCTATGGTGGTGGACAAGAAAAAGGCATAAGATCTGGTACATATAATGTATCTGGTATTATGGGATTTGCAAAAGCTGTAGAAATAGCATATAACACTATGCAAACTAATTATGACAATGTTTTGGTCCTAAAAACTCAATTTATTGAGACATTAAAACCAATCATGTCAGATATTGTTATTAATGGTGACGGTAGCCCTTATGTGTTGAGTATATCGATTGATGGTATTAGGGGCGAAACTGTATTGCATATGCTAGAGAACGAAGGTATCATTATTGGTACAGGTTCGGCATGTTCTTCTAGTAAGGTAGAAAATAGAGTTTTGACAGCAATGGGAAGAACAAAAAGCGAAATACTTGGTTCTGTAAGAATTAGCTTTGGTAAATATAATACAACCGAAGAAATAAAAGTCGCAAGTGTTGCTGTATTGCAAGCAATACAAAAATTATTAGATATGTCAAAAAGGAAATAATATGAGAGAAGTTGTTTTATTGCGTTTTGGTGAGATTTTTTTGAAAGGTAAAAATCATCGCTTTTTTGAAAAAACATTATTAAATAACATTAGAGTAGTTGCAAAAAAATATAATGCCATTGCAGAGAAAATTGCTGGTAGATATATTGTATATGACTTTAACGAAGTAGATAGAGATGATATTGTTAACCAACTTTCAAAAGTATTTGGTATAGTATCTTTGTCTGTTGCAAAAGAAGTAGATACAAATATTGATGACATAACAGCTGTTTGCAAAGATATTAGATTATCAGCAGATACTTTTAAGGTAGAAGTAAAAAGAGCAGATAAAACTTTTGCTATGAAGTCTTACGAATTTGCTGCAGAGATGGGTGCTGTTATTCTTCAAAACAACGATATAAAAGTTGATGTGCACAATCCTAGCCAAATAGTTAATATCGATATTAGAGAAAATGGCAAAACATATATTTCTTATGATAAAATACCTTGCGTTGGTGGTATGCCGGTTGGTACTGCAGGTAGGGGTATGTTGCTGCTTAGTGGTGGCATTGATAGCCCTGTTGCTTGTTATCAAATGGCAAAAAGAGGTCTTACTATTAATGCGATACATTTTCATAGTTATCCTTATACTAGCCAACAAGCAAAAGACAAAGTTATAGAGCTTGCAAAGCTTTTAACCCCATATGTGGGTCAAATTAACCTACATATTGTGCCATTTACTACTATTCAAGAAAACATCCATAAGTATTGTGATGATGACTACATGGTTATTATGGTTCGCCGTTTTATGATGGATATTGCAGAGAGAGTTGCTCAAAAAACCAACTGCGGATGTCTGATAACAGGTGAGAGTTTGGCACAGGTTGCTTCTCAAACTGTTGAGAGTATTACCGTGACTAACAATGCAGTAAAGTTGCTACCTATATTTAGACCATTAATTGGTATGGATAAGACAGAAATAATGGAGATAGCAAAAAAGATTGGTACATATGAGACATCAATACTACCTTATGAAGATTGCTGTAGCGTATTTTTGCCAGATAGCCCAGTAATTAAGCCAAAGCTGGACAAAGCTATACGAAACGAACAAAAACTAGATAAAGAAGCATTAATTCAACAAGCAATTGATGGAATAGAGTTGATTAGAATATATTAAAAAATTGACAGCATTTAGCTGTCTTTTTTTATGTCAAAATTTATCAAAAAAAATATTTGTATAATGCAAAATCAAGTTGTGATTGTTTGACAAAGATATGGCAAACATTGTAAAATACAGTTAGAGTATTATATAGTCTCATTTGACTATTTTTATATCTAAATCTAAATAAAAGGAATATAACCTATGGTATCTATCCCAGTATGGGCTTTTGTACTAATTACGATTGCTTTTGTTGGGGCGGGTGTTGCTGTTGGTGTTTTTGCCTTGCTAAAAAAAGGTAAAAAAGCCAAAGAATCTGCCGTTAAAATACTAGAAAACGCTTATGCTGAAGCAAAAACAGCAAAAAAAGAAGCTATTTTAGAAGCAAAAGAAGAGGTACAAAACCTAAAAGCAAAATGTGATGCAGAAATTGCAGAACGCCGTAACGAGATGATGAAAGCAGAAAACAGACTTTTGCAAAGAGAAGATTTCGTTATAAAGAGAGAAGAAACTGTTGATAAAAAAATCGAGAGTTTAGAACAATCTCAAAAGAAAGTTCAAGAAAGAGAAGAAGAATTAGCTACTCTAAAACAAGAACAAGAACAACTTAATAAAGAAATGACCGTGCAACTAGAAAAAGTTGCAAAGCTAACAAAAGACGAGGCTAAACAAATTTTGATCGACAAATATGTCGATGAAGCAAAACACGATGCAAGCAAACTTGTTAGAGATATCGAACAAGAAGCTCGTGATAAAGCAGAAAAAGAAGCTAAAAACATTTTGTCATTGGCTATTCAAAAATGTGCTACTGACCACACTTCAGAGATAACTGTTACAGTTGTGCCACTACCTAATGATGACATGAAGGGTAGAATTATTGGTCGTGAAGGTAGAAACATTAGAGCTATCGAAAATGCTACAGGTATTGACATTATTATTGATGACACACCAGAAGCAGTTGTATTGTCAGGTTTTGACCCAATACGCAGAGAAATCGCTCGTATGTCACTAGAAAAATTAATTATGGATGGTCGTATACATCCAGCTAGAATTGAAGAAATTGTAGAAAAAGCACAACGCGATGTGGAGACTTCTATTAAAGAAGCCGGCGAAAATGCTGTATACGAATCTGGCTTGCTTGGCATCCACCCAGAGATAGTAAAAGTTTTGGGTAGATTGAGATACAGAACAAGTTATGGCCAAAATGTACTTAAACATAGTTTAGAAGTTTGTCACCTTTCTGGTCTTATTGCTGCAGAACTTGGCGCTGATGTAAAAATTGCAAAGCGTGGCGGTTTGTTGCATGACCTTGGCAAAGGTTTGGACTTCGAAATGGAAGGCACCCATGTTTCTTTAGGTGTAGACCTTGCAAAGAAATATAAAGAAAATGCTGCTGTTATTAACTGTATCGAAGCTCACCACGGTGATGTTGAGTTTAAGAGTATTGAGGCAATTATTGTTCAAACAGCAGATGCAATATCTTCTAGTCGTCCTGGCGCAAGAAGAGAGTCAATCGACACATATATCAAGCGTTTGGAAAAATTAGAAGAAATATCTAATAGCTTTAAGGGCGTTGACAAATCTTATGCAATACAAGCTGGTAGAGAGATAAGAGTTATCGTAAAACCAGAAGAAGTAGACGATGCTCAAATCACATTCTTAGCAAAAGACATTGCAAAAAGAATTGAAACAGAGATGGAATATCCTGGTCAAATTAAAGTCAATGTTATTAGAGAAACTAGAAGCACAGAAGTTGCAAAATAGTATAAATAAAGAGATACTTTTTGGTATCTCTTTTTTTTGTCTGTCAAAAATACATATGCAATAATATATTAATAATAAAGAGGTTTTTTTATGTATAAAATAGCAGACAGTCATTCGGATTTTTTAACTGCGATAAAAAGCAACTATCAAATTAAAAAATACATCAACAACCTGCAAAATACGCCCATAAATACGCTTTGCTGTGCTGTTTTTACAACAGACGACAATTTGTCTTTAGAACAAATAAAAAGGTATAAACGCAAAATAAGCGGCAAATTAAACAATATAAAATTATTGTTTGCGATAGAAGATTTGGGTAGTATAAAAGATTTTGATGAGTTGTCAAAATTAATCCAATTAAAACCAATTAGTTGTAGTTTGACATGGAATAATAACAACAAATATAGTAGTGGGGCTTTTTCTAAAAATGGCTTAACAAAACTAGGCAAACAAGCGATAAAAATGATGGAGGCAAACAATGTGTTTGTTGATACTGCGCACTTAAACAAAAAGTCGTTTTATCAGTTTTGTAAAATGACAACCAAACCGATATATAACTCGCACAGCAATATATATTCTCTTCATAAGCACAAAAGAAACCTTACAGATAAACAAATAAAGATGATTGTTCGTAGTGGTGGTTATTTGGGCATTACAATATACAGAGATTTTGTATCAAATAAAAAAGCAATATCAAGTTATGATATTGCTTTGCAGTTTGATTATTTAATAAAAAATTTTGGATACAAAAATTTTGGTTTTGGTACGGATTTTTTTGGTATAGACCAAAATAGTATGCCAGTCGATATAGCTACTTATAACGATCTAAACAAAGTTGCATTTCATCTATTAAAGATGGGTTATGATAAAGAAATTGTAAGTTGCATTATGTACAAAAATTATCAAAACTTTTTGCTAAACAACAAATTAGTTTAATTGCAATTTTGCTATTTCGCTACGAGCTACTTCGTCACATTCGTTATTATAAACATTGTCAGAGTGGCCCTTTACCTTAAACCAATGTACTTGATGAATGTGGGTTAGGTTAATTAACTCTTGCCACAAGTCTTGGTTAAGAACTGGTTTTTTGTTAGAACCTCTCCAGCCATTAAGCACCCATTTGGTTATCCAATCTTGCAAAAAGGCATTGCAAACATATGCAGAGTCTGTATACAAATTAACTATACATGGTTCTTTGATAGTTTTTAGTCCCATAATGGTTGCCATAAGCTCCATACGATTGTTAGTGGTGTTGTTTTCGCCTCCGCTAACAATTTTCTTTTTGTCACCATACATTAAAATTGCACAATAACCACCAGGACCTGGATTGCCAGAACAAGCACCATCTGTATATA
>JAZRSV010000030.1:0-19074 GCA_045651685.1 Clostridia bacterium | reverse complement strand
ATCCGAACAATTGGTATCAAAAATAGATATTTTGTCCTATTTGTCTAGAATGTAGCCAAGTAATATATTGTTGTAAAATATACTATCTATATTAATTTCCGACCAATTGGTCAATAAAAAAATAGTAGGTATAACCTACTATTTTTTATCATTCATACGATCAATATAAGCTTGTCTTTGATCTACTTTTTGTTGAAGATTTTTTACTTCTTTACTGCTTGCCATATTTGCTCTTCCACGCTTAATTTTTATTGCAAATATAACTAATAGAGTAATCAATCCACCAAACACTACAGCAATTGCTACCAAAATTAATGGTAGAAAATCTTGTACTTTTAGTTTGATAGTCATGTTTTCTGTGATGTTAGCAAGTTGTTTTGAGTCGGCAGAAACTCTTTGACCAAAACGAAGATTTTTGTTTGGTAGGTTTTTAATAGTTTCGCCATGATTTACAGTTTGCTCAAATGTTGTACCATCTGGATATACAAAAGTCACAACATATCTATTGATTGTATAGATAGCTTCGCACTCTATATCGCTTGTCACATATGAAAAATCATTTACGCTCCAAACTGGCGCTACTGCTGTATAACCAACCTTTGATGGGATAGAAGGAATTTCTGTTAATGATTGTCCATAAGTTAGAGAATAGTAATAAAGTAGTTGACCATCTACCATAAAGTTGATATCAAAAACAGATACATCAATTTTGCCATAAACATATGTGTCTTGAGTTATCTTTGTAGAAAAATCAAACATGTTTACAAATTGATTATCTCTATACCAACCATATACAGTATAACCTACTCTATCTGACAACACATAGTCGTCATTAGGTCTATCTGCACAGAAGTTGTAATCTACAAATTGATTATAAATAACTGTACCAGCATTAACATCTACAAAATAAACTTTGTATGTGATAATTTGATAAATTGCATTTACAACAACATCTTCAGTCACTTGAGTAAATACATTGTCCCAACCTTCAAATACATAACCAGTGATTGTTGTGTTGGTTGGAGCAACAGCATCGCCAAAGTATTCTACATATTGAGTTTCGATAACTTTGCCTAGGCCCATAAATGTAATTCTGTATACATCTATTGTATATACTGCATTAATAGTTGCATTTTTTGTTATAAATGTTTTGTCAACAGCAGCAGATGCAAAATCCCAATAAGGAGCAACCTTTTGGTGTCCAACTTTTGATGGGATTGTTGGCAACTTGTCAGAGATGCTTTCGCCATATCTTGCGCCGACTTGTGCTACTATGTGACCTTCGATTTCAAAAGAAATTGTATATTCTTCTACAATAAATTTTGCATATACACTAATATCATTTGATATTGTATAGTTTTCAAAATCAAAAGGCATTGTAAGAGCTTCGTTTAAGAACCAACCATCAAAAATGTAGCCAGGTTTTATAGGGTCAGATGGTTGTGTTGGAGCTGCATTATAATTTTCGTTGCGGATAAACAATACTATATTGCCATCTTTATAACTTACAACATAAGAGTTAATAACTATTGCGCTAGTTGCCATAGTTTTTTCTTCTGTTATGTTTTGAAGATTGTACGAAATAGAATTGCCATTCTTTACGCCGATTAATTCTTCGCTATTTACATACAAAGTAAATGTATCTATATTTTGAGTATAAGCAGCGTTTAGTGTTATAGTAAATGTCAAATTAGTACCATGTTGTACTTTTTGACCTGGTTTATCTATAGTAAACTCACCATTTGGTGCTGCAGGGAAAGTTATTTGATAGCTATTTACAGGCAAGTCTTTTAATTCTAGTGCAAAATTACTTCTTACACCAACAAAAGTCACTTGTCCGTTATTTTCTACATAAGTTTCGTATTGGCCAATAACATCAAGATACTTAAATGCTAGTGTAGTTTGATTGTATTTTGTAGTTAGTTCTGCAGAAATTGTTATATTGCCACCATGAGTCACAGACATAACACTTGCAGTCAAATTGCCGTATGTATTGTTGGTGATATTAACACCATATATGTTTAGTACTAGGTCAACTACTGACACTGTAATTGGTGAAGTCACATTAATAACTGTAATAGTATTGCCATCAACTTGTATATCTACATAGTCACCCACAATCTCAAAATCGCTGCTAGAAAGTGTTGTTTGGCTATATGGTTGAGCTAAAGTAAATGTAAACTCATAATCTCCACCATACACAACTGTATTATTATCAGCTGTAAACTCACCATAAGTTGCGTTTTGGTTAAAGGTAATTGCCAAATTGTTAAGGCCAACATTAGAAACTGTAACAACAGAATCTGCAGTCACACCTTGTATTGTAAACACATTGGCATTTGCTCCAGCAACAACATTATTGGCGCCTGTAGCTTCTAAAACTGATGAGCTATCGCTATATTGAGATAATAATTGAACAGTGACAGTAATATCTGCACCATCTTCTACATAGTAAGTATAACCGCTACCCTCTAGATGTCCTGATACAATATAACCAGCTACACCAGCAACTGCAGGCAAAGTGACAACATGATACTCTACCGCGTCAAAGCTAATTGCTTGAGAATAATTAGCTGTAAACACATAATTGTTGCCAATTTTGTTAGCGCCAGTGACACCTTTTAAGAAATAACCTTCATTTGCTTGTACGGTAAAAGTGCTACTTGTGCCCCTTTCTATTTTTATATTATCAACATCTTGCTCTAAAATAGCAGTGCTAAATGCATAACTTACATTTTGAGTATTTTGCATTTGAATTAATACATATTCTACAACTTGACAGTTAGATGTCACTACTGTGTTTGATGAGTTGCTAGAAAGTGTATATTTTGTGCTAGAAGAATAAACCCCACTAAAAGATAAAACTTTTGCAAAGTAGCCTTCTAAAACTGTTACAGAAAATTCAAATACTTTGCCATAGTCTAGAGTATATACTCCGTCACTATAAGTGTAGTTAGCAGGATTTGTAATAACTGTTAACTCTAGGCCAGTGACTGTAGGCAAAGTGACAGTATATTTGTTAATAGCAAGAGGTACAACATTAAGTGTCAAATCGCTCTTAACTTCGTATATTCTTAAAATATAGTTAGACGCTGCTTTTTCTATCTCTGCGTCATCATAATCACCTGTTATAACAATGTGATCTAATGTAAGTTGAGTTTGGTTATAGCTGTTGTTGATAGTAATGTTAATAACCAAATCATTGCCATCTACAACACTTGCATTGCCAGCAAAAGTAAGATAAGCATTGGTAGTATAAACAACACTATAAGAGTTGCTTGTAAACTTTGCAACTAGGTCATAATCTTGTGCTATTTGAGTATTAAAATCAAATGCTGTATTGCTTTGATTATCTAAAATATACCAACCGTCAAATGTATAACCATCTTTTTGTGGTGCTGTAGGCAAAGTTGCTCTTTCGTTATGATCGATAGTTTGAGTAAGATAAACAGCATCATCTACATAGTAGTTAAGAGTATATGTCTTTATAGCATAAACAGGATACAAGTTGGTATCTTGTGTTATTTGAGTTTCGTCAAAGACAAATTTTGCCTTTGTGTTATAATCAGCTGTCCAATATAAAAAGTTATATCCAGTCTCTTGTTCTGCTTCGATTGAAGTTGCATAAGAGTTAGCTACTATAGCAAGTGTTGTATCTAAAGTATAATCGGTGCTATCAAGACCGTTGCTAATGTCGGTATACTTATAATAATTAACATTATAACATCTTACTTGTTGCGCATATAAGGTTATATCTGATTCTAACTGTTTGCTAAAGTCAAATATATCCATATTAGAACCATCTACATAATAGTACCAGTTAGTTTTATAACCAGCTGGCGCAGCTTCGGTAGGTCTTTGAGCATAGCCATCTACTGTTGATAATACTTCTGTAGAAGAATCTAAATGATTATAAGTAACATTATATTCGGTCGCAGCAAAAGCAAGAGAAGCATTTGCCCCTCCAAATATACCAAAGCACAAAGCAAAAGCAAATAATATGCCTAGCCACTTAAATTTACTCTTCATATCGACTTTCCTTTTTATTTTTTATCTTATAATTTAACAAAACTTTGCCGCAAATTAATATGTTTATATAAACATATTATTTGCACATTATCTGTTATTATTTTAATAAAAACAAGCAAATTTATCAAGCAAATTGACAACAAAGCAGCAACTTAAAAAATAATTTTTTAATAAAAAATAAGAGACAAGATATTTTTGTCACTTATTTGATAACTTCTTCTATTATTCCACCACCTAGACAGTCTTTTTCGTTATAAAAAACTACATATTGACCAGGGGTTATTGCCCTTTGTTTTTTGTCAAAATCTACAACAACTTTGTCTGGGTGAATTGTCACTTTTACCTTTTGCAATGGTTGACGATGTCTAAATCTTGCCAAGCACTCAAAGGTTTTGGTGTCTGGTTGTTTTGGTATCCAGTTTATTTTGTACGAAACAAGACCGCTACTGTACAAAACACTTTCGTCACCTTGACTTACTCTCAAAATGTTGTTTTTTACATCTTTGTCATACACAAACCATCTGCCACCGTTGCCACCTTTCATGCCACCAATATGCAAACCTCTGCGTTGTCCAAATGTATAAAACATAACACCTTCGTGCCTACCAACAACTTTGCCAGTATTATCTACAATATCGCCAGATTTTGCAGGCAAATAATTTTGCAAAAATTGTCTAAACTTGCGCTCACCTATAAAGCAAACGCCAGTGCTATCTTTTTTTTGTGCCGTAATTAAGCCGTTTTCTTCGGCTATACGCCTTAATTCTGGTTTTTCGATATCTCCAACAGGAAACATAACCTTTTCTAATTGAGCTTGATTTAACTGGTTTAAGAAGTATGTTTGATCTTTGTTGTCATCTACTGCTCTTTGCAAATAGTGTAGACCATTTTCGTGTCTGATATTTGCATAATGTCCTGTTGCGACATAGTCAGCACCCAACATTAATGCATAGTCAAGAAATGGTCCAAACTTTATCTCTCTATTGCAAAGTACATCCGGATTAGGAGTTCTGCCCTTTTTGTACTCTTGCAAAAAGTCTGCAAAAACCCTATCAAGATATTGCTTTGCAAAGTTGACAGAATAATATGGTATGTCTAACTTTTCGCAAACTCTTTTTACATCTTCAAAGTCATCTGCAGCAGTACATGCGCCATCTTCGTCATCTTCTTCCCAGTTGTGCATAAATAGGCCAATAACCTTATAACCTTGTTGCTTTAGCAATAATGCAGCAACAGAACTATCAACGCCACCACTCATACCTACAACTACTGTTTTTTGATCCATTATTTTTTCTTCTTTTTGTTTGAATTATTATTTTTTGAGCTGTTAGCATTTCTGCCAACTAATTTTTTTACTTCTTCCGAAGAGATAACCTTTGACTTTGGTACAAAAGGTTCTTTTTCTACAGGTTTTTCTACAACAACTTTTTGTGGTTTTGCAGGTTTTTTTACTGCAGGCTTTTCTTCTTTTTTATCTTCTTCTTTGTCCTCTAGTTGTTCTTCTGGTTGCTCTTCTGGTTGCTCTTCTTTGACTTGTTCTTTTGCCATTTTGTCTAGGTCTTTTACGATCTTTATAACATCTTTGTCTTCTAAAACATTTTCGTCAGCTCTCATAACAGACTCTTCAATAGCAACTGGAACTCTATAAGCGTTGCACATAACTTTTATCCAGTCAATCGCCCACCAAACTACATTGGGACCGGTTGGCAAAATTAATGCCCAGATAATATATTGTTTGCTTGTTTGCCACCAAGAGAATGGTAAAAGCGCAGCAGCAACTATCATAATAACTGATACAACGCTATACAAACCCTTCCAAGGTTTGCCTACTCTAAATCTGTGACCACCAACAAGACCTAAAAACAAAGTTAAGAAAAATAACTTCCATTTGCTAACATCTTTTGGCAAAGTTTTGTCATATACAACAAGATGTCTTTTACCCTTGCGCAAAGCCCTTTTTGCTTCTTGGTTGGTTGCATAGTTCATACGAGCATATATCAACCCACAAACTTCGCATTTTGGTTGATGAATAGCTGCTTTTGCATCACATCTAGGACATCTTTTTGTAGTTTTTTGTTTAGCCATGATTTTTTCCTTTCGATTTTTATTAACAAAATTATTTTAACAAAAACATCACTATTAGTCAATAAGTTTGATATTTAGCAACAAATAAAAAAATCACCTATTATAGGTGATTTTTTGTTTTTCAAAATTATTTGTTATCAACTTGAGCCATATAAGCGATAAGGTCAACAACTTTGTTAGAATAACCCCATTCGTTATCATACCAAGAGATAAGTTTTACAAATGTATCGTTAAGCATGATACCACCAGCAGCGTCAAATACGCTTGTTCTGCTTTCGCCGATAAAGTCGCTAGATACAACTAGGTCTTCGGTATAACCAAGAATACCGTTCATATCAGTTTCTGCGTGTTTTTTGATAGCAGCTTTGATATCTTCATAAGTTGTAGGTTTTGCAAGTTTGCAAGTTAGGTCTACTACAGATACATTAACTGTAGGAACTCTAAAGCTCATACCAGTAAGTTTGCCTTTAAGTTCTGGAATAACTTGACCAACTGCTTTAGCAGCGCCTGTAGAAGATGGAATGATGTTTGTGCTAGCAGCACGGCCACCTCTCCAGTCTTTTTTAGAAGGACCGTCAACTGTAAGTTGAGTAGCTGTTGTTGAGTGAACAGTAGTCATAAGACCTTCTACGATACCAAATTCATCATTGATAACTTTTGCCAAAGGAGCTAGACAGTTTGTTGTGCAGCTTGCATTTGAAACAACAGTCATATCTTTTGAGTATGAAGTATTGTTAACGCCCATAACAAACATAGGAACATCACCTTTACCAGGAGCTGTGATAACAACCTTTTTAGCGCCACCTTTGATGTGAAGTTCTGCATCTTCTTTGTTAGTAAATTTACCAGTTGCCTCTGCAACATATTCTACACCAACACTGCCCCAAGGAATCATTGAAGGGTCTTTTTCTGCAAATACTTTTACTTCTTTGCCATTAACGATAAGTGTATCGTCTTTGAAATCTACAGTGCCATCAAAGTGACCATGTACAGTGTCATGCTCTAAAAGATATTTTGCATAATCAACAGTGATAAATGGGTCGTTAATTGCAACAACTTCTATATCATCTCTTTTGCTAGCTACTCTCATAACTAGTCTACCAATTCTACCAAATCCGTTAATACCAATTTTTGTTTTCATTTTTTATAATTTCTCCTTATAAATTAAATTAAGTTTTCTGGGTTAAGCCCTTCTAACTCTTTTATCACAAATCTACCATCTTTGCGAATTAATACATCATCAAAGTAGATCTCTCCGCCACCATATTCTGGTGTATGACATTGTATCAAATCCCAATGTATAGCAGACTTATTACCGTTATCGCACTCATCATAGCAACAACCTGGTGTAAAATGTATCGAACCTTTTATCTTTTCATCATACAAGATGTCAAGCATAGGTTTTTCGATATATGGGTTAAGACCCAAGGCAAACTCGCCTACATATCTGCTGCCTTCGTCAGTGTCAAATACAATGTTAACATCTTCTTGACTGTCCGAAACAGCGTTGATAATTTTACCATCTTTGAATGTTAGTGTTATGTTGTCATGTCTAACACCATTGCTTGATAGCACTGGTATGTTATATTTTATAACACCATTGACACTATTTTTTACTGGTGCCGAAAATACTTCGCCATCTGGAATATTGCATCTACCAGCACACTTTATTGCTGGCATACCCTTTATTGAGAATGTTAAGTCTGTATCTTTAGCTACTATTCTTACTTTGTCGGTTTTGTTCATCAACTCAACAAGTGGGGTCATAGCTTTGTCCATCTTTTTATAATCAAGGGTACAAACTTTGCAATAAAAGTCTTCAAATTTTTCTGTGCTCATTTGTGCATTTTGAGCATACAGTGGTGTTGGGAAAATTAATATAACCCATTTTGTTTTGCTTACTCTTACATCAGAGTGTACTGGGTAAGAATAAAACTTTGATATAGCGTGCAAGTTTTCTTTTGGCACATCACTCATCTCAAACTTGTTAGAAGATCCAATAGAAATATATGCATCCATCTGCTCCATTTGAGGCAAGTCAAAACTGCAACGCAATTTTTCTCTCTCTACGCTAGTGCCCATATGCAAAGCACGACTAACGATAGAGTTGTATAATTTTACAAAAGGTATACCACCTACTTTATAAACTTCTTTTACAATCTCGCTAATAAAGTTTGGATCAACACCTGATGCTTCGATTAAAATTTTTTCATCTTTTTTTAACTCGCAAGAATAATTTACTAATAAACTTGCTAGTTCTTTAAGTCTACTGTCTAACAATACTAATTACTTCCTTTATATATTAACGCTTTTTGATATATTATGTTGACTTCTTAATTTGTCGTTGCGTACATCTAATATATGTTTGTTTATCGTAATCAATACTGCCACAAAGCTAACTAAAGTAGTAAATATCAAAATAACATTTAGTGCTAAAATATTTTTTGTACCTACTGTGTTAGTCAAAATTAGCAATAGCATACTAAATACAGTCACTATTGACATAACCAAAGCTAACAAAGAACTTGTTGTTCTTACAAAATAATCAACTTTATAACAAGGATCTTTTTCGTCAATCTCAACAACATCTGTAGTGATACCTTCTAAACCAACACAGTTGCGAAGGTAGTTTGATTTGTCTGGCAAAGTTGACAACACATCAATAACTAATCTATCTAATAGTTGCAAACTAGTAACAGCCAAAGCATCTTTTCTGCCGGTAAACATTTTTACAAACAAGTTGTAAGTAGAACCTGCAAGTCTGCCAAAAAACGCTTTAGCACCTTTTCTTGCTTTTTTAACATGAACGATGTTTGCGCCTTTTTCGTACTTTTCAATCATTTGTTCAAAAAGTTGAGCATTGTTTGGATATTCTAAATCACCTAGCAAAGTGACATCGCCACTAATATATGGCACACAAGCCTTAAAGCCAGTACCATAATTAAACTTTTTGTCAAGTTCTATAACTTTGATGTTTTTGTTTGTTTTTGCTAACTTTTCTACACTCGCCTTACAAGTTTCGTTGTGAGAGTCTACTACAAAAAATAATTCCCAACTTTTATACTTTTTAAAAAATTTTTCTTGGCTGAAATTCTTAAAAAAAGTCTCCAAATCATACTTTTGATTTGTTATAGGAAATACATAAGTTAACTTCATTACTTCCTCCTTTTTTATTATATGTTAAGTATAATACAAAATAAAAAAAAATAAAAATGTTTTAGTCAAAAATAGTAGATAATATTACAAAAAAATATTATACTACCAGTAGGAGATGAACATATGAAACAAACAAAACCAAATATTTTATTAGATGCTCTAAAAAACAAATATTCTATAGGAGCTTTTAACTTTGTTAATCAAGATGTTTTGCGTGCTATAGTAGATGCAGCAAATCAACAAAAATCACCTGTTATCATACAAATGAGTAAAGGTGCAATCGAATTTACAGGTGCTGACTACCTAAAAGGTCTTGTAGCAACTGCAAAAAAACATGCTCAATACCCAGTATTTTTCCACCTAGATCATGGCGACAGCTTTGAATTGGTAAAAACTGCTATTGATATCGGTTGCGATTCTGTTATGATTGACAAATCAGCATTGCCATTTGAAGAAAATATAAAAGAAACTAAAAAGGTTGTTGACTACGCCCACAAAAAAGGTGTTTATGTAGAAGCAGAACTTGGCAAACTAGCCGGCATAGAAGAACATGTTAATGTAGATGCAAAAGACAGCTGCTATACAGATCCTCAACAAGCATACGAATTTGTGACAAAAACTGGCGTTGACAGCCTAGCTATTGCTATTGGCACAAGCCATGGCGCATACAAATTTAGTGGTGATGCCGAACTAAAATTTGATATTCTTAAAAAAATAGAAAAACTTTTGCCAGACACCCCACTAGTATTGCACGGTGCAAGCAGTCTAAACCCAGATGCTGTACAAAAATTTATTAGCCTTGGTGGCGCAATAAAAGGTGCAAAAGGTATACCAGAAAAAATGTTAGCTAAAGCTAGCAAAATGCATATCTGCAAAATTAATGTTGATACAGATCTTCGTCTTGCTTATACAACAGCTATTTTTGAATATATCAAAGAACACCCAGACAACATTGACCCTCGCAAATATCTAAAATACGCAATTAGTCAAGTAACCGAAGTTGTTGCTAGCAAAATGGCAACTTTTGGCAGCAAAAACAAAGCAAAATAATATATATACATATTTGCAACCATGCAAATGTTGATATTTATAAATAAAAAAACACCCAAATTTTTGGGTGTTTTTCTTTTATTTATTAATTTTCAGAATCATCATCTTCATCAATATAATCGTCTTCTTCACGATATGTTGGAGGTGGGACAGATATTATCTTGATGATTTCTTGCATTTCTTCAAAGGTAAGTTTTTGGATCTCTTCAAAAGCTTGCAAGTACGAATTTTTTACTTCTTCGCTGTATGATTCGTTTGCTAAAGCCGTTCTTGCCATAGCTTGAGCGACTCTTAAAACTTCATTTTTTTCTTCAAATGGCTTAAATTTTAATACACTGTTAATTATTTTTATAACATAATTAGGTTTAACAAAACCCATCTTTATATCGCTCATAACTACTCCTTATTATAGACCTTGTGCTGTATCTACGGCTTTGGTTACAATTCTTCGTTTTGAATCATCAAAAGCGGTTGTTGCATCGCCCTTAACTCTTGCTTGGTCAGCAGCTGTAACAGGAACACCTGTGGCAGCATCTACCATGCCAGCACCACCAGTTTGACCATATAGTGCTTGTTGAGGTACTGTAGCGTCTTTTTCTAAGCCGTTTTTGCTTAAATCTGCACTAACAATTGGGTGGCCAGTTGTTGGATCAAGCTTAACTGTTTCGATACCTTGTTCCATAACAATTTCGCCAGTTGTTGGATCTGTAGACAAGTTGATTCTGCTGTGTGCTTTTGTTTGCAATTGGTTTTGCTCTCTATACTCTTCTCTACCTGTATAGCATCTTTGAGCTGATATTGATAGAGCATCTAGATGTGTAGGATCAATACCTGCAGCACCAGTCATAATTTCTTCCATCAAACCTTGAGTTTCTGCTTGGTAAGCACGAAGTACAGCTGGTGTCACTTTACCTTCCATAGTAGCTCTTGCAAAGCAGTCTTGCATCTCATATAGCTTAATCATTTTTTCTCTAACAGCTTTTTCTTCTGGCGTCCAAACTCTTCTACCAGTTCTGGTAGTTGTCACAGTGGTTGTATTAGTGTTGTTGTTAGTGTTATTGTTTGTATTATTATTAGTATTGTTATTTGTATTGTTGTTATTGTTGGTTACTTCAACTTTAACTTCAACTTTTGGTCCACCTTGAGTTTGAGAACCATCTTGAGTTTGAGGGTTCCACTTTGCACGCCAAGCAGCTTTATCTAAATAGTATTCTGCAAGACCACCAGGTTTACACATTGCTTGATATTTAGAAGCTTGTACCATATAACCACCCAAGCTTGGGTTGCCAGAAGGATTAAAACCAAAGTATTTTCTTTCGATTTCGTTAAACTCGTGATTCTTTTGAGCTTCTAGTCTGTTACTAATTTCTGCTAAACCATAGTCACCATAAGCAGCTACAGTTTGACCATTTACTTCATAAGTTTTGATATATTTGTTAGCTTCTTCTGCACAAAGTATATCTTCGATAACAGTGTCTGGTTGACCTGCAAGCGCTGGGTCACTTGTTCTCTTCTCGTCAATAACTTCTGCTCTCAAGCTAGCAATTTTTGTAGGATCAGAACCTACAAGTTCTGCTTCGATTTGAGCATCAGAATATGCTGCAAAAGCTGGATCGCTAGTTCTCTTTGCTTCGATAATTTCCGCTCTGATTTCTTCATCAGATTTACCTGCTGTACCTGTTGGGTCTGCAATTTTTTTAGCTTCAACTTCGTTGCGAATGTTTTTATCAGCGATTGCTCTATCAAAAGTTTTGTCGTGAATAACTTGAGTTACAACTTGTTCGTTAATTTGGTGAATATCCATTACACCACCGGTTGCAACCATATCATCCATAGCACGACCAAGTTCGTTATTAATAACAATCAATGCTTCTTGAGAAGCTGGATCAGTATTGTACTTAAGAGTTTCTCTCATGTACAATAGTTGTCTAAATCTTTGTTGTGCTTGCTCTGCATTTGTTGTTGTTGGATCTATTGGGAATCTCTCTTCAGATCTTGCAGAAGTAAGTTGATATGTTGGTTCGCCAACAACTCTTAATGCGTCTGCTGGAGCAAGTTCTAGCTCGTTGTGCAAGCTTTCTTGTCTAAAGTGAGATATATCATAAGAAGTACCAGTGACAAATGCATGTGATTCTTCTACTACAGCTGTCAATCTTGCAGGATCAACCCCTGGGAAGTTTGTCTTTAATTGTTCAATAAGATTTTGTCTAAATTGAGCTTCTTCTTCTTGAGTATGCAAATTTTTTCTATATGCAAACATCATAGAAGCAACCATACGAGTACCAGCACCCATATCAAATGGAGTACTACCTAGTGGCAATGTAGCATTCAGTTGGCTAGTTTCTTCTTGAGTACGGAACATATCTTGTCCGAATTTTTCAATTCTAGCTGTGATAGCTGCTTGATCAAAACCATCAACCTTTAGAACTTCACCCATAAATGTAGTGAATTCTGCATTGAATCCTGTCATCATAGCATCCAAGGCTTGTATGCTATTAAAGTTATCTACATCTGAAACATATGTGCCAAGTAGAGTTCTAAAATCTGTAAGACCTTGTCTTTGATTTGTAAGCAATCTGTACATGTTAATTCTATCATCTACAAATTCTTTAGCTTTATCAAAAGAAGCTTGTGCTTCTGGTGGTAAAGAATCTCTTAATTCTTGCCAATGTCTTTGATCTTCTGGTTTTGTCACCATCTCATAGAAGTACAGTTGTGTAAATGTTTGAGTTGCAGTACCAACTGGAGGTTTTGGAGTTGCGGTAGAAGCCATAACCTCTTCTTGAGTACGGAACATAGTTGGCAATACAGTTGTATTAAATCCTGTTTCAAAAGTTCCAACTTCAGAATCAAATGTACCAGCAGGTTCGTCAAAATGAGCGATTCTGTTGTTTATTTGATTTTCTGCCAAAGAACCCATTGTATCAAGGTTAACTATAAGAGTTCTTAAATCATTTTCCAATGCTATTGGCAAAGTGCCAGTTGTTGGATAATGTGCTCCCATCCATGTATTAGCAGATGCAGAAGCGTTTTTGAATTTATTTCTTGTATGTCCTAGTTCACTAAGTTTAGCTGCTCTTCTATCAATTTCTGGTTGTGCTGCATCTAAATTAAGCAATCTTTGGAATACTTCACTTTTTGCAGCAGATTTTTGAGCATCTGTCAATGGCATAGCATCAATAGCTGCCATATAACCATCAATTCTTGCTTCGATAAGTGCAGGATCTTGCATGTCTGCAACAATAGCCATAACATCATTTGGACCAGTAATGCCCATATCATATGTATATGTACCTGTTGTTACTGTTGTATAATTTGCTACAAAGTCAGCACCTGCAATAGTTGATGCGTGTGTTGGATAAACAGATGCAATAGTTGAGCCAACATTAAAGCGTTTATCATCTCTCAATGATTTGTAAGCTGCATATGCTGGATGACTTTTATCAACCTTGCCTGTAGAATCTACAAGTCCAGGATTCATAGCTGCCATGCGTTTTAACCAAAATTCTTTTGAATTTATATAAGATGTTGCCATAAAGAATAATTCCCTCCATATCTTTAGTTTGATATATTATAATATATTTTGTCTATATTTACAAGATAAAAACAAAAAAAAATACCCAAAAAAGTACTTTTTCATGGGTATTTTATTAATTTTATGAGAAAAGTTGTTTTACAGTTTCGTTAGGTTCAACTTTTAAGGTTGTACGAGATGTCGCACTGGTAATCAAGAAACCTTGACCAACACCGGCGGTAACGATACTGTCTTGCTCTTCTTGGTTGATACCACCTGCATTACGATACAAGTTAACCAAGTCGGTAATATCGTTAGGAGCAAGTGACATGATAAGTGAGTATTGGCTCGCATTGATAATCGCAGAAGATTGTCTTTCGATTTCTGGCGAACCGATAAAGTCTTTAATGTTCTGTGTAATAACGATTTGCATTCCACCATATTTACGAATACGTTTTGCCATCTGCATCATAAAGTCAAGCGCAACCGGGAATTTTGGGTTAATAAATACGTGGGCCTCGTCAACTACGACTATAATTTTACGGTTACTTGCGTATTTGTCGTTAAAGTCTTTGTTCTTGATAATTTCGTTATCTAGGTACTTAAATACCAACAACATCTGTGCGTTAGAAATACCTTCGTTACGGTTAGCAAGCAAAGAACGGAAACTAAAGCAAATAAAGTTTTCTTTTGTCGCAAGTGACATCGGACCATTCCACAAGTTACTGTTACGACCACCGGTAGCAAATTTTGAAATATAAGTTTCGATAATTTGCAAGTTTTGGCGTTCGTATTCGTCAGTTTTGTGTGTCATTTTTTCAAGCAAAGCAGCATAAACTGGCTTGCCATCATCTATTGTTTCTGTTTGGTTATTTTCGCCATATAGTTTTTCTTTGATAACTGCATACAAGTCGTCAAATATAGGGAAATCTTCTGGTTTTAGGTCTTTCATTGCTGTACCAGAACCGATACCTTTACGCGCATATGTTTCGATAATAAGTGAGTTTAATCTCTCGAACGCGTCTGAAGAAATACCTGGCAAAATAACCTTAAAGAATTGCTCCAAGAACTGCAAGTGAGTTGAGAAGTCGTCACTTGCACCACCCTCGTCTGATTCTAGAGTGGTCAAAATATGGAACGGATTAAGACGACCACTTATAGAAGAACCTACGTCCATGACATTACCTTTTAGGTTATATGCCATTTTTGCATACTCGTCTTCGGGGTCGAGAATAAATACTTTTGCATTATCTGCAGCTAGGTTGGTAAGAAGTGTTTTGGTAGCAAATGATTTACCAGAACCAGACTTACCAATGATCATCATATTACTGTTAACACGCTCACTATTACGAGTAAAGAAGTTTACCAAAACAGGATATTCGTTATAACCTAGGTAAAAACCTTTTTCGTCTTGTAGCGCACCAGAAATAAATGGGAAGACGCAAGAAAGTGTTGTAGAAGGAATATTACGAACAAATTCTTTGATAGTATCAAGTCTTGAGATACTACGAGATACAAACGCATCAACTTGTCTACCAAACATTTCTGAATATTTGAAGCCATATTGTTTTAGTATAGCACGAACTTCTTTTTTAGAAGAATCTTCACAAACCAAGTGGACATTAACATCAAACAATGTATCACCACCGTTTTTGATTTGTTGCAACAAGCTTTTTAATGTCTTGATGTGAGTTTGGTTTTCTAGCAATTTACTACTTTTTGCAGTATATGCAGCTTTACCTTCCATCTCAACTATCGCCTTGTCTATACGCTTTTCTGCGATAGCTTTTGGAATAGGTGTAAGATTCATAACAACATTGGTATTTTGCAATGAGAAGAAGCTATAACCCCAAGCATTACCAACTTGCAAAGGATAATCTGATATAACAAAAGAACGATAAGGAGCTTTGTTAATCATAGTTTTACCAGCTTTGAATACAACGCTATCTGGTATAGCCCACTCCTTAAACTTGTTGTAAGCTAATGTTTCTAGGTCTCTTTGGTCAAAGTCTTTACCATAAGTAGAACGAATAAATACATACAAGTCTTTTTCTTTTAACTTTTTGCCCATCAATGGCATAACGCTTGTCGCCATTGAACTTATCATACCGTCAACAGTAGCATCTAGAGCTTCACGGTCTTTATCATAAACAACTATATAAAAATAGTCTTTATAAACTTTGTTGTCACCACGGTTCATACCTTCAAGCACGCTAACACGCGCCTCAAATACTGGGGCTCTCGCTTCTACTTCGGCTTCTGACATTTCGCCTTCGTATTGAAGTTCCATAATACTGTCGTATTTTTTGTCTTCATTTTGGATATAATCGTCAAAAACCATCGCCTTGTTAACTTTAACAATAGACATTGTTTGGTCGCCTTGAAGACGGCTCATGGCGTTTGCAAGGGTTTTTATTAACGCATCTTGCTTGTATTCGTTAAGCAATGCAAACTCTACGGGTCTAACCTCAATAACTTGTGCAAAATAGTCTTTGTAGTCTATAAAACGCTCATTCAAAATACCTTGAAAAGGTATAATTTGATTCATGGTGTCTTTTCTTTTTAAGATAGGGTCACCTTTTACAAATTTACGCTTAAACGCGAAGAATCTAAATAACAAAGCCAAAGCGCTATATAATCTAACGCCTTCTTCAATAGGGAAGAACATTGTTACAGAGAATGTTAAAAATGCAAAACCAATATACAAGCCATAAGGCAAGTTGCTGAACATTAAGAAACCTGTACCAGCAAGACCAATAGCTGCTACAATAATATCGGTTAATGTTATACCCTTAAAAAACTCCATTTTTACTTTAGTCTTTTTAGGTATATATCTCATTTCTGCCATATAAAAACCTCAAAATTATCAATATTTTTTACTTGTCCACACAAAGAGAACATTATATATACTAAATTATATACCAAATAATAAAAAACACCAAATATTTTGCAACATTTGTTAAAATAATATTTGCATAAAACATATTAAAAAACAAAAAAAAGAACTAGGTTTTACCCTAGTTCTTTATTTATTGAAGATTATTTTTTGCTAAGTTCTTGAGTAAGTTTATCAAGTCCGTCTTGAAGGATCTTAGCAACTTCGTCGTCGCCCTTACCTTCCATCTTAGCTTTCATAGCTTCTTGAGCATTCTTCATAATTTGAGCTTTAATACCTTCCAAGCCCTTAACATCAAGTTTTGCATTTCTTAAAGCTTCTGCCATAGCAGATTTTAGTCTGCTCATAGACTCTTCGATACCTTGTTGTACTGCATCTGCAAGACCATTTCTATCAAATGGTTTCATACCTTCATCAACAGCGCCAGCTCCACCTCTACCGAATCTCTTAGTTGCTTCGATATAATCGCTAGCAGCAGATTCAGTAAGTTGTCTTTCAACCTCTGTATCAAATCTACTTTCTTTTTCTGCAACGCTAGCTCTTCTAGCTGTTTCTGTTTTACCAGCATTAGTTAATAGCTTAATTTCAGCGGCGTTAAGAACTGCACCATTTGGCAATTTAATTTCTTTAACACCCTCTGTACCAGCAGATTGCAATGTTTGACGAATAAAGTCTTCGTTGCCTGCAATTTTGCGCTTGAATTCTTTAGCTGCATCTTCTTGTCCTCTTGCAGCAACAACATCTTCATCGCGAGCGATATTGTTTCTTCTAGCACGGTTAATTGCTGTTCTATCATCTCTTCTGATGATGTCATCAGTCAATCCATTATCTCTAATAAATTGTTGTTGTTGAGCTGATAGTGCGGTGCCAGTCATATTGCTTAATTGTATTTGACGAATCATGTCATCAAATTTAGCTCCAGCAACACCTTCTGCTTGTTTTCTTGCAGCTGTTGCTCTAGTAATATTTTCCATAGCAAGAGTTTGACCAGAAGCACCAGTTCCTAGACCAGATACAGCAGCATTGTTGTTTGCTTGATTTTCTTGTCTGGTTTCTTCTTCCATAGCAGCTTGACGCTCCCAGCGTTTCTTGTTCTCAAGATCGCCTTTACCTTTAGTGCCTTCGCCCTTACCTTTCTTAGCGTCTTCTACATTCTTCTTACCTTTCATACCAGCTTCGATCATTGGTTCAACACTGGTTAGGCCTAATGTATCAGTAACAGCAGATGTTGCAGTTTTTGCAAATGCTTGATCTGCTTCTTTCTTTTCTTTTTCTCTGCCTTTTTGGTTTTCTTTTGCTTCTTCAAGTTTTAATTTAGCTTCTTCTTCAGCTTTCTCTTTTGCTTTTACATCTTGTTGAGCTTCAGCAATTTTGCTTTGATCTCCAGATTTCTCTGCTTCTGCAAGTTTGTCTTTTGCAGCTTGAGTATCGCTTTGTGCAGCTGAATAACCTTGTTCTGCTTGACCAGTAGCAGCTTGAGCAGCGCCCATAGCAGCGGCAGCAGCACCACCTGTCATAGCAGCAGCAGCTACTTTAACGGCAGTTTGAGCAGTTTTCTTAGCTAGGTCAAGTGATTCTTTTGTAAGGTCACCAATACCTAGTAGGTTGCATAATAATGCTGATGATGTTTTAACAACATTCATACCAACACAGCAAACGATAAGTGAGAATGCTGGGTTGTAACCATTTGGACTTAATACGCCCAAAGGAGAAGTTCCAATGCTTACACCTGCGGTCATTGGAGATAGACCAGCTTGTAGGGCATCGTTAATTACAGTAGAGTTAATAGTACCACTAAATATTGTTAGAGAACTAAATACTGGGGTCAGTACAAAGTACATATTCATCGCAAATACCGGTCCGATAATTGCAAGAACTCTCTTTGACAATTCAGTAGCCCATTTCTTTGTAGCTGAACCATTATCCAATGGAGCCATTGCGATAAGTGGTGGAGCTAATAACATTAGTATAGTTATCTCAAATACCCTCTTAACAAGAGCACATGTCATAAACAACAATAAGATTGTTAGATATACTGTTACTGTTACACCAATGGTGTAGTCAAAGTTGCCCAGACAGTAATAGTAGCTAACAGTACCCGCATTCCATGGGGTAAAATAGTCAGACAAGTATATACCATATTGAGTAAACATCGCGTCTACACCAAAACCAGCATCTACTTGGCTTAATATGTCAAGAGTAATCCACTTATTACCAGCAGCTTTTCTCTCGCCACGGAAGGCAATGTCAATATCGTACGCTACAGTATCTGGGTCCCTAAAGGTACCACCATCACGGTTTTTGCAGTTGTCTGGCAGCGAATAGTCACCTATGAGACCTACGG
>JAZRSV010000029.1:0-8146 GCA_045651685.1 Clostridia bacterium | reverse complement strand
CGACATGGCTACGATCCGACTTGTATCTCAGTTCCAGTGTGGCCGATCACCCTCTCAGGTCGGCTAACCATCCTCGCCTTGGTAGGCCGTTACCCCACCAACTAGCTAATGATACGCGAACTCATCTTATAGCGGATTGCTCCTTTTACCCCTTCTCGATGCCGAGTTGTGGTCTTATGCGGTATTAGCAGTTATTTCTAACTGTTGTCCCCCTCTATAAGGCAGATTATTCACGCGTTACTCACCCGTCCGCCACTAACCTAATCACTACACTAAACAATTTGAAACAAACTGTTTAGTGTAGCAACTAAGTCCGTTCGACTTGCATGTATTAAGCACGCCGCCAGCGTTCGTCCTGAGCCAGGATCAAACTCTAATGTTAAATTGTATATAAACGATTGCTCGTAAATATCTACATTAGATAATCTCGCTCATAACGCTAATATATTAACTGGCGTTAATAAAGTTGCTTGATTATAACTTTCTTGAATTAACAAGAAACTTGTAATTAAACCTTAACTATTAAATTGTAATGGTTCGTGTCACTGCTCTTTCGCTGTGACGGTGTTAGAATACCATAACTAAATAAAGGTGTCAACAACTTTTTTTATTTTTTTTGGCAAAATTTTAACTTTTTTTCAATTTTCTCGTACACTACCCCTAGTGTATCATAATCAAAACAGCTAAAACCCCCTATTTTAGTGCATTATAGCCATTTTTTAGAAAAATAACTTTTTTTTATTTTTTGTAAAAATTATAAAAAAATCTTTGTTTTTGGCAATTTTTTTGAAAAAATATATAAAAAGTTTTTATAAAAAAAATATAATTTTGATATAAAAAATACTTTTATTTATTATTTTTTTTTAGATTATAAAAAAGCAAATGTTGACATGTATATTATATTAATATATTATATTTACATAAATCATTATATATATGAGGTCCAAAAATGAAGTATTTGATCAAACATTCTGCAGCTGGCACCAAGCTCGTGACTGATACTGGCAAGACAATAATATCAGCTCCTTTTATATCAGAGTACGCGCCGGGCACAGATTCTTCTATGATTATTGCTCGCAATGCAAGCGGCGAATATAGTTTGTTTAGCACTAAACAAGGCAAAATGATTGTCGAAAAAGCTACCATTGCAGATCCAATACTTGTAGATAAAGATGTACCTTTGTTATTTAGAGATGGTCAAAAGACTGTTTATATCAATCCGTTAGAAGAAAAAAGACATATTTTGCACAAAGACGAAGCAATATGTTTTGCTCAACAAATAGGCGGCAAGCCTTCTCACGAGTTAGTTTTTAAGGTTTCGCAAGGCGTGCCAGAGATTTTAAGTGATCAAAGAGCTTATGAAACTTCTGCAACCGATATCATAAGACACTGCAACAATGCAACTATTCAAACCAAAAATGCATATTTGCCACTACTATTAACTACCCCAGATGGTGTTGTAAACTTTTTGGGCAGCACAAAAGCAACCGATTATAGAGCTTATGCCACAGCATATGCAGAGTTAGAAGGCAAAGAGCGCGTGCCTGGATATCTACAAACTATCAGCAACAAACTAACTCAAACTTTGAGCGAAAATGGCGAGTATGCCCCAGATAGAATAAAATCACTTGCAGAGATGACACAAACCGAAACAAGACAACTATCAAAAAAAATAAAAGAATTAAGAGCAACCATAGATAATAAAACCGAACTTATCGCCGCAATCAACGAAGAGCTTGGCAAGCGTGGTTATGAACAAAACTTAACTTCTAAACAAATAAAACAATTTTTCCCCGACAAGAAAAAAACAAAGAAAAAACTAAAAACACTTAATACAAAAATCCCAGCACCTTCTAAAAAGCAGCCACCTCAAGAGATAAAAGATATGTATTTGCAAAAGCAACAACTAGCTGACGAGTTAGAAACTTTGCAGACAACCGAGTTAGCACCTGCATGTGTGCAAGAAGAAAGTGCCGAAGCTAAACAAAGCAAGGTTGAGGTTGTTTTGCAATCTTACAAACAAATAGATAAAGTTTCTACTCTATTTGAAACTATTGCGCAAGAAAATGGCACACCTATAACAATAGAACCTGTCTTGCCACAGGACAAAGTAGAATTAGAAAACAAAACTCAACTAGAAAAGAAAGGGTTAAAACCGGCAGAAATATTACAAGAAAACAACTCTTCTAACGAATACTTACAAGACAAATAATAAGTAAAAGAACCAATCAAAAATGTTGGTTCTTTTTTTATTTATTTTATACATTATAAAAAAATGTTTGGTATTGACATTTGATTATTGATGCTTTATCATATACATACAATAAGTTTATACGGAGGTACAACTATGGAGTACACTATCAAGAAAAGTATTTTTGGCCAAATGTTATTAAAACAAGGATCAAAAACAATATTAAAAGCTCCTTACATCACAACATACGCACCTAGCGCTGACAGAAAAGTTAGAGACAACTGCCCACTATTTGTTGTGTCTAATACAAAAGGTGTTTACGACCTATACAATGCAGCAACAGGTACTAATGTTATTGCAGGCGCAGAAGCTTCACAGATGTACTTTTCAGAATATGGTGCCCCAATGGTTTTTTCTGTAAATAATGAACAAATATATGTTTGTCCAAATTCTGCAAAAATACACAAAATTGCACCAGGATCTACCTTGTACTTTAGTCAAGACCAACACGGCAGACCATCACATGCATTTGTATTTGAAACAAAAAACGGCATGCCAAAAATGATTTATAAAAATCCTAGTTTTGATTTGGCCGCAACTTTCTTGCAAAGTGCTGGACAACCTGATAGCAAATTGATTGCAAGATATCCTCAATGCGACACTATACCAAACCCATACCTACCACTAATGATCACAAGCAAAGATCAAGTGTACAACTTTATGGCAACTTGCAGCACTAGATATTGCAATGATGTTGCAATGGGATATGCAATGGAAGAAGGTCCAGAAAAAGTTGCAGGTTATTTCAAAACACTAACTACACTACTTACAGATGTTGTTAGTCAAAAAGGCAAATATACAATAGACAACATCGGCGAATATCTTGACGAGTCAAGCCAAAACATTGCTCAACTTTCAGAACGCCACAAAGCATTGTCTGATATTGTAATGGAAAATAATATCGAAGCTGATAAGTTAGTTGCAACTATTAGAGATTTGGGATATACCATTTATCCACCAAAAGAAGAATTAGAACCAGAACACATTTTAGTTATGCGTGCAGATAGAGAAAGCTTGTTAAGCGACAACCAAAGACACGAAGAAAGAATTGGTTTAATAAAAGAAGCTATCGACACCGAAAAAAGCTATTTCTTTGAATATCAAGCAATAGGTGAAACACTTGCAGTTATAGAAAAACTTGATAAAGTTGGTCAAATGGTTTCTTCAAAATACACCCCACAATACCCAACAGAACAACCAACTGAAACAGTAGTTCAAAGCGAAAAACAAGAAATTAAAACAGAGACAAAAACAAACAATCAATAATACATAAAAAAGACTATAAAAAATAGTCTTTTTTTTATAAAATTTGAGTATTGACTTTTTGACAACTATGCTTTATGATAAAAATATCAGGACAGATTTTTGAGGGAGGATAATAATATGTATCAAGAAAATAACTACACTATCAAAAAGGCTTTTGGCAGAAAACAATATATGCTATGTGACCCAAATGGCAAAGTTGTACTAAAAGCACCTTTTATCGCTTGCTATGCACCAGAATACGAAGAAAAACAAGCAGGCTCTTTTACATACATTACTAGATCAGAAGATGGCAAATACAATATATTCAACACTGCTCATAACGGATATATTTTGACAAATGCTGACATGACAAGCTCTGACGCATGCATCAATGGTTTACCTATTGTTTATACAAAAGATACTGCAAATTATTATCTAGACCCTCTAGGATATTTACACGACCTAACATTAGATCGTACAGAAGTTTTCTTTAGTCAAAACGCTCAAGGTCAACTAACACACGATTTGGTATTTAGAGTAGGCAAAGGTAGACCATATCACATTTTTGGTGGTTATAACAATCTTGATATGTATATGCAAGACAAATACAACCCAGCAAACCTACTTGTAAGATTGCCACAACACGACCGTGTTGACAATCCTTTTGTACCACTACTAATAAACAATCCAGCAGATGCTCAAAAGTACGGCGAAGCTATCTTAAGCAACCCAGCAGAGCTTGCAGCAATGGTAAAACAATACAAAACCTTTACACAAGAAAATGGCTTGTCAGAAAGAGAATTTGTTCAAGATATTGCACAACATTTTAGAGCCCTACAAAAAGCTCAAAGCCCTGCAAGTCAAGCTATTGGTCAAATTGCAAACACCCTAGATGCAGCCGCAATGCAATACGCTGCGCCTGCTACACAAGCTAATACTAACCAAGTTAAAGACACTGTTTCACCAGTTCAAGTAGCAACATCAAACCAAGTTCAATAATAACAAAAACTAGCCTAGTAGCTAGTTTTTTTATATCCTATTAACCACAAATACTACAACATTTTGAATGCACAAAACAAGGCAAAATTACTACAAAAAAATTTTTAACAAATTTGCCAATATGCCTATTGACAATTGAATATTTTTAACTTATTATAAAATTGTAAAGATAAAAAATGTTGGTATAATATTGGTATTTTTTAGCAAGAAAAAGTTAATTTACATTGATGCAAATTGACTTTTTTATTTACATTAAAAAATCAACTTTAGGAGAATAAAATGCACGACAATTACGAAATCAAAGACAATCTATTTAGAACAAAAAAAATATTACTTCGCAATGGCAAAAGAGTACTTGTAGCCCCTTTTATAGCACAGTATGCACCAAGCGCAGACCCACAAATATCACAAGACTACCCATTGTTTGTCGTACAAGATAAAGAAGGCAAATACAGTCTATTTAATGCAAAATCAGAGCACTATTATATCAGCAACGCAACATCAAACAGACCTTTTTATAGAGATGACGAAAAAAGCCTTGTCCCAATGACATTTGTATCAGAAACTGGCGAAACATATTACTTTAGCCCATACGGCACTAGACACAAAATCTCTTCTACCGAAGAATTAATGTTTGCCTTACAAGAAACACCTATTGCAAAAACATTAAGACCGACCCACGATTTGGTATTTGTATTAAAAGATGGCGTGCCAAAAATTTTGCACAAAAACCCAAGCTACGATATTGTTTCTCCAGCAAAACGCATTGGCGACAGCTTGTCTCTAGGTATGATAAGCAGATACAACCACCTAGATGCAGTTAACAATATATATCTACCACTAATGATAAGAACATTGCCAGAGCTAGACGAGTTTACTAGTGTATGCAACCCAACCCAAAAAGATTGGGCGGCGCTTCGCAATGAATATATCAAAATATCAACAACAAAATTTTCTAGCACCGAACGCAAACACGAGATTGGTTCTAGCTACCTACATACTATCCATGACAAGTTTGAAAAAATCGCAACCGAAAACGGTACTTACAACCCAAGAAATATACCAGTAGCAGTAAAAGTAAATACCTCAAAAATCAGAATGCTAAACGAAAGAATAAACAGTGGTAAACATGCGATACTAAAAGAAGAATTTGAACTTGCTAGAGAAACTGCCAGCAGAGAAGACTTTATCGCAGATGGTTATAGCAAAAACTACGAAACTATCGAAATGCTAGATATGATTATCGATTCTCTTAACAAAAATATCCGCACATACGAACAATCTATTAACCAAAGCGATGTAGAAATACGCGACCTAACCCGTAGCAATCAAGAGCTTTGGACTAGAAGTCAATGCATAGACTATACTACAAAAATGGGCGAATCAATAGCTAAACTAGACGCTCAACACAGGGTCGCAGCAGTATCTACAGCAGCTCCTGTGGTAGAAAATAAACAAGAAGTTGCAGAAGAATCTTCAGCCGTTACAGCCCATTCTACAACCCCAAAACACCAATAAAAATAACAAAAACAGCTTGCAGATAAAGCTGTTTTTTTGTATTATACAGGGCGCTTTTTATAATTTTTAGTTGTCGCATAGTTGCAACAAATATCTACATTGTAGATTATCTTTATTATGCTTATAATATTGTTTTTTGTTTGTGATTTTGTATTTTTTATTATAAAACAAAAAAAAAGACTGGCAAAAACCAGTCTTTTTTTTATTAAGCTTTTACTAAACAGTAGCACTATTAAGTACCAGCGATAAAGCGTAAGTACAATGAGCTTACATTTTCTACTGTGTATGTAGAACCAGGCGCATAAGACAATTGTGTACCTTCGTTCTTCCATATCTTTTTAGGGCTACCATCAGGCATTACAGCTGACAATTGGAAAGCTTGACCAAACTTAATACTTTGTCTTAACCACTCATTACCATAAATGTCTAGGTAAACAATTTCTAGATCAATTGGTTTCCATTGAGCATATACGATTAGGTCGTTTGTAGGCATCATATCAGTTTCGTTAAGCATATCTGTACCTAAAGCATCATATGAGAAGCCATTAGGATCATAACCATCTATCTCACCTCTAAAGTTAGTTAGAGCTTGAGTGATAGAAGTATTACCATTTACAGAGTAAAGCATAAAGTTGCTACCACCACTTGGATAGTTAAAGTATACTCTCAATGTATATGGTACTGGCTCCCATACTGGGATAAGTGAAATGTGTTGTCTAATACCATAAGCAGCTGTTAGGTTATAAACTTTGTTAGTATCTTCGCTATACCAACCAACTAGTTTGCAACCAGCTTTTTTGATCATAGTAGAAGATAGCAAGTTGATTGTCTTGTCTGACAAGCAGTATTGATATCTTTCTGCTATTACACTGCCAGTATCTGGATCGGTCATAGAAATCGCCCAACTACCACCACCAACGGTATAATCTGTACCATCAACTTCGACAGTTTTTTCTTCTCCGATAGAGTATTCTAATTGATACTCTGTCTTTGAGTACACCAGATACAGAGTACAGTTTTCGGCATACGGATATCTATCTGTAGGTTGATAAATCTTGCGGTCTGTACTTATTGTAAAGTACTCGTAAGTATAACCATTATAGTAGTTAATAGGTACTTCTTGGTTAGTCACTGGATCTTTGTATGTTTGGTTAGAACCAGAAACTTTGTCATTGATAGTAGTGTTTACATATTCGATAATACCCTCGAAAGTTTCGTTAGAGTAGATCTTGTATGTAAAGTTGCCATAAGTAATACCCATACCTGATGGGTGAGACTCTGCACAACGGTAAGAATCTCTACCATCTTTGTTATTTAACAATTTTGCAATTGTTATTGTATATTGTGTATTATTCCATATAACAAATAGTGATATACCACCTGTAGCAGATATTCTGCTTGACTCATATTCTGATTGTGTCTTGATACGATCAGACAATGTCACAGGGGTTGTAGGTCTTGTATATGTATAGTTGGTATTGCTAGTGTTTCGCTGCTCACACATATAGAAGTATGCAAATGAACCACCAGGTTTTAGTAGCAATATCTGATCATATACAGCCTTAAATGTTTGACCAACAGTTGCAGTAACTGTCTTATAGTGAGTGGTTGTTACACCGTCTTGAATGTATGCGCCGCTTGTTGGTTCTGTACTAAAGTACCATGAGTTAGTACCGATATAACCAGCTTGGCTAGTAGATGTAGCTGTTTTTGTTAATAATGGATAAGTATCAGTATTAACATCGTTTGTATCAGCTCTATAGATATATGAGTTATCCCATACTCTAAATGTAATTGTATCTGTGACAAGATTGCATCTTCTTACAGAATTATAACAGTTAGAATATGTATCTTGTCTAGTTGTAGTCAAACTCCAACCAGATTGAACTTTTATACTTGCGCCATTAGGGTCTACTACTCTAAATGCAGCCAGGTGAGATTCTGTCGCATAAGCACCAGAACCAAATGCCATCATTGTTGCATTTAACATATTATTCGGGAAGTATACCGAATATGATCTAGAGTCATCTAGACTTAGTGTTGTTGGTACATATATTGCACAGTTATAAATATACATATCGTCAGTAATGGTTGGAGCATAACTAATAACTAGTGAGAAATAATTTCTACCGT
>JAZRSV010000028.1:0-8174 GCA_045651685.1 Clostridia bacterium | reverse complement strand
AATACTAATACTAATACTAATACTAATACTAATACTAATACTAATACTAATACTAATAACTATAATAAACAACCAGCGCCATATGCGCAACCAACATATCAAGCACCATATTACAACCCTAACTACAATTATGGTTATAATAACCCGGTTTTTGCAGGATACAATCAACCATATAGCTGGCAACCGCCTCAAGCATACCAAGTATACAATGCTAACAATGGTTATGCTCAAACACAAAATCAATTAAGAACAAATATGCCAGGTCCTAGAGGCACAATGCAAAGCAATCAAAAAGCAGCATTAATTGGCCCACAAGCTGTAAGAGCTGCTACATTTGTTCAAGTTTAATATAACAAAAAAAAACGGTATCAAACAAGATACCGTTTTTTTTGAGAGACCAAATGCTTCTCTTCCCTATAAAACAAAAAATCACCATTAAAGGTGACATTTGGTGGGAAGAGGTGGATTCGAACCACCGAAGACTGAGTCGACGGATTTACAGTCCGTTGCATTTGGCCGCTCTGCAATCTTCCCAAATGGAGCTGGTGGTCGGAATCGAACCAACAACCTGCTGATTACAAGTCAGCTGCTCTACCGTTGAGCCACACCAGCGCGGGTTAAATACTTTTTGAAAAAGTATTTTGGTGCCTTGGGGCGGAATCGAACCACCGACACAGGGATTTTCAGTCCCTTGCTCTACCGACTGAGCTACCAAGGCAGATGTAAATGTAATTTAATGGCGACCCGGATGGGGCTCGAACCCACGACCTCTAGCGTGACAGGCTAGCGCTCTAACCAGCTGAGCTACCGGGCCAGATCTATATTAAATTACATTTATTGGTGGGCCTTCAGGGACTTGAACCCCGGACCGACCGGTTATGAGCCGGTTGCTCTAACCAACTGAGCTAAAGGCCCAAAAATTTTGTCAATACAAAATTTAATGGTCGGGGTGAAGAGACTCGAACTCCCGGCCCCATGGTCCCAAACCACGTGCGCTACCAACTGCGCTACACCCCGTAAACCGATTGACTATTACATAATACTATAAGCAAAAAATAATGTCAACAGTTTTTTTTACTTTTTTCAAAAATTTTTTTTATTTTTTTTTATTAATTTTTTATACCATTTTTTCTACAAAACAACAACTTTTTTTACATTAATTCTAAAATAACTTTATAGCTTGTTTGATACCATTTATATAGCAAAAGGAGAAAAATTATGCAAATCAAACATCGCACATATAATAAAGTTCTTTATATAGTACTAAATGGCGAATTGGACGAACATAGCGCCAAGTTTACAGCCCTATCGCTCGATACCCTATTCGAAAACAATGATTTTTGCCAAGTTGTTATTGATTTGTCAGAAATGACATTTATGGATAGTACCGGCATAGGAGTACTTATTGGAAGATACAAAAAACTAAAAGAACAAAATGTAGGTATCTTTATCACTAACCCATCTTATCATGCCGAAAAAATATTTAAGCTAACTGGTTTATACGATATTATGCCAAAAATAAGTTAAGGAGAACAATATGAAAGCAATTAATTATCTAGAAATAAACTTTTTATCACATTCTTACAACGAAAGCCTTGCCAGATCCTGCATTGCAGCGTTTTTGGTACAAATAAACCCAACAGTAGACGAAATAACCGATATAAAAACAGCTGTATCAGAAGCAGTGACCAACTGTGTTGTACATGCATACCCTAACAAAGTAGGCAAAATAACAATACAAGCTACCCTTTACGAAGATAGCATCAATATTAAAATATTTGACAATGGAATAGGCATAAAAGACATTTCTAAAGCAAGAGAGCCATTTTTTACCACCAAGCCAGACCAAGATCGCAGTGGTATGGGCTTTACGGTTATGGAGAGTTTTATGGACAAGATAGAAGTTTCAAAAAACCCAACCGGCGGCATTTGTGTAGAAATGACAAAAAGAATAGGCCAAAACGACTATCAAAAAATAACAGTATAAAGGTGGTTAATAAATATGTTAGACCACCAACAAACACTAAACTATATAAAACTAGCAAAAAATGGAGATGAAAACGCAAAAAACACATTAATCAATCAAAATTCTCCACTAGTAAAAAGTATTGTAAAGCGCTATATGGGTAAAGGTGTCGAATATGATGACTTATATCAACTAGGATGTCTTGGTTTTTTGAAGGCAATTAATAATTTTGACGAAAGTTTTTGTGTAAAATTTTCTACTTACGCAGTACCAATGATAGCTGGCGAAATAAAGCGTTTTTTGAGAGATGATGGCTCAATAAAAGTCTCCAGAGCCACTAAAAGCACCTATTATCAAATACAAAAGTTTATTGACAAACAAAAAAATGAAGGCAAAGACACCCCCACAATCGAACAAATAAGCAAAGAACTCAATATAGATTCTCAAGAAGTTGTATTTGCTCTAGAAGCAGCACGCATGCCACTATCATTGTATGAGCAGTTTGACAAAGATAGCACCAATAGCCAAAGTCTTATAGATAAAGTCACCGCCGAAGATAACCTTGAACAAACCTTAAACAAAATAATCTTAAAAGACATTTTACTTAGCCTTAACGAAAAAGACAGAAAGATAATTATACTTAGATACTTTAGGGATAAGACACAAAGCGAAATCGCACAACTACTCAATGTATCACAAGTACAAGTAAGTCGTTTAGAAAATAAAATACTAGAAAAAATCAAATATAAACTATCTAGCAAATAGTTAGTTTATAACGACATACCAAAAGTCTTTGTACCTATATAAATATCTCGTCTGCCCACACACAACAATCTTGTATCTCATATCTGTATAAAAGATACCACTAGCTATCTTTTTTGCATCCAATATCTTATCTACAACATAAGGTTTTAGGTCAAAATAGATGCATTTTGGTGTACAAATACCCATTTCGTCAAAATACACATCAACAGCAACTTCTTTTTTTATCACAAATATATAATTTACATAATTATAAATTTCAAACAAAAAAAACACCCAAATTAATGGGTGTTTTTATTTTTTATAACATCATACCACCATCGGCAACAATTATAGTGCCATTGATATATTCTGCTTGATCACTAACCAAAAAGGCAATAATCTTTGCTATCTCTTCTGGTTGAGCAAATCTGCTTTTTAAGATGCGTTTTGATTCTAACACTTCCATATCAGCATCAAAATCTTTATTCATATCTGTTTTTACCCAGCCTGGAGCTATAGCATTAACATTAATATAAGGTGCATACTCTATTGCCATATTGCGAGTTAGGTTGTTAAGAGCTGCCTTTGAACAGTCATAATCAGCACTTGTTGGATAATTGCAATTAATACCATTGTTAGATGATACATTTACAATCTTACCATATTTGTTATTAATCATACTTGGAGCAACATATTTTGCAACCAAAAATGGTCCTATCAAATTAGTAGCAAGAGTCTTGTTAAACTCTTCTACGGTCTTTTGTGAATATTCTTTATCTATAGCGATACCTGCATTATTAACCAAAACATCAATATGTCCAAAGTCTTTTAATGCTTGTTCTACCATTGACTTTACATCAGACTCTTTTGAGACATCGGCACAAAAATATTCTACTTTTACCCCAAAATTCTGTCTTATATACTCCGCCAAGTCTTCTGCATTTTTTCTAGAACGGTTATAATTAATAACAATATCATAACCTTGTGACGCAAGTTCTATAGCAGTTGCTCTACCAATACCACGACTAGAACCTGTTATAAGCGCTACTCTATTACTCATTTGCTTCCCCCTCCATATCAAAGAAAAATGTGTTTACAACTCTTTTGTATACTTCGTCAGCTATCTCATCTGGAGTTTTTATTCTGCCACTTTCTACACAATCTATTTTTTCATAATAATATCTTTTTGCAAGTTTTAGATATGTATTTTGTGCAGCTATAAGATGCTCTGCACTCGCCTCGAGTTGATCAGGCTTTTCTTCTCTATTTTTCTTTAGCTCCACAGCTGCTTCGTATGGCATAAACAAAAATATTGTCATATCTGGTCTAGGCAAGTCCAAAAAGTCAAACTCAAGCTTTTCTAGCCAAGCTATCATCTCATTTTGTTCAACTTCATCTTTAATCTTGCCAGCTTGATGTCCCATGTTGCTATATACATAACGATCCAAAATAACATTAACGCCGTTATCTATTTGTTCCATGATTTTTGGCATATTATATTTTCTATCTGCTGCATAGTACAAAGAAGCAACTTTTGGATCAACATTAGTTGCACCTTCTTCAAACCATCCATCACAAATATAATCTTTGCCTAAGTATGGACCTCCAACAATTTTACCTGTTGGAGTGTCATACATAGGAAATTGCATTCTTACAGTCTTAAAACCATTATTATTTAAGGCATTCATAAGAAGATTTGATTGAGTTTCTTTACCAGAGCAATCTGTACCTTCTATAACTATTATTTTACCTTTTGGCATGATATTTTCTCCTAGATTAATTTTCTTCTAATTGACTTGGGTGCTTTTTGAAGAAATCTTGTTTTGGCTCCAAAAAGTTTGGTTTATGATTTTTTGGATCAGCCATAAAATCATATACTAATTTTTCTTCATTTGACCAGCTAAAGATACCTCTATCAAGCTTTAAGAAGTCTACCAAATTTTCGGTGCTGCTTGGCGCAACTGGGTGCAACAACATAACAGCTACTCTAACCATATGAAGAGTATTGATAATAGTTTGTTTTTCTAACTCTCTATCAGTCTCAAAACTAGCGGCATTTTTTACCCAATATTTGTTTATATTTCTGATATAACTATCTAGTTCGTATGCTATCATATGGAATTTATTTTCTTTCATAAGCTTTTCATATTTTAGCATAGACATATTGCCTTGTTTAATTATATCTACATCAGGAGTACCATAAGGAATAACCCCATCAAAGTCTTTTTGCCATGTATAGCACAATGTACGCAAAACTCTGTTAAATACATTTGTTAACAAGTTGCCCTCTCTAACTACAGGGTCTACCTCGTTAGCGTTAGCTTCTGGGTTAAACACTTTTGGCATAAAGTTGCCGTGATTATTACCAACATTCATTGCAATAAAGTGCATTCTTAATTGCTCTGCTGTATAATAATCTAACAATTCATGAGCCAAAGGTGCCTTTATTTTACTACTGCTACCAGCTTTTCTACCCAAGAATAGCAAGTGTTTGTCAGATATAATTTGAGGCATTGTAAAGAAACCTTCTGGAGTATCAATTGTAGGATTTTTGCCTTGAGTGCAGAACCACATTGCTGTTTGAGCTGGTCCATAAAAATACAAGTTGTCCTCACCTATAAATTGATATACTTGGCTATCTTTATCACACCAAAACTTTGTCCAATCGTTGATGTCTTTACCATTTTGTACTAACCATTGTTTAGTAAATGATACCGGCGCCCAAAGGCTTTCTGGCCAAACCCAGAATGTTAGATCCTTACCTGCAGTTTCTGGTACAGGCAAACCCCACTCTACATTGCCAGTAAGTCTAAACGGTACCAATGTCTTACCAGTACGATATCTAATAGAATTTTTTGAAAGGATATCGCAAGCAAGCTCTCTGTCTTCTAACTTTTCAAAAACAATAGTAAAGCTTGATTTGTTGCCATCTTCTTTGTAGCTAAATGTTGGCAAAGTTTCTTTAATTTTATTAAAGTCATCTTCGTAATCTTTTTTGATATACATTTCTGGCTTTTTCAAAAATTCATTTATTTCTTTTATAACATAACTGTATGTTGGAGTATTTTTGGCAAGATAATCTGTCCACTCTCTCAACAAGTCTACATGGTTATGTAAATCAAAATACCAATTGTCTATTTTGCGCAATTCTGGCTTTTCACCACTTAATACGCTTATAGGATCAATTAGGTCTTGAGGCATATATTGATGTCCTAGGTCACATTCGTCTGCGTATCCTTTTTCGCCTTGGCAACCTTCGATAGGACATTTACCTATAACTTGGCGACCATTTAGAAAAACACCTAGTTTTGTGTCAAAAAACTGATATGTTGATAATTTTTGCAAATAACCATTTTCTAATAGCTTGTTAAACAACCATTCACCAGTTTGTTTGTGAATTTCGATTGCTTCATCCATACAGCTACCAGAATATAAGTTAATACCCATCTCTAACTTTGCAAAGGTATCTTCTTGCAATTCATGTTTGCTCAAAGCATATTCTTTAATGCTTCCGCTAAACTCACCGCTTTCTACAGCTTTTCTATAACCCTCTTCTACTGGAGAACCAAAGCTGTCTGTACCAGATACATGCAAAACATTTTCGTAGCCCAATCTATCACGCAAAAATCTTGCAAATACATCGGCATGGGTCCACATCATTGCATGGCCAATATGAAGAGCTTTATTGCCATTTGGCATACCAGAAGTAATCATTGCTCTCTTTTTGAAATCTGGTCTATGTTCTATCATCTTTTTTAACACAAAATCATCAAAATCTTTCATAAAATATCCTCTTTTTTAGACTAACAATATTATAGTACAATAGACATATTTTGTCTAACAATAACTATCATTTTTAATATAAAAATGTAGCAAAAAAAATAGGCCACAAGAACTGTAGCCTACTTAAAAATTTTTATTTTATTTGTTTACACATATGCAAAAAATAAAGGGCAAGAAAATTATGCTCTTACTAGATCTTTATTTTTTAAGCATTTTGTGCAAATATGTTTTTTAACAGGCGCACCGTTCTCTATAACTGAAACTTTTTGTACATTAGAACGTTGGTTTGTTAAAGTTCTTTTTGTTAATTGTGAACTTCTATAACTTAATTTGCACGCTCTGTGATTAGCTTTTCCACAAATTTCACATTTAGCCATAATCTCACATCTCCCTTAAAATCATAGTACATATTATACCTACACAAGTCTTTTTGTCAAGCAAAAAAAATAAAAATCATTCTTTTTTTTACAAATATCATAATATAACACTTATTTATTAGTGTTTTTGGGTGTTATATTTATTTTTTATAGTGTTTTTTCTTTTAATAATCTTACCAACAGTCTTAAATGCACGAAAAGAATGAACCATAAAAAACACCATATCGGCAAAAATATTAACAAAGCACATTTTGTTTATTATCTTGTATTTTTTTAATATAACTTGAGTAAAAAAGTTTATACCACTAACATACATAATTTGTGCTAGCAAAAATGATAAACCAACTATCCAATGGAAGAAAAATCCCCCAATTATAAGGCCTAAACTGCATATTGGAAACAATAACCAACTAACTGCCGCCTTAAAATTAAGCATAGCTTTGCTCAAACTTGCCTTTTTACCCTGCTTTTTTAGATTTTTGTAGTAAGAAAAGGCATAAGCTGGGCCATTCCACCAGGTAGATTGTTGATTAACATATATCTTGGTAGAAGTAGCAAACGAAGCTTTTTCAAAATATGGCAAAGGATTAATCTTAATACCCTGGCAAGCTATTCTGTAGCCTAGTTCGTTATCTTCGTTTATAAAAGTATCATCCCAAAATCCTAGCTGCTCCAAATCGCTTTGATAAGCAAAAAAACCATGTCCTATAGTGTACATAAAGTTAAGAAACTTATTTTTTTGAGCTGTTTTACCCATTTCATAAACTATTGACCAGCGATTTTGCCATGCTTGAGCACTATTCATGATGCCCTTTAGGTCATCTTCAAAATAACTAACTTGTTGATACACTTGTCCTTTTTTTATTTTGTTTAGCACATAAATAAGCGTTTGAACTTGAGGTTGCGAATCTATATTGTATATACCAACTATTTCTTCGCTACCAAGTGATTTTGCAACATAGTTTAGTTGTGTTGCCATATTACCTTGCGTATTTGGGCTATTTACGACAGATATGTTTTCTGCCTTTAATTGTTTTATCTGTTTTTCTAGCTCGTTATATGTTGCACCATCTTGTTCTTTTGATGTTGTCACAAATATAACATTACAATAGTCTTTTAAGCCCATAAAATACTCTACAGCGCCTTTTATTAAAGGTACTTCTCTATAAACAGGCAATATTATTGTCACCTTTTTACCTTTATTTTGCAACTTAAAATCTTTGTTGTAGTTTTTTCTTAAGTAATTGTCTGTTATACAAAGTCTAACCAAAGATTTTATTATGCGAAACATATATAAGATAAAA
>JAZRSV010000027.1:0-91305 GCA_045651685.1 Clostridia bacterium | reverse complement strand
CTTAAACTCTTCTACTACCAAGTCCATAATTCTTTGGTCAAAGTCGTCACCACCAAGTTTGTTATCACCTGCTGTTGCGATAACTTCGAATACGCCATCACCAATCTCAAGGATAGATACATCAAATGTACCGCCGCCTAGGTCATATACTAGGATCTTGTGGTTTTTGTCATCGCCTTTGTCTAGACCATAAGCTAGAGATGCTGGTGTTGGCTCGTTGATAATTCTTAAAACTTCTAGACCAGCGATTTTACCAGCGTCTTTTGTAGCTTGTCTTTGGCTATCTGTAAAGTATGCAGGTACTGTTATAACTGCTTGAGTCACTTTTTGACCAAGGTAAGCTTCTGCGTCTTGTTTTAATTTTGACAAAACCATTGCAGAAATTTCTTGTGGTGAGTATGATTTGTTGTCTACTTTTACTTTGTAATTTGTACCCATTTCTCTTTTGATAGAGATAACTGTACGGTCTGGGTTAACAACCGCTTGTCTTTTTGCTACTTGACCTACAAGTCTTTCGCCATCTTTACTAAATGCTACTACAGAAGGAGTTGTTCTCTCACCTTCTGCGTTTGGGATAACAACTGCTTCTTTACCTTCCATAACGGCTACGCAAGAGTTAGTTGTTCCTAGGTCGATACCAATAACTTTTCCCATAATATAAATTCTCCTTAAAAAAATGTTTTTGTTTATTATTTTGCTACTACTACTTGGCTATAACGAATAACCTTTCCGTCATAGGTATAACCAGCTTGTAGTTCTTCTATAATCATATTGCTCTTAACCTTTGGATCTTCTATCAATGCAACTGCATTGTGCAAGTCAGGATTAAACTCTACATTTTTGGTTGGTATAACTTTAATCTTTAACTTTGCAAGTTCTGCAAGCAATGCATCTTCTATCATTTTGATGCCTTCTAGACACTTTTTGTCCTCGACAACTTTGCGAGCTTTTTTGAAAGAGTCTAGCGCTGGTAGTATAGTTTCGCAAGCTTTTAGCATACCTTCTACCATAGCTTCTTGCTTGCTGTCTTTGGTTAATCTTCTATAATTGTCAAAGTCAGCTTGCAATTGTCTTGCTGTGTTTAGGTATGTTGTAGCTTGTTGTTTTAGTTCGTCATACTTATGTTGAGGAACTGTTGGTTCTTCTACCTTTGGTTTTTTTTCTACATGTTCTGCATTAGTAGATTGTTGGGGTTGAGCATTATTTTTGTTATTTTCTTCTGGCATTTCAATTTTCCCCTTTGTCATTATCATTATAACCTCGCCTAATATTAATTTGGTCAGAAATATACTTTAATGTACTAGCTATGTTTGCATAGTCTATACGCTCTGGACCAATTATGCCAACAGATGCAATTTTGTTGCCATCTATGACTATAGGTGCTGTTATAACTGCACAATTTTGTAAAGCTGGACTTTGCATTTCGTCACCAATCTTTACTATAACACCTTCGTCACTAGAAGTATCAAAGATGTCTTTTAGTTGTGTTTTGTCGTCCAAAATATTTAAGATATCTTTTGCTTTGTCTACGCTACTATACTCTGGGCTATTAAGCAATTTTACTATGCCCTTACTAGCAACATCGCTGCCACTAGATTTTGTATAATTTTCTAATACATAGACAACAAGATCAAATATCTCTTCGTATCCTCGCATAACTTCTTGTATCTTTTCGCTAAACTGACCTGCATTGCTCATCAAAAACTGTATGTTTTTGCCAGCAAATATGTCGCTAAAAATTTTTGAAGCGTTTTCGCAGTCTTGCTTTGTTATAGAAGTGTTAGCAGACATTGTGTTAGTGATAACACCTGCGTTGGTCTCTATCAATATAAGTAGTTGCCCACTGATTAGGTGAAAAACCTTAATAGAGTTAACTGACAACTGATCAAAACCATTAAAGACTACAACTGCTGGATAGTTAGTTGTTTGAGAAACCGTATCAGCAATGGTCTTTACTATTTCGCTCAAATTGTTAGTACGCTTAAACATATCTTCTTTGATATCGGCAATTTCGTTTTTTGAATAGTTGGCATTATTAAGTATTTCGTTTACAAAAAACCTATATCCCATAGTAGTTGGCACTCTACCACTAGAGGTGTGTAGTTGTTTTAGATAACCCATTTGCTCTAGAGTGTTAAGTTCGTTTCGTATGGTTGCAGTGCTTAAGTCGTGCATTTTTGTTTGTTGTACTAACAAACTGGTTATCGGACTTGCCTGCTTGATATAATTGTCGATAGCAGAAAATAGTATCTGCTTTTTGCGAGAGCTAATTTGTGGTAATTGATTATCCTTCATATATACCCCTAAAAAAATTTAGCACTCTAAATTTTGAATTGTTAGCACTCTCGACTTGTCAGTGCTAATTATATTATATGCATTAAAAAGATTAAGTCAACCAGAATGTGACACTTTTTGAAAACTTTTTTTGTAAATTTTTGTAGAATTATATTTATTGGCACGATACAGTGCTAATAATTATTTGTTATATAAATTTATATAATAAATATAATCAAATAAAAAAGACAGGCTTGATAACCTGTCTTATTTTTATTATTAATCAATTAGTCAATCAATTTTTGAACTACACTATTAAGCACATAAAAGGCATTTTCGGCAAGTCTTAAAAAACCTCTTTCGATAACAATAAAGTGATTTGACACCAAAAATTGTATTTCTTTTTGCTTATCTACAACCAAATTGCAGCTAAATTGACGATTAAAAGTATCTATATTTAGACCTTTTGAAGTACGAAGTGATAACATAATTGCTTCGTTTTTCTTTTCGGCTAGGGTTAGTTTTTCTTTTTCGATAACAACTGATTTTTTGTCTTCTAGGTTGCTAACATACTCGTCTATGTTAGATGTGTTGGCAAATCTTGTACCCTCTATATAAGAGTGAGCAGCAAGGCCTATACCTAGATACTCGCCCATTGTCCAGTATGTAGTGTTGTGTTTACTCTCATAATCTGGCAATGAGAAGTTAGAAACTTCGTATCTGTTAAAGCCTTTTTTTGCTAGATAATTTTTTAGAGTGTTGTACATCTCAACTGTCTTATCTTCGGTAGGCAAAACAGCTTTGCCTTCGCTTACTTTGTTAAACAATTTTGTGCCACGCTCTAATATTAAGCTGTACGCAGAAATGTGTTTAACATCGTTTTTAACCAAAAATTTGGCCATTTTTAAGACATCTCTAGTTGTTTGCTTTGGCAAGCCTAACAACATATCAACGCTGATATTTTCGAAACCTTTGTTGTGGCACATCTCTAGAGCAAACTTAAATGTAGCAAAATCGTGTAGTCTGTCAATACTCTTTAGTAGCTTGTTATTGCAAGTTTGAGCACCAATACTAATACGGTTGATGCCAGCTGCTTTGTACTCTTCTAGCTTTTCTAAAGACAAAGAGTTTGGATTAGCCTCGATTGATATTTCTGCCCCAGGCAAAACCTTAAAACATGATTTTATATGTTTCATAATTTTTAGTATAAGGCCATTGTTTAGATAAGATGGTGTGCCGCCACCAAAATATACGGTGTTAATGACATGAGTTTTTGATAGTTTTTTTGCATACAAACTAATCTCGTTCATAGCGGCATTGGTATAGTCATACATATAGTAGTCTCTATCTACATAAGAGACAAAGTTGCAATAACTACATTTGCCTGCACAAAATGGTATGTGTATGTATAAAGATAATTTTTTCATACTAATCAAGCTTAAGAATGCTCATAAATGCTTCGCTAGGCAATTCTACCGAGCCAACTTGGCGCATTCTTTTCTTGCCCTCCTTTTGTTTTTCTAAAAGTTTTCTTTTACGAGAGATGTCACCACCATAGCACTTGGCAAGTACATCCTTGCGCATTGCTTTGACAGTTTCTCTTGCGATAACTTTGTTGCCTATACATGCTTGAATAGGTACTTCAAACATTTGTCTAGGTATAATATCTTTTAGCTTTTCGGCGATGCCTTTGCCTCTAGCATATGCTTTTTCTTTGTGCACTATTATGCTCAAAGCATCACACTTTTCGTTGTTTAGCAATATATCTAGCTTAACAAGGTCGCTTATTTCGTATTTTTTTACTTCGTAGTCTAGACTAGCATATCCTCTTGTACGAGATTTTAACCCGTCAAAAAAGTCATAAATAATTTCGTTAAGAGGTATATCGTACTTCATAACTACTCTGTTTTTGTCTAGATATTGCATGTCTAGGTATACACCGCGCTTATTTTGGCAAAGATCCATAATAGCGCCGACATATTCTGGTGGAGTATAAATATTAACTGCAGCAAGTGGCTCTTGTATACAATCTATCTCGGTTGGAGCTGGCAAGTTGGCAGGGTTAGAAACCTCTATCATATTGCCATCAGTTTTGTAAACTTGGTAGCTAACACCAGGTGCTGTAGTAATAATGTCCAAATTAAACTCGCGCTCTAATCTCTCTGTGATAATCTCCATATGAAGCAGCCCCAAAAAGCCACATCTAAAGCCAAAGCCAAGTGCTTGTGATACTTCTGGTGAGTACTCTATAGAGTCGTCGTTTAGTTTTAGTTTTTCTAAAGCGTCTTTTAAGTCGTTATATCTAGAACCATCTACCAAGAAGACACCACAATAAACCATTGGTTTTACTTCTTTATAACCTGGCAAAGGTTGATCTGTAGGGTTGTCTTGCAATGTTATAGTATCACCTACTTTGGTATCAGATACTGTCTTGATACTAGCTGCTATATAACCTACATCGCCTGCTTTTAACTCACTAACAGGTCTTGGTGAAGGTGAAAACACACCAACTTCGGTCACTTCAAAAGACTTGCCAGTTTTCATCATCTTTATCTTATCGCCAACTTTTACGCTACCATCTACTATACGAACCATACTAATAGCGCCCTTAAAGTTGTCATAATAACTATCAAATATAAGAGCTTTTAGAGGGTTTTGAAGGTTGCCTTTTGGGCATGGTACTTTTTTTACAACTGCTTGCAACACCTTGTCTATATTAATACCCTCTTTTGCAGATATCAATGGTGCGTCACTAGCATCAATGCCAATAACATCTTCTATTTGCTTTTTTACCCCTTCGGTATCTGCGCTTGGCAAGTCAACCTTGTTAATAACCGGGATAATCTCTAGGTTATTTTCTATCGCTAGGTACACATTGGCTACAGTTTGCGCCTCTACACCTTGGGTAGCATCCACAACAAGTATAGCCCCTTCGCAAGCTGCTAGCGAGCGTGAAACTTCGTATGTAAAGTCAACATGTCCTGGGGTGTCTATTAAGTTAAGTATATATTCTTGCTCGCCTTGACTATAAAACATACGAGTTGGGGTTAATTTGATAGTTATGCCCCTTTCTTTTTCGAGCTCCATACTATCCAAAACTTGCTCGGTTAGGTCTCTTTTTGACAAAGTACCAGTTTGTTCTATAAGTCTGTCTGCAAGAGTACTCTTGCCGTGGTCAATGTGAGCTATAATACAAAAGTTGCGAATATTCTCTTGCCTGTCTGCCATTTTTATCTCCTAATTAATTGTACTATATAATTATAATAAAATAATAAGTCTTTGGCAACAAAAAGTAAAAAATGTTTTTTAATAAACAAGACAAAATGGTATAAAAATGGTATTTTTTAGGACAAAGTTGAATTTAATATAAAAAAACAAGTCAAAAACACTAGATTTAGTCAAAACAAATATGCTAATATAACAATAGCAAGTTTTTTACTTGCCATTTTGAAAGCTTTTTTTGAGCTTTTTGTTTTATAAAAAATAAGTTTTGGACATTTCAAAACTTTTGTATATATGGAGTTTTTATGGAAGATATTTTTAACAGTTGGTTAGTACAAAGATACATCGCCCACCGTGGCTTACATAATGACAAGTTGCCAGAAAATAGCTTGGCAGCTATAAAAAATGCTCTTGATAAAGAGTACGCTATCGAAGTAGACTTAAGACAAATCGCAGACGGCACAGTCGTTGTTTTTCATGACGATTTGCTTACAAGAATTACAAGCAAAAGCGGCTATACAAAAAATATTAGCTGCAAACATTGCCTAAAAGACTACAAACTAAAAGGTACAGATCAAACAATACCTACCCTAAAAGAAGTATTGGAGCTTGTAGACGGCAAGACACCACTACTATTTGAGATAAAAAATGTTAACAAAGTTGGCGAGCTAGAAGAAGCTATATGGGATTTGCTAAAAGACTACAAGGGCGAATATGCTATTGTATCATTTAACCCATATGTTCTTGAGTGGTTTAAGAAAAATGCCCCACAAGTTATTCGTGGTCAATTGTCTAGCTTTTTTAAGGGTGAAGTGTTGTCACCTATCAAAAAGTTTGCCCTAAAACGCATGATGCTTAATAAACATGTATCAGAACCACACTTTATCTGCTATCATACAACCAATTTGCCAAATCGCTTTGTAAAAAAATACAAAGATTTGCCTTTGCTTGCTTGGCCTGTTGGTAGCCAAAAAGAATATAACCGTGTAGTAAAATACTGCGACAATATTATTTTTGAAAACTTTATACCAAAAATATAATGCTAAAAAACCAGGCTCTACAGCTTGGCTTTTTTTTGCGATAGTGCTATTATATATGCGCAAGTTATAGGAGTTATTATGAACATTTTAATTACAGGTGGCGCTGGATTTATTGGAGCTAACTTTTGTCACTATTTTTATAACCAAGATGATAATTTTGTTATTTTGGACGCGTTGACATATGCTGGCAATGAGAGTTTTTTGCATGATTTAATAAAAAAGCCAAACTTTACATTTGTAAAAGGCAACATATGCGACACCGAACTTGTAGACAAGTTGTTTGAAAAACACTCTTTTGACACTGTTATTAACTTTGCTGCAGAGACAAATGTCGACACATCTGTTGTTAACCCACAAGTCTTTATTGACTCTAACATAACAGGTGTAAGGGTTTTGCTAGATGCTTGCAAAAAACATAAGGTCAATAGATATCATCAGATTTCTACAGATGAGGTTTATGGCGAGCTTGATGACAATTCTTCACAATTTTTTGAGACTTCACCACTCAACCCAAAAAATCCATACAGTGTCACAAAAGCTGCTGCAGACTTATTGGTATTGTCATATCACAACTTGTATGGTTTGCATACAACTATTTCTAGATGTTCTAACAACTACGGCATATATCAACATACCGAAAAGTTTATACCAAAAACCATTGCTCATATACTGAACGGGCAAGATGTGCCGGTACACGGCAATGGCCAAAATGTGCGTGACTGGATATGTGTATTAGATCATTGCCAAGGCATCACAAAAATAGTACAACATGGAAGGTCTGGCGAAATATACAACATTGGTAGCCATAACGAAAAGACTAATATAGATGTTGCCAACATGCTTATATCTGCAATGTCACCTAATGGCAGCAAAGTAAAGTTTGTACAAGACAGACCTACCAACGACAAACGCTATGCAATAAACTATGACAAAATAGCAAAAGAACTCGGCTATACCCCAATGTATAATTTTGACAACTCTTTGCAAGATATAATAACTTGGTACAAGAACCACTTAATATAAAATAAAAAAAGCGAAAGAATTATTCTTTCGCTTTTATTTTTTTTAGTTATTTGATTTAGGCTAGTTCAACAACAAATGTGATTGTTGTGCTATTGCCAGCTCTATCTGCAACAGTAATGCTATTTACACCCTCAACCAAAGATTCGTACATATTGTAGTACTTTTGACCATCGTGGTAGATAGTAATAGTTTTTACAACATCGTTATCCTCGACCTCTAATAGTGCAAGCAACGCATACACTCTAGAGCCTGTAGGCAATGTGACAGTGCTGTCAACTTCATTTTTTAGTCCAACTTCTGGATTTTGCATATCTTCGCAGCTAAATGAAATTCTAAACTCGGTACCATAGATATATGGGTCAAACTCACACAAGAAACCATTAAACTCTAGCAAAAACTCACTAAACTCACCAACAATACCAACAACAACTGCTGGTGTATAGTTTGAGCACACAATATCAGTAATAGGATCTTGTTTTAGCAATGCATAACCCAAAGTTAGGTCTGTAGTAATATATGATCTTACATCTTTATCTTCAAGAACAATGCTTGTCAAATCATATGTGCCAGATAGAGTAAGTGTTAAATCTCCACCATTGTACTCTACATAGTTAGTAAGTAAGGTATATTGGATATTTCTTAATCTATTGTACAAAACTAAACCTAAAGAATATTTAGCTTTTGGCTCTAGTAAGATATTTGATTTTACTGTAGCTGTAGCATTAACAGAAACAACATTGTCTGCAACAGATATCTCTTCTGTTAGACTTTCGATCGCTATAACAGAAGCAACTGCGCTTTTGTTTAGCTCTTCTACTTCAAGAGCTCTTGATTTTGTTTTTGCAGATGTATATATTTCTTGAACATCTTTAACTAAAGATATATTTTCGATAAATTCTTTAGAAACATTGTGAAGAAAAGCATCTACACCACTTTCAAATTTGTATGCATTGTTTAATTCTTCACACATACCGGCAGAAGTGTCTAGTATTGCTTGTTTGTTAATACCAACACCAATAGCAAAGTTTGTTAGATGTCTACTAATGCTGTAAGGTATCATGTCATACATTGCATTTTGATAATCTACAGAAGAAGCAATAACTTCTCTATATGCTCTTGCAACATTCTCTTGATTTTTGTTATGATCACACTTATAAACTAATAAGCCAGAATCATATACTCTATTGTAGCAGTTTTTGCATACTGTATTAGAAGAAGTGCCTGCAGTACCCATAACTTGTCTAGTATAATATTGACTATTAGTAAAACTATCCATAACAGATTCTTTTGATAAATTGTGTGGATTGATATGGAACATGTTGATTAGTTCAATATCGTCAGCACTAGCTTCTTCGTCATAATAATCCCAAGCATCTACAAAGTATATTGCGTTAGTCGCATCTTTTAGGTAGTATGCTAGGTTGGTTGTGTTAATGTCAGAATAATAATTTGTATTAGAGTTTTGTTCTATTTTGATAAGTTCTACATTGTTAGCATCGGTATAGTTTAGTTGAACAATCTTTTTCATAACACCACCATCACGGTAAGTGTCAATATCCATCTCTCTACCAATGTTTCCACCAGGATTGTCAGTAATCTTGTCTGGATATGTCTCAACATCTTTTCTTAAAACACTTTGGATTTTTGTAGTAGAAGTATCTTGTATATTAGCTAAATATTGGCATTGTATTGGGTAAAATTTGTTATAAAATTTTGCAAAGTCTACAACTGCACATTCTACAACTTCTTTGTTTTCTTCGTTGTAATAATAGTTAGCTTGCAAGATTTGATATTGTTTAATATCATGATCAAGATAAGTGCTATATATTTTGTTGTTGGTAGAATTATATGCGCCACAAGTATAACTCCATGTCATTCTTGTGATGCTTATTTTTTGAGTAGACCTGTCATAGTCTAGCTTATAAAAATAATTGTTATAACCATCTTGCGCATGTTCTGCCTCAAAATAGCGTGGTAGTTGAAACCATCTACCAAAAGCTGGTACCATGTCAAGAACAGTATAAATCTCTTCTTTTACATCCATGATACTTGTATCAAGTCTAGTAGCTGTACCTGTGATAATTGCTAACTCATCAACGATTGATCTATAGTCTTCTAGATCAAATGAAAGATCTGCTAGTTGATTAGAATAATTTGGAGCTGCAGTTGATACAGCATCTTGTACTAGTAAATCTAAATTTGGCAAGTATTGGGCATTATCTACACGATTTTTTACTATTCTACCTGTTTTTAGGTCAAATGTTAGTGGAGTACTAGCCGGATCACCATTTTTTCTTAACAAGAAGTATCCTGCTACACCACCTGCAACCAAAACAATAGCAAGAATAATAGCTATAATTTTACCTTTGATTGTTTTGAAAACTTGTGCCAATTTTTATTCTCCTTTGTGTTAACACATCAATGTGTCTTAATAATTATATTTTAACATAAATATTATAAAATGTACATAACAAAATAAAATTATTTGAAAAAAACAAACAAAAAAAGTTTGCCAAACGGCAAACTTTTTTATTTATCTTAATAATTTTTTGGAGCAACTTGGAAGTAGCTTCTCTTGTGAGCACATACTGGGCAAACTTCTGGAGCTTCATCAGTTTTCATCTTGTGACCACAGTTGCGGCATTCCCAAAGAACTGGGCTAGGTTTTTTGAACACTTTGCCTTCTTTAACATTTTTTAGCAAAGCTTCATAGCGTTTTTGATGCTCTTTTTCTACAGCGGCAACACCTTCAAACAATCTTGCGATTTCTTCAAAGCCTTCTTCTCTAGCTTTTTTTGCAAATCTTTTGTACATTTTGGTCCACTCGTAGTTTTCACCTTCTGCTGCTGCTAGTAGGTTTTCTGCAGTTGTACCAATGCCTTGTAGTTGTTTGAACCATAGTTTTGCGTGTTCTTTTTCGTTATCTGCAGTGTTAGTGAAGATTTCTGCTATTTGTTCATAACCTTCTTTTTTTGCAACACTTGCAAAATATGTATATTTATTGCGAGCTTCGCTCTCACCTGCAAATGCAGTTTTTAGGTTTTTTTCGGTTTGGCTTCCTTTAAGTTCCATACTTTTTAATTCTCCTTTTGTATCTACCGTTATTATATCAAATTGGTTATAAAACACAACTAAATAATAATAGTTTTTTTATTTATTATTTAGTTTTTTTCTTATCATATTTTTTTCTCTGCCGTTGTTTGATGGTTTATAATAAACCCTGTCTTTTAGACTATTTGGCAGATATTGTTGCTTGACATATCCCCCAAAGTCGTGTGGATATTTGTATGTACTTGTACCATCTTTGTTGGTTGATGGATGATTTTTTAGATTGTTTGGCACATTATCATCTTTTACAAGCTCTGCATCTTTTTGAGCTTGATGCATTGCTACATATACAGAATTTGACTTTTCTGCCTCACAAGCATACACAATGGCATGACTTAAGTTTAACAAACACTCTGGCACACCCAACTTTTCACAACTATATAGAGCGGCACTTGCAAGCAATAATGCATTGCTATCTGCCATACCAATATCTTCGGAGCAATGAGCCATAAGTCTGCGAGCGATAATGCGAGGATCAATGCCAGCTTGTATTAGGCGTTGGCTGTAGTACAAAGCAGCATCTGCATCACTACCTCTTATACTCTTGCAAAAAGCAGAAAGTAAGTCATAATACATATCTTCGTCAATACTCAAAGCAGGCTTTTGTATGCTTTGCTCGGCGATTTCTTTGGTTATTAATATTTGTTTTTGCTTGTTTAGCTTTGTAGTAAGTACAGCAAGCTCTAGAGCGTTGAGTGCCTGCCTTACATCGCCTGCACTTGCCCAAGCAAAGTGTTTTTTTGCATCGTCTTGCAAAACAACATTAATATTGCCAAGGCCATTTTCTTTGTCAGCTACTGCTCTATCTAATGCTACTATTATATCTTTTTCTGTAAGAGACTTAAACTCAAATATGCGACATCTAGAAACTATAGCTCGTGTCATACTTGTATAAGGATTTTCGGTAGTAGAACCGATAAAGATAATGCTACCTTCTTCTACTGCTTGCAGTACACAGTCGCTTTGTGCTTTGCTCCAACGGTGACACTCATCTAACAATAGATATGTGCGTTTGCCGTATAGGTTAAAGTCTGTCTTGGCTTGCTCAATAATTTGTTTGGCATCGGCTACACCACTAGATACTGCATTTAGCTTGCGAAACTCGCCTTTGCAAGTAGTGGCAATGATATTGGCAAGAGTTGACTTGCCTGTACCTGGTGGGCCATAAAATATGCAGCTACCCAAAACCCCAGCGCGTATAGCTCTATCAAGTAGGTTATTTTTGCCTACGATGTGCTTTTGTCCAATAAAGTTGTCAAGACTTGTAGGACGCATACGCTCTGCAAGAGGTTTGTGTGCTAACGGTGTTGAATAAAAGTCCATAAATACCTCAAAAAAAAGTTGCAACTGCTTAAAAGTTGCAACAAAAATTTTTCAACCTTTAAGTTAATGTAAATATTATAACAAATATAATCAAAATTGTAAAACTAACTTATTGGTTAATTGAGAGTATTTGATAAATTTTATATTACTATACTCGACATTGTTTATGACAAAGCTTGTAGCATCGTTTGTATTGTTAACAACATCTACCTCGCAGGTGTGATTGTTTTTGAAATATTGCAGTTTTGAATTGGTCAAAATATAGCGTTTGTATGGGTTAAAATAAATTGCAGATTGAGTAAAATACAATCCCAAATACATATAAATTAAGGCATAATAATCTACCACACAACTAGCACTATTAACAAACAGATTTTTTAAGCATAAATATTTGTGGCACAAAATTGACATATTTTGTGGGCAAACCGATATGTTATTGGCAAACTTAACAAAATTATCATAGTGCCTGCTTGGATCATAAATAACACTTGCAACAATGCGATTGGGCAGCAAAGTATTAATAAGTTTGTTAAGCGTAGGACTACTCGTAAACACCTTAATTGGAGATAACTGTTTGTAGCACTCTTTGGCAGAGACAAACAACTCTTCACCCTTGACAAAATCTGGCAGACATACAACACTATCATAACAAGTGCCAACAAAAAGATAAGTTTGTTTGGTTATTTTATAATTAATACATACACCCTGCTTTGTCACAACTGCTTTTGTAAAAATTGGCAGGTTGCTTGTATAGGTTATGGTTTTGTTAGTTATAAGATTGGTCAAAGTAAAACTTTTGCTAGTATGCGCAAAAGAAAAATAGCAAGACTTTTTGTCATCCACGCTAAAAGGTATATACATATTAAACACAACACTTTGTTTGTGTTTGGCAAGATTAATAAAGTTAAATCGTTGCAAAGCAAAGGCTTTTTTATAATCAAAAGTTCTACTACTAGCTACCACAAAGTTGTTGGCATTAACTTGCGATTTGTATACAAAATCTATATAACTCTCATCAAAAAAGTTGTATCTAACATTAGCGATATCTACCGAACAACCAACATGTTTGGTATCAAAAAGAGCTTTTTTTGTGACACACATATAGTTGATATTAAACATATTAAGCGCCCACAAAAGCTTTAGCTCGACATCGTTGGTATTATATATCTTAACTATACTTGATACAAAACTTTGCTCTCTAGCTATATATAATAATTCTTTATAGTCAAACTTTTTTGAGTCAAAATTAATAGCTATGTTTACGGCATAACCATACTCTTCTAATTTGCGCAAAATGCCAAGTTCTTTTTTTAAGCAGTTCTTATTGTACCCACCAAGCATAGAAATCTTATACAATGGAAACTCTATATTATATCCGGCGTTTTTTAATAAGGTCAGATACTGGCCATAATCACTTTTTAGCTCTGGCATGTTGTACTTTATCTTGCACAAGGTATAATACTCTGCGCTGTTTAGATCGTCAAAAAACAGCTTTTTTATCGCGGTAAGCTTTTTTGGAGCATTATATCTACGCTTAAGTTTTGGCCTGTTTAAGATACTTATTATAAGGCCTATTATGCCTATAGCACAGGCATTGACACCAGCTACAGCAATTAATAATACAATAATAATATTCATGCATTAAGTATTGCAAGTAGGTGCATTTTTTATACAAAAAAAAAGAAGTAAATTAATACTTCTTTTTTTATAATATTAGAATAGTCTATAAGCCGAGTTCTGTATTTGATGGCCATCTATCTAGGTTGTATGTTACCATACAACTCAAGCGACACTCTTAAAAAACCAAGCGGACAACTTTTGACGGTTTTTTCATCTTGCTTCGAGTGGGGTTTACAGAGCCCCGATTGTCACCAACCGGGCGGTGAGCTCTTACCTCGCCTTTCCATCCTTACCAACTAGGTTGGCGGTTTATTTCTGTTGCACTTTCCTTAAGGTCGCCCTCACTGGGCGTTACCCAGCACCCTGTCCTATGAAGCCCGGACTTTCCTCGTGGTATTGCTACCCCGCGACCATCTGGCTATCTAACAGTGATATTATATAACCTACAAAAATTTTTGTCAATGCTGTTTTGATATAAAAAAGAACCTAAAAAGATAGGTTCTTATTTTTATAATACAATTAACAATAGTATTTTTTACCTGCTATACATAACTAGAAAGGCAAGTTTATTCAAACTTATTATAACTCATAACTTGAGCAAGAGGCTTTTTGTCTGCACGAGCAGTTTTTTCTTTTATTATACCAATTGCAACTAGACTGATAAGTTTGTAGTCTTTTGGTGCTTGCAACAAATCTGCAACAGCATCAGAATAAGACTTGTTGTATCCCGCCACCCAACAACTACCAAGGTCATATGCAGTAGCTGCGTTAAGTATATTTTGTGTAGCTGCGCTACCATCTTGTTGCGCATACTCACTATCTTGACAGAATACTGCTACACATACCCCACAGTCTTGTATAAAGGCGCCATTTTTGGCTAGTTGAGATATTTTAGTTTTTATTTGTGTATCGTCAATAACAACAAAGTGCCATGGTTGAACATTTTTTGCGCTGGCAGATAGTCTAGCACAATCTATGATATCTTCGATGATGTTTAAGTCAATGCTATATGGCAAAAATTTGCGATCTGACTTTCTAGTTTTGAGCATTTTTATTGCTTGCATTTTTTACTCCTTTTGCTCTCAAAGCTTTTGCATTGTAATAATATAACACACTACCCATACCCAAAATTGCAACTACTATAGTACTAATAGAAATAATTAGATAAAGTCTAGTAAGTACGCCAATAGCTAACATAACGCTATATACTGCACCTATTAACATCAATATGCCAAAAAATTTGCAATTGTTAACTGGGTTGCGTTGTTGAGAATAAGTAGCAACAGCTTGAGGGTCTACTTGCGAACCACTTACAATATATTTAAGACCTTTGCCTGTGATGTACATAATACCCAAAACAGTCAAAGCTACCGCTGGTACAAATAGAAAAAATACTAACATATAATTGTCTCCTTTATTTTGCTTACATATTAATATTAACAAAAAAAGAAGATTAAAACAACTAACTAAAGTATATTTGTTGTTGTTTTACATTATGTCTTATGACTTCTAGGGCTTTTTTCTCTAGCCTGCTGATATATGAGCGTGATATACCTAGTTTTTTTGCCACTTCTCGTTGAGTTAGACTAGGTTTGCCACCCACGCCAAAGCGCATGCATATTATTTGATATTCTCTTGGTGACAGCACTTTTTTTATAATATTGAGAAGTTTTTCGGTTAGTATATTATTTTCGACAGTTTCGATAACATCGCCTTCGATATTGGGTACAATATCCATAAGGCATATTTCGTTGCCGTCTTTATCTTTGCCCAAACATTCGTTGAGAGCTAATACTTGTTGGTGCTTTTTGTTAACCCTTATTAGCATTAAAATTTCGTTTTCTATACACCTTGCTGCATATGTACTAAATTGAGTATTTTTGTCGTACCTAAACGAGTTTATCGCCTTTATAAGACCAATAGAACCGACTGATATTAGGTCATCTGCTTCGCCTGCTGTATTGTACTTTTTGACAATGTGTGCCACAAGTCTTAAGTTGTGACTAATTAATTTTTCTTTTGCCTGCTCGTCCCCTGCCCAAAAATTTTCAAAAAATTCTTTTTCTTGCTCCAAAGTTAACGGTTTGGGAAAACACGAAACATTGTTTACATATGCCGAAAACAACATAATCTTGTTCATAAAAGACATAAAATTTTCTACAATCATAAACCCCTCCGACAAGTGTTTATGGTTATATATATGTCGAAGATTGTTGTTTTTTGCTTGTACAAAAAAAATTGTGTACTTTTGGGCACAATGCTAACTTGTCCGTACACAAAAAAAAACCTCAATTTTATCTTTGAGGTCTTGCATATTTTATTTTGCTTGGCGTCTTAAAATATCGCCTTGACGCAATTGCTTGTCAGTTTCGATAAACACTGTTTGTTGTACATTTTTTGCGTCATCTATAAATTCACCATCTTGGGTTTTAATTTTTGTAATTGTTATTGTTTGATTAAAGTATTTGCTTGGTGACAATATCTCTAACTCATCGCCTACTACAAAGCGATTGCGTTGCTCTATTTGGACAAAACCATCTTTTGCATCGCCTGTCACGATAGCAACAAATTCGTGACTTTGAACAGGATAAGAGGTCTCTAAATATTCGCTCTCTTCCTTAAACTTGTCCTTAAAGTTAAAGCCTGTAGTAAATTGTCTATGACTTGTTTTGGCAAGTTCTAATTGAAGCATTGGGTCGGGCTTATATGCGTCAACATCCTTTAGCAAACTATCAATAGCTCTACGATATGCATTGACTACAGTTGCTACATAATAAGGCGATTTCATACGGCCTTCTATCTTAAGGCTGGTGACACCAGCTTTGTACAATTGATCAATATAATCTAGCATATTAAGGTCTTTGCTGTTAAGAATATATGTACCACGACTATCTTGTTCAATTGGGTATTGCTCGCCTTGTCTGTTCTTTTCGGTAATTGTATACTCCCAACGACAAGCTTGCACGCAAGCTCCGCAATTGGCATCTCTTTTTGCAAGGTAGTTAGACAAAAGACATCTGCCAGAATAACTAATACACATAGCGCCATGTACAAACGCCTCTATCTCTATCTCTGGTGGCACAAAGTCGCGTATTTGTTTGATCTCGGTAATAGACAACTCTCTTGCAAGAATAATACGCTTTACGCCCATATCAACAAAAAACTTTGCGCTATACTTGTTAGTAATATTAGCTTGAGTGCTAACATGTATGTCTAGTTCTGGCACAGTTTTTCTGATAAAATCTATAATGCCTATATCTGCTACAATAACAGCATCTACGCCAATACTGTACAAATATTTTACATACTCTTCTAGACCGTCAAAGTCTGGGTTATGAGCTATAATATTGATAGTGATATATGCTTTTACATTATGCTCATGGCAATAGTCTACAGACTGCTTTAATTCGTCCAAATCAAAGTTGTCAGAAAAAGCACGAAGACCATATTTTTTGCCAGCAAAATATACAGCATCAGCGCCATAATATATAGCTGTTTTTAGTTTTTCCATATTGCCTGCTGGGGCTAATAGTTCTAACATAGTACTCCCTCTATTTTATCTTAATACTTATCAAAACGCCGTCACCGACATTAAGCAAAGAATTTTGTAAAGTGTTATCGGCATATATTGTCTCGATAAACTTTGTCATATTGTTTTTTATAGTGTTATGATCTCTTGGAGTTTTAACCTCACCTGTTATCATACCCTTAAACAAAACATTGTCAGAAACAAGCACTCCACCTACTTTTAGTAGTTTTAGTAGTGTTGGTAGATATTTTATGTATTGTCCTTTTGGGCCATCCAAAAATATCATATCAAACTCGCCTGTTTGTTGTTGCAAAAGTTCGCCAGCATCTCCAAGTAGCTGGGTCACTTGACTAGCTTTGCCAAATTTTGCAAAAGTTTGACTTGCTATTTCATAATTGCTTTGCATCTTTTCATATGTTGTTAGATGGCAAGTTTTTGGACTATTGTTTAGCAAAATCGTACCAGAATAACCAATCGCAGTGCCTATTTCTAATATGCTTTGTGGTTTTATAAGTCTAGTAAGCAGTGCCAAAAAATTGGCTGTTTGATCTATCATAACTGGTATAAATTTTTGGCGCGCAAAAGCCTCCAACTCTTTTAGTTGGGGGTCAGTTGGCATTGCTAATTTATTCAAAAAATCTTCGGTTAGGTTAGAAATAATCATAATTATTGTTCGTTAACTATTGTTAATATCATTGGTTTTCTTTTTGTTTTTCTGAAGAAGTAGTTTGATGCTACTTTTTTTACTGCCATTTTTAGCTCGTTAAGGTCAAGGTCTTTTATGTCAAGATTAGCAAGACCGGTTAAGATTGCTTCTTTAGCATCGGTGATAACTTCGCTAGCTTCGTCTTGATAGATAAAACCACGAGAAATAATATTTGGTTCGCCTATTACTTCACGACTGCGAGAAGATATAGTTAGCAATACTACACACAAACCTTCTTCGCTAAGCAACTTACGATCACGCAAAACAACGCTCTCAAGGTCGCCAAGACCAGTACCGTCAACAAGTCTCTCACCTGCTACAACTGTACCTGTCGCTCTAAAGTAGTTGCGATTAACTTCTACACACATACCAAGCTCTGGAATAATAATATTGCGAGCTGGCATACCCATCTCTTGAGCTAGTAGTTGATGACGACGCATATGTCTATATTCGCCATGTACAGGTATAAAGAATTTTGGTTTTAATAAAGAATGCATTATTTTTAGTTCTTCTTGATATGCGTGGCCAGATACATGGACATCGGCAAGCTCATCATATATAACTGTACAACCCTTGCGATATAGGTTGTTGATAACTGTATTGATACTCTTTTCGTTTCCTGGTATTGGGCTAGCAGAAATAATAACTGCATCGTTTTCGCCAAGTCTTACTTTGTTAAAGTTGTCATTAGACATACGAGTAAGCGCGCTCATTGCTTCGCCTTGGCTACCTGTTGTGATGATAATAAGTTCTTTATCTTCGTATTTTTCTATCTTATCAATATCGATGATATTTTCTTTATCGCTTTTTAACTCGCCTAGTTTAATAGCAACATCTGATACATTGATCATGCTTCTACCAGAAAAGGCTATTTTTCTGTTGTATTTTTTTGACAAGTCCATAATTTGTTGCAAACGGTGTACATTTGATGCAAATGTTGCGATAAATATTCTTTTGTCAGTAAGCCTACCAAATAGTTCATCAAGAGTTCTACCAACATGCGCTTCGCTCATGGCAAAACCACTTCTTTCTACATTGGTACTCTCGCACAAAAGCAAAGAAACACCTTTTTTACCTAGTTCGGCAAAGCGTTGAATATTAAAACCATCACCATTGATAGGTGTTTGGTCAATCTTAAAGTCACCTGTGTGTACAACCAAACCAACAGGGGTTGTTATAGCAAGAGCCATTGCACCAGGTATAGAGTGAGTGACAGACACAAACTCTACCTTAAAGCAACCAGCATGTATAACAGAACCTGATTTTATAGTGTTAAGTTCGGCATTGATATCTCTAAACTCACGAAGTTTTGTATCAACCAAACCAAGTGTTAGACCACTACCATATACTGGTACATGTAGTTCGTCCAAAACATATGGCAAAGAGCCAATGTGGTCTTCGTGACCGTGAGTGATAAATATACCTCTTACACGATCTTTGTTCATGCTAAGATATGTTATGTCAGGTACTACCAAATCGATACCAGGCATGTCATCGCTAGGAAAAGCAAGGCCGCTATCGATAACGATAATATCTTCTCCATATTCTAGGACGGTCATATTTTTACCAATTTCATCTACACCACCCAAGAACATTACTTTCAAATTTTCTTTCATTGTATTCTCCTTAAAAATAATATATAAAAAGTCTAAAAAGCAAATTTAGACTTGATATTGCTAGTTAATAAAATTTTGCATACCAAAAGAGATATATAACAATATATACCCCAAAAAATGTATTATTAATTTTTAGTGCTAAATTTGTAGCACAAAATATATTAACACCAAAAGTGTTATTATCAGACAAAGTACATAACTATAGCACTTGCAAAGTTTTTTTGCAAGCATTAATTTTTTTATAAAACATTATTGTCAAAGTTTGACAAAATTATAGATAGTATTTTAACTTTTTGATTGTTTCTTGTTCTTTTATGCGTTTTGGTGTAATAAACATATCTGGATACACATAAAATCTCATACCTTGATTGCTAAAGTATGCAACCATGTGGAATACATACCATACAAATATAGTAAGTGGCAAAGTAATAACAAAAGCAATAGTAAAAGTAAACAAGCCAAAAATAAAGTTAACAGTTATAGCCATAACGATGACAGCTATAGCAGTAGAAAATACGCTAAAGAAGTTGTGGAAAACAGTTCTAAAACACATCTTTAGAGCCTTAAAAGGTCCAACATCATGCACAGCAACAGCTGGAGTCCAGCAGCTAAACAAGGTGTTTTTGAAAGCTACAAAAGCAACTATAACAATACAAATCAATACACTTAATAGTATATTGCCTATAAGTCCAGTAGCAAGTAGTTTTACAACACCGTACAAGCTAAGTACAGTAATAATGTTGATAGGCAACACGGTGATCATTTTTGTTAATTGCAATAAACAAGATCTGCCCAAATTGCGAATATAGCAACCTGTAAAGCTATAGTTAGTTTGACTAGTCATAAAACCATACAAAACTTCGCTTATAGCAAGTTCGCCCAAACCATACAAAAATGGCATAACAGCCAAAACTACAATACCAAAGAAAACATAGTTTAGTATAAACTTATCTGCATTGGCAGAAAGCACCTCACCTATTGTCACCATAATTTGGTCTGCTGTCACTGCTATTTGATCAGGTTGAGAAAACAAACCATTAAATAACAATTGTATATCAGAAAAAACATGTGCAGCGTTTAACTTGGCAATAATTGGGCTAGCAATAGGATACAAAATCGCCAAAGAAATAACTGTACATATCACATAATACAATAACAACTTCCATACATTAGAAAAGTTAGATAAAATAAGTCTAACCGAATTTCTAAACATCATAACTATTTTTTCCTTAATATTAAATTTTGTAAAAACCAATTTTGATATATAAAGTATACAATAATATAATATAATTTGCAAACACTTTTGTTAAAATATGTTGTACTTTATGGCTAAAAAGCACTATTTTTTAATAAAAAAACAACCTAAAATTTAGGTTGTTTTTTTGATATTTAGTTGTCTTTGTTGTTTTGATCTAAAAAAGTTGTTTTGTCTACATCTTCATCTTTTTGATTTGTTGAGTTTATAAGATCACTTTTTATGTCTTCTTGCAGTTCTTTGATAGATTTGTTAGTACTGTCTTTTTTGTTAATAACACCAACAGTCACTAATACTGCCAATATTATAGATATTGTTTCTACAATTAGGTTAATATCAAGGCCAAAGTTAAATACACTAGCTATTATTTGGACAAGCGCTATAACGGCACTAATAACACCTAGCAGTACAGCATAATCTTTTATACTTTTCATTTTTTATCTCCTTTTACCAAGCAAGCGCGTATTTCTTTTATCTCTTCTTTGATGTCGCTTACAGCATCGAGATGCTCGTTTAGTTTCGAAATAGTATCTTGATATTTCTTTTCTCTTTTTGCACTGTCTTTTAATTGAAATACTAACAATCCTACAAACAACGCCGCCCACAAACCATTAGACAAAGCTACTCTAAAGATTTCTTCCCACATATAATATCGCTTTTGCTAGGGTCCAAATCAACAATAGGCTCTAACGGCTGATCTTTCACAACTTTTTCTTCAACAAGTTCAACTGTTTTTTCGGTAAATACATCATCAAATTTATAATTAAACATAAACTTTCCCCCTCTCTTTTGCTTTTGCTGCTGGTAGAACAAATTTTTTTGAGCTAGATAGTGTGCTGGTTTTGAATAAATTATCATAACAAATCCCTATTTTTGGTAAAATAGATAACTTGGTCTTTTATATAAAAGGCATCATTGTCAAAGCCTGGATAATACATATCAAACATACCAATTTTAGTAATCGAAGTTTGACTATACTTTTGGGTTGCCGTGTTGTACGAAAGACAATATTTGTAGCAACCATCATACCTGCTCAAATATATCTCCAAATCATTGATAGTTGCCCCATATGTACAAAACATATCGTCTACCACAGATATCTCAAACGAATTGTCCATATGCAAGAAATCATGATACACATGCAGCTTGTTAGATGTGTCTAGCATAAGAATTGGCGCATATGACACAATATGCTCCGCTTGTTTTGGTTTGCATAGACAAAGTTTTTTTACCATGGCAGGGTCAATATTTAGCGAGTAGCCTTCGACCGGCACTAGATCTTTCATTTGATAATATACATACTGGCCGTCTTGCAAATAAACTGCTTGACAGTTAATATCGCTATTTTGGTCGTTAAAACAAGGTGCCACATCAATATCTTTGTAGTAATGCAAGTTAATTGATTTTTTTGTAGTAGTTTTGTGGTTATAGTTATAGCTCTTTGTATCAGAAGAACTAGCAAGCATAGCAATACCAAAATCCAATCCGTCACAAGTAGAATATGCGCAAAAAGATGTTGCATCTTTGCTGTCTATGAGATTTAGTCGCTGAATATCAAAAATTTCACTAGGCATAACCCCAGCATACAATGTGCCATCTTGCTCAAATGCTATATTGTATGCTTTGCCGATATTTTGATAGTTGCCTTCGCCAAGATAACCAAGGCTAAATCTCAAAAAGTTGTCTTTGCTACATTTGTTGGGATAACTAACTTTTAGATTGCTAGTGTTGGTAGAAATTATTATTTGATCTACAAAAAAAGATGTATCACTTTGGGTAGAACACACAGCGACTGATACATTGATAGCACTATTGCTGCTAGTATAGCTAAAGATATTACAACAACTACCGCAGCCATTGCTAGCGACAAAAAAAGACCTTGAAACAATAGCATCGTCAAATTTTATTATCACCTCAAACTGCTCATCTACAGAAGTCTGCACAACTCTTACACCAACGACATAGTTAATAAGTTTGTTAGGTTCGTTAGATAAACTAATATGTTTTTTTATTACTCTATGTTCGCCAATGCCACCAATCAAACAAACACTACTACCACTGTTAGTTTTTGTTTTTGAAAAGTTAAGTTGTTCGGCAATATCTTGGCACATAACATAAGATTGTTTGCCAAGCGAAAGTGTATCAATCATATTACACCTCCACACCTACGCGCAAAGTTGGTGGCACAATGTCTGCTTTATCATCTGCAGTTATATCTATGCCAATAAGTTTGCCTCTGATACCAACTCTTATGCGTTGTGGTTTTTTGTGACCTTTTACAAAATATGTTTTTTCAAAATCAGCTGTCTTGATAGTGACATTGCAATCGTATTGACTTTGTATAAAAAGTTCTTTAACAATTTTTGCTTTATCAATATTATCCAAAGTAGTCAAAGAAGACTGCCACACCTTTGGCAATGGCAAGTCATAATTTTTGCCGTCATAAGTAAACTCTGAAACAGCATCTGCGTGCTCGCCTCTTTTGCAACAAAATACTTTAGAAATATTTTCGATATCAACTGGCAACATACAAGATATATCGACACCCCTTACTATATCAACACTCTGCTCTGATGTGTCTATGACAAGCAAACTATTGTTAACACAGTTTGTATTATTTTCGTCACCGACTTGTGATTGGTCGTTATAATCTAGTTTGCAAGCGACATAATATTTGCCAGCATGAAAACAAGCTGTTGCATTGTTATTGCTACATTTTGATATGGTCAAACTTTGCAAATTTAGTTGTTTGGTATTGATGCCATCAAACATATAAACACCATCATTTGTCATAAAATAAATATTGTCACCACATACACAAACAGTGTCAGCATATATCCTACTGCCAGAGTAAAATAATTGCGAAATTGCATATTGGCCATCTTCGTCATAAAAAGCTAGCTTGGTTATGCCATAATCTCTAAAAATGTATAAATAACCCATAAAACTAACTATCTTATTCATATCGCCCATTTGGTCGGAAATTGTTATAACCCCTGAATCTTCGGCGTTTCCAGTGACAAACCAATTGGTCGGGTCCAAATTTTTGCTATATTGGATAATGTTGGCAGAATTTTCTACAATTGCAAACAATCTTTCTTTGTGCAAACACATCGACCTAACGGTCGGAGCTGTAGCTATTTTTTCTAAAACTACATCGCCATCCCACACCATCATGCCATCTTGTGGTGAGCTAAATATAAGTATATCTCTGCCATTAAGATTATAATTAATTACTGTTGGTTTTTGCTCCAATGTTTTGTCATAGAGTGTATGCAAATAGCAATCTTGCGAAAACATCTTAAACCAATATAGTGCCTTGTTGGCACAATACACAACAAAAGAGTATTGCTTTTTTTGATATTCTTGACTGATATACTTATATGCCCATACACCTACAATGTCACTACCCTTATCAAATATAATACTTCTTTCGTTTGGGCTGTCTGACACTTCAGAATTTGGCAAAGTCATAGATCGCAAACCTATACTATGCTTTAGCTTATTGTTATCAAAAACAAAGTTGTATGTTTGTTTTGTCTTTATTGCTTCGTTTTTATTATCATCAAATTTGATAGGATTTAGCTTTATATCGATATATTTTAATTTTTTTGTTTTTGGCAAATTTTTATAAAACATCTAAAACCACCTTCTTTTAGGTAAGACAATTTCTCCCCTTTTTCGAGTTTCTGTTTTTAGATCGTCTTTGTATCTTTCGCCCCACAAAGCAGCATCCTCGTACAAACCACTTATATAACAATACTCACTAACTGTGCCCATAGCTAAACACTTTTTAGAAATTCTACCGGCAAAATTGTTGATGGTGTCATTAAGGTTAAGTTTGACAGGCACATAACTATATGTTATTTTTACAAGGCCATTAACATTGGTATCGATATAGTTGTCAAATACTTTGAACTTATAACCCTTTTTACCATCTATACTTGTTATAGAATATACTTGGCAAAGTTCTTTAGTTATGTCACTTAAATATATTTTGTTATTTTCTATAGTTAGCTCTTGTGTATAAAGCAGTGGCAAATAGTTTTGTGCGATGTCTTGGTAGCACAAGTTAAGTGCTAGTTGCAAATTGTCAAATTCTTTTTGAGTTCTGGCATCTGCAGAACCTACCCCATTAATTAACCCTTCAAACTCGGTTTGCAAATTAAGAAAAGCAGTTGCAAGAGTTAAAACTTCTTTAACAGTCATACAAAAATCTCCTTTTAGTCAAGCTTATCAAAATCAATTGTTTTTGAGCTGTAGTTAATATAGTTAATGTAGCTGGCAAGTTTGCACTGCGCCTCACCCATGAGAGACTTTGTTTGTTGTTGCTGCTTGTAGTCATTTTCTTGCTCTAGCTGTTTAATTATTTTTTCAAAGTTTCTTTGAGTTGTTTGTTGTGCTTTGTATACAGCGCCAACATTTAGTTTTGGCCCCAAAGTCAAGCAATAACTACTAAACCTTTGCTTGCTATGATGCAGTTGATATGTTTTTTTGACTGTGTCATATACAACAAAATAATACGGGTCAACTTGCTTTATTCTGTTTGCTATATTAAACATGTCATTAGTTATTTTGATAAGAGACATTTTTTATTTTTCCTTTTATTAAAAAACAAGGCAGACAAAAATGTCTGCCTTTGTTTTGTTGTTATTATTGTACAATACCAGAAATTTTTGCTTGACCATTTGGTTTATCGCAAACAAGTTCGGCATATTTTACTAATGTAGCTGTATATGTTGGATAGCCTGGAATTTGTTTGATAATGTGACCATCATCACCTTCAAGCCATCTCCAGTCACATAGTTGATGCAAATTAAACTCTTTGGTGTTTAGTAGATACATAGTGTCTTCTTCTACAAATCTATCTGATACTAGAGGTATACCATTGTATGAGATAGCCTTATAACCACCATTAAGATCCATAACATCAATATTTCTTCTGTATGTTTGAAGATATTTTTGATATATGCGCTTAACTTTAGAAGAACATACAATAAAGTCAACAACACTGCCTGCAGTTTCGTCAACGGCATCGATAGCTGTTTGTATAACTTCGTCATCTAGAGTTTCGGCTGTAGTTTTGTAAGGGTTCATCCATAGATATTTTGTTTTATCCACGCCATACAAAGTTGAATTGTCACTAAAGATTGCACCAAGACCAGTGATTTCTTTATTTCTTGAACCTTGGACATAAAACGCATAGTCTTTTGCAAAAGAACCTTTTGCGTCAAATGTAACTTCTTTGGTTTCTCTGTTGATACTTACAATTCTTTTGTTAGAAGAGTCACCCATATATGACTCACCAAAGTAAGAGTCAATAATCATACCTTCGATAACATTGCGGGTAGAATCTAATTTTACTGGAGCTGTTTGGTTGCTTGCAGTAGGACCGTCAGCAGCATATGCTACTTTACCACTACCATCACCATATAACATACGACCCAAGTTAAAGCTACTAGCTTTGATAAGGCCTTCCATTTCATCGTTAAGAAGGTTAACAAAAGCACCTGCATTGTTTTGAGATGCTCTTATTGCTTTGTCTGACAACTCGATTGTGCCATACAAGTTTTTTAGAGTACTAACATATTGTACATAGTTGTTTGCTGCAGCTTTTGGCAATTTGCCATCTTCACTGCCTGCACCAATACCACCATTAATACCATATGGAGCTAATTTTCTTACTTCTTTGCCCCATACATCGCGGGTTGTTTGATTAATCTTTGATAAAAGTGGATTGGCATTAGTATTAAGTTGATCGCTTACAACACCCAAATAAACTGTTTTTAGAGCGTCTTGTGCGCTGGTTAATGTTACCATACTTTTCTCCTTTAGTCTCCAAACAAGGCCCTAGCAATATTGCCAGCATCTCTTATGCTTTTTGGCGATTGCTTTGGACTTACTATACTTTTTGAACCAACATGTCTGGCAATAATATTAGGAGCTTGATTTAGAGTTGTGTTTTCAAAATATTTTTGTATTATTTTTTGTTTTATATTTTCGTTGCTATAAATATACTTTTCTAAAAAGCCCTCTTCGCTAGCGTAGTTTTGGGCAGTTTTGAAATTGTTTATAGCAAACTTTGACATGGCGTCATAGACGGCTTTTTCTATGTCTTGACACTCGCTATCAACTAGCGCCAAAATGTCATCTTTATAACTGGCAAAGTTGCTATAATCTTGTGTTAGTTGATCAAGTTTTTGCGCAATTATTTGTTGTTTAGAAGGCAAATTGTTAATTTTGTTTTCTTCTAATTGTTTGGCAAGTTGAGATAGTGCTTGGCACTTTTTGGTAAATTCGCTTTGCAAATTGTTGTATGCTTGCAAAAGCGACTTTTCATCCTTAAACTTACCTATATTGTTGGAGCTACCTTGTTTGCTGTCACACCCATTATCTTGTTGTGCATCTGCACCTTGGTGGCAAGGCTCACTATCTGGTAGTTGTTCCAAAATTGTTTTATCTTCCATTATCTTCTCCTTGTGAGTTTTGTTCTAGATATGCCTTGTGTAGTCGTATATGTGCCAAAAATTTTTCTTTAATGTTTGGACTTTTTGCCTTGTACTCTTCGTACTCTTTAGTTAACATAAAACCGATATGTTCGTTGATATGTAGCAAATGGTCATCAATCTCGGTCACTTCGACAAGTTTTGGAGTGTTAATTAACATAAGATTTTCTTTGTCGGCGTATTTGATTTGAAGGGTTTTTAGATCTACGCTATTTTCCCAAATACCAAAACCCAACAATTCTAGCACTTTGTGTCTAGTAGAATTAGACATTTTGCCATCTTCGTCATTAAGCAAACCGGCGTTTAATAGTTCAAAAATCATACTGCGTTTTTGAGCTAAAGTTTCGCCAATTTCGTTTTCGGTTTCGAAAGTTATATCTTCGCTAGAGATGTCATTATTTATAAAATAAAACATATCTACGCCGCCCTCATCGTTAGACAACTTGCCCAATCTTGGAGTTGTAGCAAACTGTTTGTATAGTCTTAAAACATGTTTTGCCACACCCTTTACTGCGTTTTTGATATTGTCTGCAGTTGCAGTAAGTCTTGCATCATCTTGTTCTATCAAAAGTTGCAATGCAATACCACTTAAGTTGCTTGCAGTGACAGAGTTGTTGCGCATAATTTCGCTAACACCACTTATCTCTGCAAACTCATCTAATAGGCGTTGTTCTTCGGTAGTAAAATCTGCTGGTACAGAGCTATCTGTCATAATGCTAGGTGGATTAGATCCTTGCCTATAAACCAAAACTTTGCCTGGTGATAGACCTTCTATCTCCAAGTTGTCAGTATCTACAGAGCCATCTTCTACTGTTAATATACCCATAGACAATCTATTAAGAAATTCGTGTTTGCGGTTTTTTACTGCATTGTAAGCTCTTTGTACAGGTATAACTCTTTCGATGATGCTAACACCCCAAAAACATCCAGCTTGCTCGTTAGATATTTGTCTAACAAATGGATAACCTCTTTTGTTATCTGCTTCGTTAACAAAAGGCAACTCATCAAGATGTAATAACTTATCTTGACATACAATAATCAATCTGCCGTTAGGGTATTTTGTTGTAGGTGCTTCGTACTTTTCGATAACAATAGCGTGATTTGGTTTAATACTATTTACTACCTTTACAGTAGTAGATTTGTACCCTAGACCACCGGCAACTTGCGAGTTGTCTAAAGAAAATACATCTATATCTTCTGGCATAACATCTACGCCCCAGATGTTTTTTATAGTTTGGACATTATACGCCTTGGCATGAATAATACTTGCACAATCAGATATATCACTACTACAGCTACTTTCTGGAAAAATCTCATATGGTGGCACGGCAACTACTTGAACTTCTCCTTCGTATACTGGTTGCGAATTTTTGTCTCTAGCAATAATTCTACCACCTAGATTGTTCCACAAAATTTTGTAAAAACCAGTACCACATATCTCGCTCCATTTGGTCACTTCTTGTATGATGTGAGTAAGATTTAGCTTTTGATAAACACTTTCGATAATGTCTTTGCTCATTTTTGCTGTTTTTATATCGTTTTCTTGAGTGCTTGTAGGCACTACCTTCATCTTTGGCCTAACTCTAGCAAGCTTGGCAAAGCGAGCTTCGTACAAAGGTGCAATATGATTAAAAACTTCTCTCTCTTGCCAAAAATATTGTTTTTGGTAATCTTCTACTTCGTTTAGATTGTTAATTGCACAATACTGATTGCCCATAAGAAAGTTGCTATTTAGTCGCCATTGTGCTTCAAAATTTTTGCGTTCTGCTTGACGATTTTTGAAGTCATTTTGTACTTCTTGAATTAGATTTTTTATAATTTGGTCTTGTTTTTGTTGTAATTTTTTTTGCATGTTAAAATTCCTTTTTTGTGTTGAGAAAAATATTTGTAGGACTTTTTGGCACGATGTTTTTTGCCAAACTTTGATATAACTTTTTGCTACAAGTTTTGCACAAAATTATGTGTTTTGAACTTGCATATATTTTTGTGCCAGGTGCATTGCATAAAATACATTTATCCATCTTCGTTTTCCTTTTGCAATAACTGTAAAAGTTTTTGCCTTTCTTGCAACAACTCTTCGTCGGTCATGTTGGTTATGTCATCTTTGGCACCGAGCATCTCTATAAGAGTTTTTACTGCTGGTATGTCAGGTGGAACTTCTTTGCTGGTGACTTTGCGTTTGGACAAAATAAGCTCGCTATCTTCGGTGACATATTCTTCTATAATTTCTTGACTGATATAACCCATAGCTTTTTTATACAAAGCTTGTTTTATCACTTCGTCTTGACTTATATTAGGCTCCAAAATTGACTTTTTACTTTTTGTTTTTTTTGATAAACTTGGCATATTTTCTCCCTTTATATAAAAAAGCCTACACTATTAGTAATAGTGCGGGCTTCGAAAGCTATTATTGAGTTTTTTGTATAGTTTTTCTTTGTCTAGTTGTATTGCGCTTTTTGGTTGGTTGCTTTTTGCTGTTGTTGGTTTTGACATAATATAGTATCTTAATTCGTCAAGGCAGTGGTCGTCTTTTTTTTGCGGCCTGTCATCTTGCGCCCAATAATATGTTTTTAACTCTCTTATTAGGTTGGTGCAATTTCTAAATATAAAAAGCTTTGCCTTGCCTGTGGCATCTTTTAGGTAGCTTTTTACCCTAGAAATGCCGCTAAATAAGTCTTTGTCTACCTTTGCATTGACAGATATGCCGTTGTCATAAAATAGTTCTGCTACACTCTTTGTCGAGGCCAAAGTGCGTTGTGTTGCAGCACTGTCTATTAGTGCTTGATACATGCCGGTACTATTTGTATGCCAGTTAAGCTGTTTGGATATTTGCTTGATACAATTAGAGTGATAAATAATGTCTTTGTCCTTATCAAAATGCTCTGCTATAACATATACATTGCCATCAAAATCAACAGCATACCAATGACAAGCAAGTGGATTGTGCAAGCCTGGGTCAATAGAAATATTGTCATACCACTCAACTGGCACAACAAATGGATCAATAACATGTACACTCGGGTCAAACTCATTATACACAAGCCCACCACCACCTACAAATTTGCCATATTTTCGACTTTCTAATTGATCATGAGACATTGACTCTTCTAACATTTTTACCTGTTGTTGGTCAAGATATGGGTTGTCTTGCCAATTCATATGTTGCGACCAAACTTGTGGGTCATTGTGGCAATTCATGTATATTTCGTCATACACCCAAGTAAGGCCTTTTAGCGGGGTCATTGTGCCAAAGATATCACCACCCTTGTCCAAAACTCTCATGCGGCACTCGTCATATATATCTTGTGGTGGTTCTTCGTCAAACCAGACATAATCAAGAGAAGTGCCTTGAAACTTTTCTCTACCCTGATCGCAACTCTTAAAGCCTATCGTACTAACACCACCAAAAGTGTTTTTTATCTGTATATAATCTATAACCCCACCACTAGGATTGTCCTTTTTTCCACTTAACATAACAACATCTACTATCCAACTTGGATTAAGATAATACAAAACTTTTTTTTGCGCTACATCTCTTTGCACCTGTGTAGACAAAGACACTACCCAACCAACTGTGTTTTGTTTGTTTTGCCTATATGGATGACAACCTCTTGCCATATACACCGTTTCTACTGCACCACACTCTGTCTTGCCACTACGGTTGCCACCAAAAACCCACCTGTTTTTTTGAGGACACTTATGAAAGGCTAGTTGCTTTTGGTGAACTTTGCCTTGGGTGTTGTACATAGCTAGTTTATTGTTATTTTTTCGTTTGGACAATTCTTTATTAATTTTGTTTAATCTGTCAATAATACCAACATTCATTAAAACTCCTTATTAGACAAAATTTCTATTTTTTTGTAGGTAAAATATATATAAAATTAACACAGGTGCAATATGAAAATTTTTTGTTTGATAGTATCAATAATGCTTAATTTGGCAGGTACGCCACATAGTTATTATGCCAAGGCTATTAATAGCAATGTATACTTTTGCTCTAACCCTAACGACCAAAGCATTGTGTTTGAGATACCTAATAGTTATTATGTAAAACTGCTAGACTACAAAGACAATTATTATAAAGTAGAATATCTAGGCCTTGTAGGTTTTGTAAAAGCTGATGCAGTTGTCGCAACAAAAAACACCCCAACGCAGCCATATCTAAACATGGCGACTTTTAGAGTGTTTGCAACAGATGGCGCAACATTAAGGTTAGAGCCAAAAAAGAACTCAACCATACATTGTACTTTGCCAACCACCAAAGAAATACAATATGTCGGACAAATAAAAGGTGAAGAATTAATATCAGGTAGAGGCAACATTTGGTATTATGCATGCTATACAAAAAACAATACAAAATACACTGGTTATGTGTATGCAGGTCTATGTGACATGTTGTCAAACATCACACCAAATACCGAACAGTACCAAAGTATACCCAACCCATTTGTTAATGTAAGTAGTCAATATATCAAAAATCTAAAACAAAGCACAAGCTTTAAGACAATACTAATAATAATAGTTTGTTTGCCTGCTGTAGCTCTCGTATACTTGTTGTTTAAGCCTAGTATGATAGCCAAGAGCAAATCAAAACCTAGCAAAGAAAATGTATACGAAGACTATGAACTTTAGCACGCTACAGAACGCTTTAGACTTTTTATAATAGTTTTGTAGATAAAAGAACCATCAACTTCACAATTTATTTTTGTATCTTTTGTGTAGTTGTTAAGCAAAGTTTTTACCCAAGACTGCTCTAGTATGTCGCACTTAACTTGAGCGTTAGAGTTAAAAAATACCAAAAGATGCTTCTGAAACTCATTTAGAGCTGCGTTAACTTTTCTAAAATAAGTTCTTGGTTGCAGCGACATTAATTCGCATATTTGTTTTGAGCTAAAATTGTCTATATATTTTAGCGTTAATATTCTTGCTTGCTCACTTTTTAACTTGAGCAAAGTTTTGTCAACAATCACTTTAATGTTAATTAAGGTGATTTTTTTGTTAGTTAAAGCAAGCAGTTCTTCTGTTTGATCCTCGGTATTGTTTTTGTAATAATCATTAAAACTAGACGAGTTAATACCCTTTATTTTAACAACTCTATCAATTGATTTTGTCAATACATTTAGGTACCTGTATATACCTAAAAATGCTTTTGAAATAATATCCATCTCCATAAAAATATCCTCCCCGCAGTTTTAACTTGCAAACATTAAAACATCAAAATTTTTCAAAGTCAATACTTTAGTGACATATTTTTTAATGTTTTTTAATGACATTTTTAATTTTCTAATATTTTTTAATAAAAATGTCAAAAAATGTCGCTTTGTTAAAACATTTGTTCGATAATAACACATATATTATGACAGCAGTTTGTCATATTAAACAAAATACTGCCAAAATTTGTAAAAATTTTTTTATGCCAAAAATAAAGCATTATGTGTGTAAATATCTCAATAGATATCAAAAAATATCATAAATATACAAAAATATTGCTCTTTGGTTGCCAAAATGCAGCATTATATATATAATAAATTTTAGGAGATATAATTATGTTAAAAAAAGCATTGCTTTTTGCCTCTATATGCTTATTTGCATTGGTTGGCGCTTTTGGTATATCTAGTACTCGCGCATATGCACAATCGCAATATACGCAAGAAAATAGCGGTTATGGCAAAAATGTTAGCATTATAAGTTATGACAACTATTTGCTTGTAGCAGATACCGACAACAATCGCATACGCATTGTAGAGCAAGACTCTTTGCTAAACTTTAGTTTTGGCAAAAAAGGTTATCTTGACGAAAACACCACTAACCCTACACTTCTTGCTTGCGACAATCAATATATATATATTGTTATGGGCAATAATGATTTTATCAAAGTGTTTGATTATAGTGGCAATTATCAATCATTGTCTTATGACAGCTACAATAACGATGGTCAATCTATCACTTTTAACCAAATCAACTCTATAGTAAAAGATGCCTATGGCGATATGTACTTATTGCATATAGCTAGCGATATAGACCAAAGTAGTTTGTTAAAGCTAACAGACCAAGGCTTTGCTACTACAGACATTCAAAACATAGAATATAAACAAAATAGCAAACTATTGGTATCTACCTCTGGTCAAAGACTAATCGTAGTAGATAGCAAAAAAGTTTATACCATCGACACAAAAACAATGACTGTCAGTGATAGTTATGATATAGATATTGAGTTTGATGATGTCAAAGTTGACTATCTTGACAATTTGTACTTTTTTAACAAATCAACCAACACTATAACAAAATTATCTAGTGCAGACTTTTCTACAATAACTCAAACTGTACTAGATGCTGCTAGCAATGGTTTTGCCTTTAATCAAATGACTGGCGAAACTTTTGTACTAGACAATGCTACTGATAGCATCGTTAAGTTGGATCAAACTTTTGTAGAAGATCTTTCTGACTTTCAAAAACCAACCGATTATCTTGACACAGACAACTTTACTCAAGGTGCAGAACTTGCAATTTTGACCAACACAGCTATCGCATACAATTATCCTTATACATTGTCTTCTTGTATGACTTTAGCTAAAAATAGTTATGTAATTGTTTTGGACGACAGTCAAGATTTTTGGTACTGTATGGTCACTACAAAAGCAAATTATAACCAAACAGTTTATATTAACAAAAGTCACCTATCAAAAGTCGACATGTCAACATTTGAAATAGCCGAAGGCAACTATATCATATCTACCCCTCAAGCTATTATATACAAATACCCAACTTCTCTAAAAGCAACCAGCACCGCTAGCAACAGCATTAGCCTAGCTACAGCATTAAGTTCTGGTTCTAGCATAAAAGCAACAAAACTTATCACCGGTTATAGTGATTATCAAAATATGTCATTTTTTGAGATCGAACTAGAAGATGGCAAGGTTGGTTATGTGACAACCGCTTCTATAATGACTTTTAATACCACCAAAGATCCTCAAACTATAAAAGCTAATGCAACAATAAAAATAACCAGCGAGCTTGCCTTTGTTAATTTGTACACAAAAGTTGGAGACAAATATCAATTACTAACAACCCAAGTATTGCTAGATGGTACACGCATAAGACTTGTTAACAACTATGACAAACAAGCACAATATACCGAAATAAAATATATCGACAATCAAGGTCAAGTATCTACAGCATATGTAGAGACAAAGTTTATTATACTTGATGGCATAACATTTGAAATTGTTATTGCAATACTACTTGTTGTAGTTAGTGTAGTATTGGGTTTGATACTAATAGTTGTTATAAAAAAATCAAAACATAGAGTGTAAAATTTTACGCTCTTTTTTGTTGCAAAATTTGTCAATAGTTGCAAATAATTTGACAAATACTAACAGTATATTATATATTAAAATTAGTATTATATATAAAAGGTTATTGATGATATGAAAATTGATAAAATAGTAAAAAAGATTATTGACAACCCAAATTATCTATCAAAGTTGGAGCGCAAAACAGAGTATCCTGATATCGTGCTAGCTACTTCAAAAGTTATGCCAGACATACTTAATCAAGCAGCAGATATTTTGCGTAGCGATAAGAGTTTTGCATTGGCTGCAGTTGGTCAAAACGCAAGCACATTGCCATACTTTTACCAAGAGTTGCAAGTAGATCACGATGTTGTACTTGCAGCAGTACAAAACAATGGTTTGTACCTAGAAAATTTGGCATATCAATTTAAGGATAATGTTGATATTGTACTTGCAGCTATAACTCAAAACCCTCAAGCATTAAAATATGCTTCTGAACACATACGCAGCAATCCAGAAATTATTATGTCTGCATACAATCTTAACAAAGCTTCTTTATACTATGCTGCAGACTCTCTTAAGAGCAATGTAGAGTTTATGTCAAAGATGATAGACCTTGACAGTTCTAACTTGTTCTATGCAAGCGAAAGTGTCAAAAACAACAAACAACTAGTACTTGCCGCTATTAACAAAAACTGGGAGTCATACATGTATGCTAGCGAAACTACAAAAGCAGATTTTGAAGTTTTGTCAACAGCAGCAGCACTTAACTCAAGAGCACTTAATTTTGCTCCAGAAAGTGTAAAAGAAAATGCCGAGTATATGTTAAAGCTTTTACAAATAGCACCAACAGCTATTATCGAAGCTGACGAAACTTTGCTATCTAACTACGACTTTGTTGCAAAGGCTATTGACCTTGGCTGCCCTATCTCTCATATTAGCGAAGACCTAAAAGAAAATAGAGAACTAACTACAAAAGCTATAACAAACAACATAGCTCAACTAACCTGGGTAGCAGAAGAATTAAAAGACGACGACGAATATATCATCAACGCTATCAAAATCAACCCAGCAGCATTAGAATATGCTTCTATCAGACTAAAATCTAACAAACAATTTTTGGCAGAAGCAGTTGCTGCTAATTTAGAAACTTTTAACCATATTCCAAGCAAATTGCGCCAAGACAAGTCATTTATGATTATGGCTATCGAAAACAACCCAAGAGCTATGGAATATACTGCTGATGAGTTGAGAGTAAACAAAGGCTTTATCATGCAAGCAGTAAAAATTGATGGTACTTGCCTACTTTATGCCAGCAACAAACTAAAAGCTGACAGAAGTGTTGTTTTAGAGGCTATCAGACAAAATGGTCAAGCACTTGCATATGCTAGCCCACAATTAAGAAACGACAAAGTTATAGTATCAGAAGCTATAAAGACTGATATGGAAAACTTTGAATATGCATCAGACGCATTAAAGAACAATGCAGAATTTGTTATTTACCTATTTAAGCAAGATAACGATGCAGTAAAATATGCTTCTACAGAGTTAAGATCAAATGTAGCATTTATCCAAAACTTGGTTGCTATTGATGGTCTTGCACTACAATATGCTAGTGCCCCAATAAGAGATAGCAAAGATATCGCAATGCTAGCTATCAATCAAAACAAAGATGCTTATTATGTTTTGTCAGACAGACTAAAACATGACCCAGAAATTATTAAGTTGGTAAATCCTCAAGCAGATGTTGCTGTGATTAATAACAACTTTGACAATTATTCTCAAGATGACAATACCGACTATGGCAACGCAGATGCCGAACAAAGTGACAACTTTGCAGCTGATTATGCACAACCAGAACAAACAATGTCTCAAGACGAAGAACAATTAAGAAGTCAACTAGAACAATATACTAGCGAACAAACAACAGCCTATACTTATGAAGAACAACCACAAGTAGAAGAAGAAATATCAGAGCCAGAAGTTGTAGAAGAAACACCTGCAGACTACTCTACTCAAGTAGAAGAGCCAGTATACACTGAAGAGCCTGCAGATGTTGAAGAACCAGCTTATACCGAAGAAACTACTTATCAAGCTACCGAAGAGTATACTTATCAAGATGCTCAAGAAGATACTAACGAAACTTACGAAGAACCTTCTTACCAAGAAACAACCGAACAATATACATCTGAAGAAACCGAAACTTACAATACAGTTTCTCAAGATGATTACAAAACACAAAACGATACTTATATGCAAGAAGATTATATCGCTCAACCAGAGTATGTCGAAACAACATATCAAGGCTCTAGCGATATAGATGATATCGAACAAGATGCATTTGTTGCAGAAGACGATACAACCCCATCTTATCAAGCAGAAGAAACTGTAGAAGAATCTTATACTTATACTCCTGCTACAGAAAGTGTCGAAATTGCAGATGTTAGCGAAGAGCCAGCATATGTAGAAGAACCAACCTATGCAGAACAACCAGCTTACGAAGAAACAACCCAAACAACAACAGATGACGAAGATGACTCTGACGATGTATTTGGTGTTAGCGAACAAGCAGATACACTAGCAACAAACAATCAAGATTTTTACTACTCTACAGAACCAGCACAAGCAGCAGAAGAAGAAGTAGAAGAAACTTATGAAGAACCTGTTGCAACTGCTGCACCAGCTACCAACCTAACTTACGAAAAGCAAATAAGACGCAGCATACCAGAAGTATCAATCAAAGTTGCCGAAACTTATGCTCCAGAAAGAATACCAGAATTTGAAAAAGAGCTACAAGATATCGACGACGAAGACAAACCAAAACCAAAGTTTACTCCTGCTCCACAACCAGTAGAAGAAGTAGCCGAAGAAGCTACCCCAGTAGCAGAAGAAACTTATGAAGAACCTGCCCAAGTAGATCATATAGATGAAGACTTTGATGAAGAGGTAGAAGAACTAGAAGAACACCTAGACGAAACAAATGACGATGTAGTTGACGAAGACTTTGACGAAGAAGTTGAAGAGTTAGAAGAGCATTTGGACGAAACAAATGATGACGAACCTGTTGTAGTTTTAAGAAAAGCAAGTTTGTTAAAATCAAAAGAAAAAGCTGAAGAAAAACCAGCAGCTAAAAAGACAACAACCAAAAAATCAACTTCTAAAAAATCAACTTCTACAACCAAAAAGTCTAGCACTACAAAATCTACCAAAACTACAAAAGCAGCAAAACCAGCTACAAAATCTACAACAAAAACTGCAGCAAAAAATACAAAAGCAAAGAAAAAACCAGTAGATGATGGTGGTTTGGACGATATTGATAAAATGCTTAACGATCTAATGTCAGAAGCAGAAAACGAATAATCATAACAAAAAAACACACATAAAAATGTGTGTTTTTTTTATTACATTTGTTCTGCAATATCATAAAATGGTTGAATATCTTGCAATGGAGATTTATTAACTAACACATCCGAATCTAAAAAAGATACTTTTGATATAGATATCTCATATGCTGTTTTTGTTAAGTTTTCGTCTTCACTTATCTTTTTTTGATATTCTCTACTTTGTATTCTTCCAGACAAAAATACCTTTTGACCAACACTAGCAGACTTGATATATCTTGCATTTCTACCCCAAGCAATACATGGCAAATAATCTGACTTGTTGTATGCTCTATTTACAGCTATTAACACATCACATATTTCTCTTTTGAAAGGCGTTGTTCTGTATATTGGGTTTTTGCAAACAAAACCATTAAGCTCAATAATGTTAGGGTTCATACTCTCGTCTACAGGCAATATTTCTCTTACAAAAACTGTCAGCATTAATTTGTTTTTGTTGTCGACAAGTTTGTTATAACTTCTAAATTGCCCCCTTATTGCTACATCGCTACCTATACAAAATGTTTTGTCATCTAATAGTCTTTCGGATATTGTTATTGGTATGATATCGTTATAGTCAGACAATCTTTTTACTGACAAGCACAATTCATAAAACCCCTCACCAAAAACTTCGTGGCTAAAAGTTGGCTCACTGCAAACTTTGCCCATAAGATATACTTTGTTGTTCTCCATCAATTCGTAATTCATAATATTTAACCTCTCTAATTTTGACTAATTTGTGTCCCTTGAGAATTGATAATGTAATTGTCTTTGTATATCAAATTTGACACAGATGTCACTTGATACCCTCTATCTTTTAGACAGTTTAATACACTAGGCAAAGCTTCTACTATGTGATCAGAGTTGTTATGACAAAGAATAATAGATCCGTTTTTTACCTTTGTCAAAATATTTTTTGATATTTGATCTGCCGAAATACCCTGCCAATCAAGCGAATCAACATCCCACTGAATTGTAGTAAGATTTAAGCTTTCTGCCATATCCAAAACTTTGTTATCGTATGCACCAAAAGGCGCTCTAAACAGCTTAACAGGCTTTTTGGTTATATTAATAATTTTACTAACCGAAGTGTCTAATTCTAGTTTTATCTCGTTTGACGACTTCTTGGTTAGGTCTGGATGAGTGTTGCTATGTGTACCTATCTCAAAGCCTTGCTCTGCTATTTTTTTTGTAAGTTCTGGGTATTTATCTACCCAAAATCCAACCAAAAAAAATGTAGCATCGCAATTATATTCTTTTAGTATTGCCATTATTTTTTCTGTCTTGTCTGCGCCCCAAGCCGCATCAAAACTTATAGCTACTTGTTTTTTATCGGTCTCTACATTGTATATTGGTACTTTTTTGAATGTTTTATTAAAGTATACTTGAGCAAGTGCTTTTTCTCCTCCAAAATTAACAGACAACAAAACTAATGTAAGGATCATGCATAAAAATATTTTTATGCTTTTTGATTTTACAACGACAAATTGCATCTTTTCCTCGCTTTTTATTATATCTTTATATACAAGATAGACTTTGACTTGTTTTGATTTTTTTTGTTCTATTTTGTCAAAGCTAACAAATATTTTTGTATATTTATTTATATTGCCTGCAAAAAAAATATATAACTGCAAAAAAAATAAACACCCTAACTTGGGTGCTTATTTTTGTTAATATTATTCGGCCAAATATTTGTACGCAGATACTATGTGTGGAGCTGTGCGAGCTTTTTCGATAAGTTTACCTTTGCCTGTACGAGCCTCAATAGGTATAAGGTCTGTACCACGGCTTAAATAATCTACCTTATCGTTTTTGGCAACTATTGTATATGGTTTTGTCACATAGTCGGCAAATATTATTGATTGGCCAACTTCTTTATCTGTTAGTGTATATATTTTTACACCTTTACGATATCTTGCCATCTTTTCTATTTGACTAACAAGAACTCTCTTGCAATAACCTCTATCAGTCATAACAACAACTTCGCCTTCTTCGGTTATTTGACAAGCGCCTACACAATAATCTTTATCATTTAGGTTGATACCCTTTACACCACCAGAAATTCTACCTTGTGTAGGTACATCTGATTTGTCTGCGTTTAGTATCATACCAAGTTTTGTGACAAACATTAATGATGTATCTTTTCTTTCGTATGCAACTGACAATACTTTGTCATCATCTTTTAGTTTGATTGCTTGGAAGTTTGCTTTAGAAACATTATATTCTTTAGCATCTGTCTTTTTGATCATACCTTGTTTTGTTAAGAACAACAAGTTGCCTTTTGGCATTTCTTCGTCAATAGATACTATTGCAACTACTTTTTCTTCTTTTAAGAAGCCTTTTACAACACTTTGCAAAGGTTGTCCTTTGTCTTTGAAGCGACTTTCTGGTATTTGTGCTACTGGCACTCTATAACAATTGCCAAGGTCAGTAAATATCATTACTGTCTTTTCGGTATCTGACTCTACCATAATGTCGTGTACTTCACTCAAAGTAGAGTTTTCCTTAAACTCTCTTTGTGTAGAAGCAAAGTATTTGCGATTGATAGCTTTGATATTGCCTATAGCGTTGCAAGCGACATAACATTGCATAACTTGCTTTTTGTCATTATCGGCAGGTATATCTAGAGCATCACTGCTACTTTTCATTATTACAGTTTTGCGTTCTGTCTTATATTGTCTCTTGATAGCTAAAATTTCGTTTTTAACCAATTCTAATTGCAACTTTTTAGAGCCTACAATTGCAGTCAGATTTTTGATAAGTTCTTTTAATGCTTTTATCTCTTGCTCTAGTTTGTTAACCTCTAGGTTGGTTAATCTTGCAAGTCTCATATCTAGTATAGCTTGAGCTTGTCTTTCGCTTAAGTCAAACTTTTCTCTCAAGCGTTGTTTTGCTTGAGTTGTGTTTTGAGAAGTTTTGATAATCTTAATAACAGCATCAATATTTTTGATGGCGATAAGAAGGCCAGTTAAGATATGCTCTCTTTCTTTAGCTTGCTCTAGTTCGTACTTGCTACGGCGCAAGACCACTTCTCTTTGATAATTTACATAATAATCAATAATCTCAAGTAGAGATAATTGTTTTGGTTTGCCATCAGCGATAGCAACCATATTTATACCAAAGGTACATTGTAAGTCTGTGTATTTTAATAAATATTCTAAAATTGCTTTTAGGTTTGCATCTTTTTTGATTCTGATAACAGCCCTTATACCATTACGGTCTGACTCGTCGCGTATTTCGCTAATGCCATTTAGTACATTTTTGCCTTCGTCTCTTAAGCTTGCTATTTTTTGTAAAAGTGCCGCTTTGTTAACTTGATATGGCACTTCGGTTATTACAATACTGCGTTTGTCAGTATCGGCGCCTTCTATGTGCATCTTTGCACGCATAAAGACTCTGCCTTTACCAGTTGTATATGCTTGTTCTAATTCTGAATTTGGCAAAATATATCCGCCGGTTGGAAAGTCAGGACCTTTAATTATCTTCATCATGTCTTTTAGAGCTATTGATGGTTTGTCAATATATGCTACTACACCATCTATACACTCTGCCAAGTTGTGTGGTGGGATGTTGGTTGCAAGACCTACTGCTATACCAGAAGATCCATTTACCAACAAGTTAGGAAATCTACCTGGCAATACATCTGGTTCTTTTAGTGTATCATCAAAGTTAAAAGACCATTTTACAGTGTCTTTTTCTAAATCTCTTAACAACTCTAATGCAAGTGGTGCAAGTCTCGCCTCGGTATATCTCATAGCCGCAGCTTTGTCACCGTCTATACTACCAAAGTTTCCGTGGCCATCAACAAGAACTCCGTTGATGTTGTATGGTTGTGCCATACGAACCATTGCATCATACACAGAACTATCACCGTGAGGGTGATATTTACCCATACAGTCACCGACAATACGAGCTGACTTTCTGTAAGGTTTGTCTGGTGTTACACCAAGTTCTAACATAGAATATAAAATTCTTCTCTGAACTGGTTTTAGACCGTCTTCTACTCTAGGCAAAGCTCTATCCAAAATAACATGCTCTGAGTATGGGATCATAGACTCATGCAAAACTTCATCTAGATTTTTTACAAGAAGACCTCTTGTACCATCACCATCGCCAAACATGTTGGTTTGTATTTCACCTTTTTGGCGAGTCTTTTTGGTTCTACTTCTAGCTAATGCCTCATCTGATTCTTCTGCTTCTGGCAATTCTTCTACCTCTTGCAAAAGTTGTTGTTCGTAGACTTGTTCTTCTTGAATACTATTTTGTTGTAGGTCATTGTTTTCGTATTCGTCCACAGTGGTATTTCCTTTATGTTTTTTTATACTAATTTTTGGTTGAGAATAAATCTCTTTTGTCTCTGTATTATCTTCTTGCAAAGGTTGTTCTGATATCTCTTCGACATCGTGCAAACTTTCTTGCAAGTCTTGCAAATCATAAGTTTGTTCAAAAACTTTTTTGTTTGCTTTTAGTTGTTCTATTTCTTCTGGAGTTTCGTAATGCTTTGGTACAATTTCTGGTTCTGGCAAGATGCTATTTTTGTCTACAATTTGATCAACCGACTCGTCACCTGCTTGTTTTTGGTCGTCTAACCAGTCTGTTTGCCACTTTTTGGTCTTATCAACCTTATTTACTTGATCAAACAATACACTTTCTGTAGGCTCTTCTTTGTGCTCAAACTGCTTAAAAAAGTCATCGCCAAAGTTGTTTGGGTCAACATCAAGTGGGTCAAGCTCTTGCTCTACTTTGTCTTGTTTGTTATTTTGTTGTGCATTAATATCGTCCAAAGACATTTGCCCTTCTATTGGTGAGTTGTCAACAACCTCTTCTGGCGATTGTTGGCTTATTTGATAATACAAATCTTCTAGTCCGATTTGTCCATCGATAGGGGTATTGTCTTGTGGATCGATAATGTCATTTTTTTCTTTGTCCATTACGCCCTCAAAGTTTTTATTTTATTATTTTCCGGTAAGTGCCGAAAAAGAATCTTCTTTGTTAAAGTTTACATTTTCGCTTAAGTATTGTTTTCTTGCCTCGACATTGTCACCCATTAGTGTTGTTATCATAAGTTCTGCATGTGCAGCATCTTCGATATCTACACGAAGCAAAGTTCTCTTTTGTGGGTCCATGGTTGTCTCCCACAATTGTTCTGGGTTCATTTCACCAAGACCTTTGTATCTTTGAATTGTATAGCCTTTGCCAACACGCTCGATAGCTTCTGGCAATTCTTTATCAGAATATACATACTCTACATTGTCTTTTTTGCTAACTTTGTACAAAGGTGGCAAGCCTACATAAACATTGCCATTGTACAACAAATCTTTCATATATCTAAAGAAGAATGTTAACAAAATTGCTCTAATATGTGCACCGTCTTGGTCAGCATCTGATAAGATAATAACTTTGTGATATTTTAGATTGTCTATATCAAAGTCTTCACCAACACCTGTACCAAGTGCTGCTATAATTGTTCTAATTTCTTCATTGGCCAAAACTTGGTCAAGTCTTTTCTTTTCTGCATTAAGTGGTTTACCACGCAATGGTAGTATTGCTTGATAAGATCTATCCCTTGCTTGTTTTGCACTACCACCCGCAGAATCACCCTCAACTATAAATAGTTCGTTAAGTTCTGCTTTTCTGCCGGTACAACTAGCAAGTTTACCAATAAGGTTAGAACTCTCTATACTATTTTTTTGTCTAGTTAGTTCTTTTGCCTTTTTTGCTGCCAATCTTACTCTTGCAGCACCTTTTGCTTTGTTAATAATAATTTCTGCTATTTTTTGATTTTCTTTCTTTTCAAACAGTTTGTATAGTTCTGTAGAAACTACACTTTCTACACTGCTTTTTATCTCTGGGTTGCCTAGTTTGGTTTTTGTTTGACCTTCAAACTGTATATTGCGCATTTTGATTGCAAGCAATGCTGTGATGCCTTCTCTAAAGTCTTCGCCCATTAAGTTTTGTTCTTTTTCTTTGATAAGACCCATCTTGCGGGCAACATCATTCATAACCTTTGTAAAAGCTGTCTTAAAACCAACTTCGTGTGTACCGCCCTCACTTGTAGGGATATTGTTAACATAAGAAAATACACTTTCGGTATAACCATCGGTATGTTGTATTGCAAGGCCTAATTTGACAGTGTCATTTTCGCCTTCGATATATAGAGCAGGTTTATAAATTGCTGTTTTTGTCTCATTAAGATAATCAACAAAATCTCTCAAACCACCATCATACTTAAATGACAAAGTAGATTTTTCTTTTTCGTCAACAAAAACAATTTCGATACCTTTGTTTAAGAAAGCAAGCTCACGCAAACGCTTTTTGATAACATCAGCATTAAGAGTGTTGTTTAAGAAAATTCTGTTATCTGGCATAAACGAAACAGTTGTACCAGTTTTTGTCGCAGGACAAGCACCAACAACAGTAAGAGGTTTTTGAGTGACACCACCTTTTACTTTACCATCTTTACCTTCGACAGAAGCAAACTCTATTTGATATATCTTTTTGTCACGATATATAGTTGCCTTTAACCATGTGCTCAAAGCATTAGTGACAGAAGCACCAACACCGTGCAAACCACCCGAATAGCTATAGTTAGAACTATCAAATTTGCCACCAGCATGTAGTTGGGTAAAAATAACCTCTGCACCAGAAATCTTAAGAGTAGGATGTGGGCTTACAGGTATACCACGGCCATCATCTTCGACAGTAGCACTACCATCAGCATGCAAAGTGACAGTTATTTTTTTGCCGTGACCATTGGCAATTTCGTCCATACTATTGTCAACAATCTCCCACAAAATATGATGCACACCTTTGCTACCGGTAGAACCAATATACATACCAGGACGAAGTCTAACAGCGTCAAGACCTTCTAGTACGACAATATCTTTAGAATCATATGAACCGCTCATCTTAAGCCTCCAAAATATTACTTAATATCTGACATTATTATAACACAAAAGCTTTTTTTGACCAAACATTTTTATGCATAAAAATTAACATTTTGCCCCACCAGATGTTTTGAAATTAAAAAAAATAGTATAACTATACAACATCATGTATATTTATACATTTTATGCATAATAATAAAATTGCAAAAAATTATACTAATAAATTTTGACATAAAAGAGCAAAAATAAGCATAAAATAATCGTATGAAAACCATAGTTTTGACAGGCGGAGGCACAGGTGGACATGTAATACCACACCTTGCCCTGCTGCCTTATTTGCAAGAATATAAAATTGAATATATCGGCACAAACGGTATCGAACGAGACATAATAACAAAACACAATATACCCTTTAACACAATCACTGCAGTAAAGCTAGACCGAAGCAAAAAGTTAAAAAATTTGCTAATACCTTTTAAGCTACTATCTAGCATAAAACAATGCAAAAAGTTGTTAAAAACTATCAAGCCAGATGTAGTTTTTTCTAAAGGCGGCTTTGTTTCTATACCGGTTGTTATAGCTGCAAAAAAATTAAAAATACCTATTGTTAGTCATGAGTCTGACCTTACATTTGGCCTAGCAAACAAGATCATTTATAGATACTGCAACTGTATGTGCACCACTTTTGAGCAAACTGCAAAAGGTAAAAGCAAATGTGTTTTTACTGGGCCACCTATAAGAAAAGAGCTTTTTTGTGGAGATATAGCCGGCGGCAAAAGATTGACAAATTTTGACAACAACCTGCCAGTTATTATGGTTGTTGGTGGCTCTACCGGAGCAAGCGCCCTTAACGAGATTGTATATAACGCCTTACCAGAACTTACAAAAAATTATAATATTATACACATTGTTGGTAAAGGCAAACTAAAACAACAATCTTGCAAAAACTATTGTCAAATAGAATATTGTGACAAGATACAAGACTTGCTTGCAATAACAGATTATGTAGTCTCTAGGGCCGGCTCTAATGCCATATTCGAATTTGCCGCACTCAAAAAACCAATGCTACTTATACCACTACCAAAAGCAGCATCTCGAGGAGACCAAATACAAAATGCCAACTTGTTTGCCAAAAACAATTATGCCCGTGTACTATATCAAGAAAACGCCTCAACCCAAACTTTACTAAAAGAAATTGAGCAGTTAGAAAAATATAAAGACTTGTTAATAACCAACCTAAGCAAAGCAAACTTTGGCAACGCTACCGAAAAGATACTAGACAATATAAAAAAATTTATTTTATAACAATTATATTTTTAGGCACAAAAAAACAGCATTAACAAAATGCTGTTTTTTGTTTATTAAATTTTGTTTTGCCATTTTACTGTAAGCAAGGTTGTTTTGCCACCAGCAAGAGTGATGTTAAGTTGTGTTTTTTCTTCGTTAATATCTGTTGGAGCTATACCTTTTACTTTTACTGTACCATCTGGCAAGTTAACCAAAACAGGAGTATTTTTTGCAGCTTTTAATTTTAATTTTGCAACACCTTTTGCTCTATTAAAATCGATATCAGCTTTTACACCACCAGCCAAAGTCACACCTGTTAGAGAACCTTTTTTGATAGCAAGTGGCAAGTTTTTGAATAATGATATTTCTTTTTTGTTAGAGTTGATAAACATATTTTGAACAACCATACTAAAGGCAGTATTTTTGTCAATAGAGTATGTTGCCCACTTGTCATCAACGCCAATACCCATACCTCTATGGTCTGTATTATAAAATACCATATTGTTAGAAATAAAGCTTTGAGCCAATGTCTCTAATACTTCATATGCTCCAGCGCTATCACCTGCTGTTGCAAGAGCTACAGCTATGTTTGTTAAGTTAGCTGCAGTAAACAAACCACGAGCATTATTATATCTTGCGCGAGCTGTAGTTGCTACAAGCTTGCTATATTCTCTAGAATTTTTGCAAGGCAACTTACCTACACAGTATGGATACAAGTGAGGTATATATGGCGCATTGTTGTTGGTGATAAATGCACTAGAGTTATATTCTTTGATAAGGCCTTCTTCATCAACTGCAACATCTGGCACTTTATCAAGAAGCTCTTGCCATTTTGCTATTTCGTCATCATCAAGGCCAGCTGTTTTACCTAGCTCTACCAAGATAGAAAATACTTGTTTTGCACAAGCAAAGTCTACTGTACAGTTAGAAGCGATACACAATGGGTCACGATTTTTACCAAGATAATTTTTTGGAGTATTGTATGCAGAATAACCCAAAGGTGACTCTAGATATTGACTAGTCTTATTGATCTTAAACAAATCTTCGTAGAAGTTTGCTGTTTCTTGTATAAATTCGATAGCATAATCTTTTAAGAATTTTGCATCATCAGTATGCAAATAATAATCATAAAACATTTGGCTAACAAAACTTGCTACATTAAAGTTAAGAATAACGCCAGGTTGTACACTACCAAGCAAACCAGAACCTGGTGCTTGCAATGATGGTACATATATACCCTTACAGTTGTATAGACGAGTTGCATTCTTTTTATAATCGTCCATATTGTTATAAAAATTCATAAGAAGTGGCAACACCATTTGTGTCAAACCACCATCGTATGCAAAGTTATACAAGCGTTGAGTTTGAAAATAATTGTTGCGGGTAGAATCTACCGCTTTGTAGTCGCCATTAAACAAACCATATGGGTTGCAAGGTTGACCATCTTGAGATGTAGAACATACAAACAGATATCTGCCATATGCATACAATTTTTCTACCAAGGCAGGTGGCAATTCGCCATTATATGTCTTTTCGATAAGATCTTCGACATATTCACCACCATCGCAGTTTAGGCTAAAGTCTACAGCACCAAACAATTTTGAATGTTGTTGTGCATGCTCTTTTAGCATCTTTTCGTAAGTAAGCTTTATTAAATTTAGTTCGCTCTTTATGTTGTCAAATTCTTTTTCTTTTTGACTTTCGATAAAGACTTTTGCAAAAAGCATAACTTTGTCTGCACCAGTGACGATGATACCTTCTTCGTCATCATAAACTACAGAACCACCTACAGTCATAACACGAGCTACGGCACCATAGTCAGTACCTACATCGCTACGACATGCAAAGTACATATAACCTTTTTCTGCTCTAAACTCTGCATCTTCATTAACTTGAGTTATACCATTTGGAGATCTATTAAAAAATTTGTCATGCAAAACAAACTTAAACTTACAGTCAATAGTCTTTTGACCAGACTTGGTTATTTGATAACAGATAGTATCATTAACTCTAGATACAAACAAATCACGGTCAAATCTTGTATTTTTGTCCTTAAATGAAACACATACTTCGCCATTATCCATATTGATACTGCGGCTATATTCTTTTACACCTTTTTCGATAGGCATAGTCACTTGCAAGTCACACAAAGGCAATGGATGTGATAATTGTGGACGATAAGATTTTACCATAAGAGCTTTTGACAAAGTTTGCTCTGCCTCTACAAAGTGGCCACCGTTAAGAGCTGTTTTTGTATTTTTTATCTTATCAGAAACATCTGGCAAAACACCAGTGTGTCCTTGCCACCACAAATCGTTATGGTTAATAACAATTGTATCATGACCAGCGCCACCATACACAGAGCAACCAACAGTACCATTACCCGTTGGCAAGCCTTCGCGCCACATTGCGCCCCACAAACTTGCTGGTTTTTTGAATTTTAACACATTTGTATTTTTTGCCATAAATTAAACACTTCCTTATTATACAAAATCAGTATAACATTAAAAAAACTAAATGTAAAATATAACTATTTATTATTTTATACTTTTTTTGCGGTTTTATTGCCAGCTGCGATTTATCGAACATTTGTTTGACAAAGTAAAATTTTTGTTATATAATGCATGTATGAAAAATTATCTTATATTATCAATCGTGCTAGAACTGCTCAAAAAAGACAGAATAAAAGCTAGCGACCTTGCGCAAAAATATGAAATAAGCACCCGCACTGTATATAGATATCTTAATGATATCGAAACAGCTGGAGTGCCTACTATCACATATGTTGGCAAAAATGGTGGCATAGGTATAGACAAAAACTACAAACTATCAACCACATACTTTACCCCACAAGAAAAAGAGTTTATTATAAACAGTATAAAAATTATGAGTTTTGGCCACAATGACGACATTGTAAACAGCATAATAAACAAACTATCTATATAACAATTATTTTAACTTATTACCTGCCATATTGATAGAAAAATTTTCTAACACCTTTGTGTTATAAACTACACTTTTGCTATTTTTGTTTTTGAAAACATCAATAGCTTGTTGTAAGAGTTTGTCTAAAAGCTTATTAAACTTGTACCTATCGTATTGCCACAAATAAAAACTTAACGAACCTGGTATTGTGTTAACCTCGTTGACATATACTTGGTTTGTTTTTTTGTTAATCAAAAAGTCTATTCGCACTACACTACTACAATGACATACTTTATAAGTTTTTGTTGCCATTTCTATTATTTTATTTTTAGTGTTTACATCTAACTTTGCTGGCAGTTCTCTTGCAAGGCTAGACATACCAGACTTTTTGCTCGAAGCGTTTTTTAAGTACTTTTCGTCAAAGTCTAAAAAGTGCTTTTGAGTCTTGGGCTTTTCTAATACAGAAGTTTCTACCTTGCCATCAACCTCAAATACAGACACATTAATTTCTTCTAAATTTTGCACGGCTTCTTCAACCAAAACAGTTTGGTCAAACTCTGCAGCAAGTTGCAATGCCTTTTTTAACTGGCTCTTGTTAGATACATAACTAATACCAATACTGCTGCCCTGACTACAAGGCTTTGTCACTATAGGATAATCAAACGCCTTATCAATATTGCTTATAACTTCTGATATATTATTAGTTATTTGATACGAGCTAAAGCAGTCATATTTGCACACATCAATATTATTGTTTTTTAGTAGTTGCTTTGTTATAAGTTTGTTCATGCAAATAGCACTAGATAACACATCGCAACCAGTATAAGGCACACCAACAAGTTCTAAAAAGCCTTGTAATGCACCATTTTCGCCCAAACCACCATGGGTAGCACAAATTATACAGTCAATAGTTGCTTGTTTTTTGAGCTTATTTTTGACTACAAAATAAAGCGAATTGTCACCACACAGCATACAAACTTTGCATGCAGCTTTTGAGTTTGGATCAAAGTTTATTATACCCTTGATATCAAAAAATTTTTCACTAAAAAACCATCCACCCTGTTTGTCTATAAAAACTGGGTAGATGGTATATTTTTGTTTGTCCAGATTGTTTATAGTTTGCATAGCAGTTATAACAGAAATGTCATGCTCGACACTTTTGCCACCAAACAAAACTACAATATTTTTTTTCATAAACACCTCGCAAAAAATAAATATATTTTATATAAGTAGTATATTTATTGATTGCAAGTTTTGTTATTAAATATAATTGTCAGGCAAATCATTTTCAAATAGCACTGCATCGCCTGATACAAGTATGCCTTTTAGCAGTTGCTTTGCATCGTTTAGAGTTTCGGCTTGATAAACCCTTGTCATATTAAACTTGGTACTTTCGATACCTTTGATAATACTGTCTTTGTTAACTCTATTAACAATAATAATATAATCTGCAACTTTGGTCATTCTTACGCCAAAATCATAGTTGGCTTGTTTTTCTTGAGAGCCAAGTTCGACAAGACCAGGTGTGACAATAATTTTTCTATTGCCAAACTTACTCAATACTTCTAGCGCTACTTGAGAACCCTCTACGCTAGCGTTGTAAGAGTCGTCCAAAATTGTCATACCAGCTTCGTTAGTAAACATCTCTAGCCTATGTGGTACTGGCTTTAACATCTTTATACCTTGCTTGATTTGGTCCAAAGTAAGTCCAAACTCTAAAGCAATACATACACACAAAATAATATTTTCGACATTGTGTCTACCTACTAATTTGGTATTGCAATTAATTTTTTCTTCGCCGATATTTAGAGTAAAGTGTGTGCCGTTTTGGTCAACTCTAATTCTGCTATATCCAACACTGCTGCCCTCACAATTGCCAACAACTGCCTTTTTGATAGAGCATTTGTCATACAATCTTTTTGCGCCTTCGTTGTCACCATTAAATACGGCAAAGCCATCTTGTGGCAACACTTCTATAAGTTCGTTTTTGGTTTTTTCGATATTTTCTACACTACCAAATGACAACAAATGTTGCGAACCAATATTGGTTATGATGCCATATTTTGGATTAATAAATGATGCAAGTTTTTTGATATCTCCCACATTGCGAGCACCCATCTCTGTTATTAATACTTGGTTTTGAGGTTTTAGATAATCATTAATAACCTTTGACAAGCCTGTTATTGTATTAAAACTATGTGGTGTCATACATACATTGTATTTTTGAGACAAAATTGTATTAAGTATATACTTTGTGCTAGTTTTGCCATAGCTACCAGTAATACCAATTTTGATTAGGTTTGGATATTTTTTTAGTTTACGCTTTGCTTCGCACACATATTTTGCCACTATCAAATTTTCTAACGGCACCAACAACAAGTGTACACATGGCACCAAAATAGGCAAAAGCATTGGTGTTATACATATAAAAGAAATGTGAAATAATGGTGGCAAATATTCTGCAGCAACAGCTATCAAAACAAATGTTATAACAACTACAAATATGTACAAGACAATATTAAGTCTTATCATACGAGTAGTATTTTTTAGCGGCACTTTTTTTGGAGCAGAATATAGGTTAATGCAAAAGATAACACTAAAGTAAGTATAAAATATCAAACCAAGATAAGAAAAGTACAAACCAGGAGTATAATATTTTACATTAAACAATGCGTTAGTCACCAAACTACAAGCCAAACTCAAAAAGCACAATGTCAAAATTCGTGACACATACTTTGCCTTGGTGTCTTTTAGCCAGATAAAATAACCTTTTATCTTATAGCCAGACAACTGAATAATTTGAAAGAACTTATACGCAGCAAACAACAACACTACACCATTTAGTAGTGCTAGTAGCATTGTTATATACATATGAGGATTTGTCCACGAAAAGAAATGCATAAAAATTTTTACCTTTATATAAAAAATTGATTAATTACAATACAAAACTTTGCCATATGCTCAAGATAAGCAAAATGCCCACCGCTATAAGTTATTAAAGCGCTATTAGGTATAAGCTTGTGCATACGCTTTGCCATATACATAGGAGTATCTTTGTCATCTTTACCCCACAACAAAAGTGTATCACACTTTATATACTTTAGCATATTAGTTTGATCAAAGTTTATAATATTTTTGAAAGTTTGTTTTTGAACTGGCGATAATTGCTTATAATCTTCGCTACCAAATTTGTTTAGATAATTTGACTTTAGTAGCTTTATTTTTACAAGTTTTTTACAAAACTTATAACGAGCTATCTTTATTTGCTTAAAAATATTTTTTTTAGGCTTTATGCCAGCACCGTCTATTATAACCAAGCGATCTACCAAAGTGGTGAGCGCGGCCAAATATATTGCAACTCTCGCACCAAACGAATGACAAACAATGTTTACCTTATCTATGCCAAGATGCTTTATAAGATTGATTATCATTATTGCATAGTCTTGCAATGTCCAAGGTTGTTGTGGCGAGCCACTCTCTCCAAACGGCGGAAAGTCTACACTAATACAAGAGTAGTTGGTTGCAAAAACTTGTTGCATATATGCAAAACTAGCTATGCTACCACCCCAACCGTGCAAAAACAAAATATATTTTTTGCCATCGCCACAAACTTTATAATTAATTTTTGTATCTTTATAAATCAACAAAAAAGTCTCTCTTTTTTGCAAATTTCAAAGTCTTATAAATACAACCACATTATATGCGCAGAAGCGTTATTTTTGTAATAATTTTTGCGAGTATTAGTTATGATAAAACCCAACTTGCGATATAGCTTGATAGCAGGTTCGTTAAACTCATTAACCTCAAGAGATAGAGCAAAAATTTCTTTTTCTCTAGCGTCTTCGATCAATCTTTTTAACAATCTTGTAGCTATACCCCTTCTTACATGTGTAGGTTTTGTAGCGACACTGATTATAGAATAATCACTGCCTGTATTCCATGCACCTGCATAAGCGATAACTTCTTGGGTTTGATCATCTAGCGCGACAAAGTAAATTCTACTAGGAGTGTTTATCTCATCCATAAAGATGTTTTCTGGCATTGCTTCTTCGCCAAAACACTCTTTGTGCACTTCAAACATTTGATCGTAGTGGCGATCATCACATCTAAATATTTGAGCCATTATTTTCTTCCTTTTTTAATAAATCTAATTCTGCTTGAGACAAACCTAAATAATAAGGTTTTAGCTCATTAATATTTACAAATTTATTATCAATGATAGCTCTTTGTATATAGTCAAACAAATCTTGATGGTCTACGCTAACATTTTGCAAGTTATCACAAAAATCCAAACTAACACCACTAGGTGCTACGACTTGATAACCAGTAGATTGTATCAACTCTTGCAGTTGCGCAGTCTCCATAATTTTGTCTGGCTGCAATGCTTGCTTGCCACGATAAACGCCAACATAATACTTGCGCAATGTGCTAGGTATAACACATATAACATTGCCTATACTATTTGACTTTGATAAAGTATTATATGCCAAAAGCTCTAGTGAGTTTACTGCGATACATTTTAGATTTTTATAACAACTCATAAAAGCTTTTGCTGTAGCAACGCCTATGCGTATACCAGTAAAAGATCCCGGGCCAACAACTACACCGACAATATCAAGATTGACAGGTTGCATTTGTGCTTGCTCTAATAGTTCTTCTACATTTGGCAATAATGTTTCTAGATGTTTTGAAGTTGTGACTGGACTACTGCAATACTGACCTGCAGTTGTTTTTAGCCCAACTAACAAATTTGAGTTTGAAGTATCTATTGCTAAAATATTCATACTATACTTCCTCCCACGAAATGTTGCGAGTTGTGTCGTTTACTTTTTCTATCGACACTTTATAATAATGCTCTGGCAATAATTCTGGGCACTTTTCTGGCCACTCTATTATTTTGATAGCATTTTTGTCTTCGATCAATTCGTCCAGACCTGCAGCCAAAGCCTCTTCATAATCTTCTAATCTATACATGTCAAAATGATAAATATTCATCTTGTCATTTTGATAAGAATTAACAATAGTAAAAGTAGGACTTGTGACAGGATCTTTTATACCAAAGCTAGCAATAACACCTTTGGCAAAAACAGTCTTGCCGCTACCAAGGTCTGCGCACAAAATAACTACATCGCCTGCTTTTAGTTTTTTTGCAAAAGTTTTTGCTATTGATAATGTTTTGTTTACATTATTTGATACTTGCATCATCTTCACCTTTTTTATTAAGTCTTGCCCAACTAGCAATAGCTCTAAAAACTAGCATTGAGCCAAAAGTTATCCATAAGCCCAAAATTATACCTATAAAAAATTTTATAAGCACAATTTGTGGCAAAATATTTTCTAACAAAAAATATAATCCAACAGCCACACCACCACCGACAACTGCTTTTGTTATAACAAACCACAACTTATCAGAAGAATAGTCTAGTCTTATATATTTTTTTTCTAAATAATAACCAACAATAATAGCAACACACAAGCCAATAAGCATGCATATCATCTTGTGACCAGTTGTCAAAAGCAATTCATCTACAAAGATAAATAACGCACCAATTAACACTGGCAAAGCAAATAAGGCATATATGTGTTCTTTGTCACTTTTTACAAAGCAAAACTTGTGCCACAACATACCTATTATGCCGCTTATAGCAAGACCAACCAATACATCTGTCAAATAATGCTGACCAAGATACATCCTAGAAAAGGCAACCAAAACACAAATTATAGGCAAAATAATATTAACTGTTAGCTTTTGCCATTTTATTTTGCTTTTTGCATTAACCTCACACATCAGCATACTAGACATAACTGCGATAGAGCTTGCATGTCCACTAGGAAACGAGCCACCAGTTGAGTGTGTATAGTCTACTATTTGACTATTTGCAACATATGGTCTAGGTCTATTAAAGGCAATTTTTAATGCATTGTTTGCCAAAATCGAAACCCCACAACCAATAACAAAGTTAAAGGCAAATTTTTTATCATAGCACCAGTACAAAAGAGCCATCGCTACAATAAAAAACATAGTGTCACCCAGATATGTCACACCCAAAAAGAAATTGTCAAAAAAAACATTAGCACCTTGTTGTATGCCTTTAATGATCTCTATTTCCATGTAATAATTATATCAAACCCCACCACAAAAATACAAACGATTAACCACAATAATATATATTTTATCAAAAAAAATCCCACCAAAATGGTGAGATTTTTTAATACTATTCTGCTTTTTTAGTTTTTGCTTTTGTAGTTGTTTTTTTAGAAGTTTTTGATGATGTTTTTGCCTTCTTTTCTTTTGAGGTTGATGATGTCTTTTTTTCTTCTGGTTTTTCTTTTTTGCTTTGAGTTTTTGCCATCTTTTTTGTTTGCTTTTGTTCAAGCTTTTCTTGCTTTTTTTGCTTTGCCAAAAGATCTTTTAAGATACTCTCAAACTTGCGCATATTTTTGCCATCTTGATACAATTTTTCTAAATTGTAATATTCTCTCAACTCTTGAGTAAAGATATGAACAATAAAATCACCAAAGTCAAGTACTACCCACTCGCTTTGACCATAACCTTCTTTATGGTATGCTTCGATACCTTGTTCTTGCATTTTTTCGTACACATTGTCTAGCAATGCTTTGGCATGAGTGTTGCTTGTAGCTGTAGCTATAACAACATAGCTTGTTATTGTAGATGTTTTTGACACATCAATAACTGTTATGTCTACTGCCTTTTTGTCTTCTAATGCTTTGCCAGCAAGCACAACTTGTTCAAATAGATCCATCATCTTTCTCCTAATTTTTATTTATATATTTATCATAATATGTTTAACAAAAAAAAGCAATATTATTTAACAAACTTTTTACCCATTTGTTTATTATTAAAAACATTTGTCAATAATGCTAATATGAAAAAACTATATTTTGGCAAAATTATCGATAATTGGTTTTTGTTTGTCATATTAACTTTTATATTTTTTGTATGGTTAAGGTACTTTGTATACAACCTACTAACTTGCTTATTGTTAAGCATTTTATTGGGCTATGGTAGTTATAAAATAATAACAATATTATTAACAAAACGCAACAACAAACAGCAGCTAACCAAACAAAAAGCAATACAAATACAAACAACCAAAAACAACCTTTTGTTTGCTACATGGCAAGACAATATTGCTTTTTTTGAGAGTATAATAAAAAAACATATTAACTGCATTGTACAAGATAGAAGCATACTGCTCGAAAAAGACAATTCTGCCCTATCTATTTATCCATACTTTGACCAAGAAACTCTAAACAAAACCGCTCTACTTGCTATATACAAACAACAAAAAAACATGCCAAGCAAATTGATAATTTTGTGCTGCGATGTAGACAAAGAAACATCGCTTTTGGCAAGCACAATAGCAACTACAAAAATATCAATATTAACAATCGAAGAAGTCTTCTTAAAATTATTAGAACCAACCAACTCAACACCACCACAAAAAGTAATATTTGAAAAGCAAAAACGGTATACGCTAAAAGCCCTTTTTGATATTGCCTTTTGCAAACAAAAGACAAAGGGATATCTTATTTGCGGTTTGATATTTTTTATTTGCAGCTGGTTTGTTAGGTATAGTTTGTATTATGTTATCATGTCTAGCTTGTTATTTTGCTTTGCTATTTTTAGCTATTTTAACAAAAAGCATACACTGCCACGACAATAAAAAAGCCCCACATATGTGGGGTTTTGTTGTTATTTCTTTTTGCTAACACTTATATCAATATGTTTTTTTGCACTAGAAGAGTACTTATAAACAACTACCTTTCTACCAATAACAGCAACAGTGTCAACCTTTAGTGCTTCTTCAAGTGCAAGCGCAACTTCTCTTGGTGACAACTCGCAGTTTTGTTGAACGGTAATTTTGATACATTCTCTAGCAAGCAAAGCTTTTGCAATGCTGTCCAAAACCATATCATTAATACCATCTTTACCAACAAAACATACACTGTCTTGGCTAGATATATAAGTTTTTAACAAAGCTCTTTGTTTAGAATTTAGCATATCTTTTCTCCTAATCTACAATTTCAAATTCTATTTCTCTGATGCGTACAGTATCGCCTTCTTTAGCACCTTTTTGCTTTAACATATCGATTATTCCATCGTCTTTTAAGCGTTTTTGGAAGTACGCTTGAGACTCATAATCTGACAATACAACGCCTCTAATTAAGTTATCAATATAACCACCAACAATTTCGTAATAACCTTCGCCATGTTTAACAATATCGATACTTGTAGTATCTTTTTCGTCAAAGTTATAATCTTCGACAGGTATTGGTTCTGGTATAGGCAAAGTTTTTAACAATTCGTAAATTTGTTTAATCAACTCTTGTATATTTTTGCGGTTAAGTGCTGATATTTGTATAACTTGTACATCTTTGTCTATTTTTGACATAAAGTCTTTTATAGGCTGATCATCAACTAACAAATCACACTTGTTAAGTGCAACAATTTGTGGTAGCTTTGCAAGTTCTTCATTAAACTTTTTAAGTTCATCATTAATAACCAAATAATCTTGGTATGGGTCTCTACCATCAATACCAGAAATATCAACAACATGCACCAACATGCGTGTACGCTCTATATGTCTCAAAAAGTCATGACCAAGACCAGTGCCATCACTTGCCCCCTCAATAAGACCAGGTATATCTGCCACTACAAAACTATGTTCGTAGTATTTTACAACACCAAGGTTTGGGGTCAAAGTTGTAAAATGATAGTTAGCTATCTTTGGACGAGCACTCGATACAGTTGACAATAGTGTACTCTTGCCAACATTAGGAAAGCCTATCAAGCCAACATCAGCTATTGTTTTAAGTTCAAGTATAACGGCATATTCTTTTGTAGCTTCGCCTGATTGACTAAAGTGTGGAGATTGTCTAGTAGAAGTTGCAAAAAACGCATTACCTTTACCGCCCTTACCACCTTTTAGTATCACATAATCTTTGTCTTCATAATATAGGTCAGCAATGATTTTGTTTGTCTCTGCATCTCTTACAAGAGTACCTTTTGGCACTTGTATAATCATTGGTTTGCCATCTTTACCATTGCAATTTTTCTTTTCGCCACTAAGGCCATTTTCGGCTCTAAAGTGTTTGCTATAATGAAAGGATACAAGATTGTTAAGATCTTTGTTGACCTTAAAAATTATATCGCCACCTTTACCACCGTTGCCACCATCTGGACCACCGCGTTGTACATATTTTTCTCTATGAAAAGAAACAATACCGTTGCCGCCATTGCCTGCTTTTATAAAAATTTTTACCTTATCAATAAACATCTTCTCAATTCTACTCTCTTTTATATTTTATAATAACCCGACATTTTTGTGCCAAAATATTATATTTTTGTGCCAGTATTATGCATAGTACCTACAAAAACATCTTGCATAGTACCACGATTATGTTTGCATAGCACTATCTACTTTTGTTATAAAAAGCACATAGTTCTTTAAGTTCGCACCCTGCACAGTTTGGTTTAATTGCTTTGCAATGATATCTGCCAAACAATACTAGCAAGTGATGAAAATGTGACCACTTATCCTTTGATATTGCCTTTTGAAGTTGTCTCTCACAAGCAAGTGGATTGGTCGCTTTTGCTATACCCAACCTATTAGAAACTCTAAACACATGTGTATCTACTGCTATAGCATCTTGGTTAAAAGCAACTGCCAAAACTACATTAGCAGTTTTTCTACCTACGCCGGTTAGCGATATCAAATCTTCAAAAGTATCTGGGACTTGTCCATCATACTTACTAACAATATCTTTGCTAGCGTTAATAATATTTTTGGCTTTGTTATGGTAAAAACCACAAGAAAAAATCTCTTTTTCTAACACATTTATATCAGCATTAGCAAAGTCTTGTGGTGTTTTGTATTTTTGAAAAAGTGTACTAGTGACAACATTAACTCTTTTGTCTGTACATTGTGCCGAAAGCATAACGGCAATAAGTAGCTCAAAATTGTTAGCAAAGTTAAGTTCGCACTTTGCCACAGGAAACAAACTATTTATTTTGTTGTAGACTATGTCTGCACTTTTCATACGATTACCTTTTTTGCCACACCTATTATAACACAAAAGTGCAAATTTTCAATAAGTTATAATAAAATTTATTAATAATATTTATATAGCTGTGACTATTTTGTTATTACCTATCTCATAAACACCAAAAAAACCTGCAAAACCGTTAAAATTGCGTCTTGCAATAATAGTTTTTACCTTGTCAAAATCAACATACTCAAAACGCACAGACAAACCACATGATACTGTTGCCATACGAGGGGTGTTTATTACCTTACTCTTTATACCATAAGAGTGCAAAATTTCATTAAACAACATTGTATGATTTCTTGATCTAAAAGCTGCAATTATATATTTCATTTGTTAATCCTATTCATATTTTTTGCCGACTAGCAATATTTATAAACTAAACAAAAGCTTTGTTTATATTACATTATACGAGCTTAAAAATTATTTAGTGAATGGAGTTTTTATGATATATTTTGACAACGCAGCAACCAGCTACAACAAGCCTATATCGGTTAAATATGCGGTAGTTAGAGCTATGACACATTATTGCGCCAACCCAGGCAGAAGTGGTCACAAAGCCAGCCTAAAGGCCGCAAAACAGATATTAAGAGCAAGGCTCAAGATAAAAAACTTTTTTAACTGCCAGCATGACAATGGGGTTATATTTACAAGCAACTGCACCGAAGCGCTAAACACTGCCATCTTGGGCACAGTAAAAGACGGCGGACATGTAGTCACTAGTTGTTTCGAACACAACTCCGCATTAAGACCATTAAAATATCTCGAAAGTCAAGGCAAAATATCGCTAACAATAGTTTATCCAAAAAACCACAATTATATAGATGTCACAGATATATCTTCTGCCTGCAATGACAAAACGTATCTCGTGTGTCTAACTCACATATCTAATGTGACAGGAAATATCAACGATATAAAAAACATTGGCGCCTTTTGCAACAGACACAATATTCTGTTTTTGGTAGATGCTGCACAAAGCTGTGGACATGTCGACATAGATATGCAACAAGACCATATTGACATGTTAGCTTTTGCCGGACACAAAGGCTTATTTGCCCCATTAAGTATTGGTGGGTTATGTATTAATTGCGATACAATACCACAACCACTCAAACACGGTGGCACGGGTACAAACTCGAGTGAGTTATACCAACCACAAGAGTTGCCAGAACGATTAGAAAGTGGCACACTTGCTACCCCACTAATTGTCGGCCTTGGCAAAGGCGTTAGCTATGTTGCCAAGCACTTTGACCATAATACAAAAAAAGTAAAAGAACTAACACACTATCTTATATCCAACCTAACCAAACAAAACAATATAACCCTATATACCAACCAAAATAGCAAGTATGGTGTTGTTTGTTTTAATATAAATGGTTATGATTCGGTCGAGATAAGCTCGCTACTTGACGAAAAATACAACATTGCTGTAAGAGGCGGTCTCCATTGCGCACCACTAACACACAAATTTCTTGGTACTATGCAGCGCGGAGCTGTACGAGTGAGCCTTAACCATTACAACACAAAAAGGCAACTAAACAAGTTGCTAAAAATTTTGCAGTCGCTATAAAAAAATCCCCAAATAATGGGGCTTTTTTAATTAAACAAATTATCCAACTGCAACAAGCCATAACCTTCTGCATTTTGGTTATAAACTATTTGCTTGCAGTTTTTTACAAGCCTTATCTTTAGCTGGTCTGGTGTCATATTAGGGTATTTGTCAAGCATAAGGCAGCACACCCCCGCCACCATTGGCGTAGCTACCGATGTACCACTCATTTTGGTATATCCGCCGCCATTATCTGCACCTACTATATTAATTGCGGGAGCTATAAGATCAGGTTTATAAAAATACCCAGCAGGCCCTCTAGAAGAAAAGTCACATACCTTATAATACTTTTCATCCAGCCCTCTATCTCTACAATCGTCTAGACCACCTACGGTTATGATTTTATTGCTTATACCTGGCGACTTGATAGTTGACATTTTTGGTCCACTATTGCCAGCAGCAGCTACTACAACAATCCCCGCCTGCCACAAACTTTCTGCACCTATCATCAAAGGATCATTTCGTTCTATCGGATTGCTACCAAAGCTCATGCACACTACTTTTATATTATATTTTTTGCGATTGTCATATATCCATTGCATCGCCTCGAGTATTTTGTATGCACCTGTCTCGCCAGACTTTTCTAGAGCTTTTATCGCTATAATATTACTCTTTGGCGCAATGCCACTATATTTGCCACAGCTAGTTATACCATTGCCACAAGCAACACTAGCTACAAATGTACCATGCCCGTTGTCATCGTATGGATTATTTTTATTACCTATCAAGTCTACAAACTTAACAATACGCTTATTAGGTATCAAAAAATCTATATGTGGTGATATACCTGTATCTATAATAGCCATAGTACAGTTTTTGCCATATATACCCCTATTATAAAAGTTATCTATCTTCATTATCTTTTTTGAGACATCTATTTGAGCAAACACCTTGCTTTGCCTAGATATATAACTAACATAATTAACTTTGGCTAATTTTATTATTTGAGACTGGTTTAGAGCTACACCTATTGCCCCTATAAATGGATATTCGTATATAATCTCATCTTTGACTACTTTAGGCAGAAGATGGTTTTTTAAATTAAAATAATCATTAGAATACACAATGCAATTATGTACACAATCGACGCTTTGAGTTGTCACTGCCTGTATTAAGCTGCTATCTATCTTGTCATATATATTATTCATCCAATTTATTCATTAAGGTATTAAACATTTCTTTTTGATCTGCGTTAAGATATGGGCTTAATGTGTTATACATCTTAGCAATCTTTTCGTTATTAAGTGCACCAGACAATCTTTGATTTTTTGCCACCTTCAAAAACTCTTCTACAAGAGCATCTTGTGGCATATCTTTGTATTTGTTGTAGGCTTGTTTTAGGTCTATTTGGTCGATAGTTGTCTTGTCAGATATTTGTTCGTATTTTTCTTTTCGCTTATATGTAGAGCTATTTATCTCCTCTATAGGGGTATCTGCATAATCAAATAAGTTTTTTACCATAATAATCTCCTCAAAATAATATATGCTACAAATTTTGTTTTGGTTTTATTAAACATTTTTTGTATATACTCATATATTATTTTATCGGAGAAACTATGGATATATCACAACTATTATCAAACTTATTTAACCCCACCGCAAGTCAGCCACAACAGCCTAACATACCACAAGAAATATTAAACTGCTACCCAACAAGTTTTATCGACTCGCCAAAAGCTTCTATCCAAACAACCAATCAACCCAACATTATGCCAAATCAAAACAACATCATGTCGATGCTTGGCAATATGTTGCCAAAGATGTTAGGCGGCGGACTAGATGCAGGCAATCTTATAAAAAATCTTGCCGGTGGCAACGCAAACATACTATCACTACTAGGCAACCTAAACAAACCTAAACCAAAACAACAAAAAAACTCACCAAAATATGATGAGTTTAAGAAAGTCGAAGATTATAACTTTTAGTCAACAATTTGGCCAAGTTCTACATTGATAATTCTCGTAGATATTGCCTTGGCAAGCTCTGCATCACTAGTAGCATAAATAATTGTTGTTTGAGCTTTTACAAAATATTTTTTGATTAGCGAAATAATTTTTTTGGTCGCTTGCTCGTCTAATTCTTCAAAAATATTATCAATAAGCAATATGTCTAGCTTACGATAAGTAAGTCTGACAATTGACAAAATATACTTGTCTAGCAAAGACAAGTTTTTTACTTTTTCGTCTTTGATCATCTCTAGCTTAAAGTCAATAAGAGATTTGTTAACCAAGCTTTCTTGTTCTGCCTCGCTAACACCTCTAATTTTTAATATATACTTTAAGTTTTCATAAACAGTTTTGTCTTCAAAAAAGCTACCCTTATATGGTATATAACCAAGGCTAACATCTGTTTGAAAGTTAACTTTTGCAACTTCTGTATTTTTTATATAAACTTCGCCACTAGTAGGTTTTTCTAGACCTGCGATAAGTCTTAATATACATGACTTGCCACTGTCTTTATTGCCATATAGTGCAACTATTTCGTTTGGCGCTACTTCAAAAGATACTTTGTTTAGAGCACAAAACTCTCTAGTATATTTTAATACAACATCACTAAAAGTTATCATACAACACCTCTACTGTTTGTTTTACTACAATTAAATAATACAACAAAAAAGTTTTTTTTCAAAATAATATATAACATTTTCATAAAAAATATTAAAAATACTTTATAAATAAATGACAAAAAATTTGTTTTTTGATATATTAAAAATAGTCTTAACAAATTTGTTATTTACTAGGAGAATTTTATAATGGATTTATTTGAAAAATGTAAAAACTACACCGTGGCCAAAGACGCAATGGCTGCTGGTATATATCCATATTTTCATGCACTTGATACTCGTCAAGACACTGAAGTAGTTATGGAAGGCCAAAGCCTTATTATGTTAGGTTCTAACAACTATCTAGGCCTAACTATCCACGATGAAGTTATTGATGCTGGTATCAAAGCTTTAGAGCAATATGGTTCTGGCTGCTCTGGTTCTAGATTCTTAAACGGCACCCTAAAACAACACTTAACTCTAGAACAAGATATTGCAGATTTTGTACATAAAGAAGCAGCTTTGACTTTCTCTACTGGTTTTCAATCAAACCTTGCTATTATTAGCGCAATAGCTGGCAGAAACGACTATATCATCGGCGACAAAGACAACCACGCTAGTATCTATGATGCTTGCAGATTGAGCTTTGCAAAACTATTAAGATACAACCACAACGACATGGAAGACCTAGAAAGACAACTTAAGTCTGTGCCTTCTGACAAAGGTATCTTAATTGTCACTGACGGTGTATTTAGCATGGGTGGTGACCTTTGCAATCTACCAGAAATCGTACGCCTAGCAAAAAAATATGGCGCTAGAATTATGGTTGATGACGCACATGGTTTTGGCGTATTTGGCGAAGGCGGTCGTGGTACAGCATCTCACTTTGGTCTAGAAGACGAAGTAGATATCATCATGAGCACTTTTTCAAAGAGCCTTGCTTCACTTGGTGGATTTATGGCTGCTAGTGCAGAAGTTTGCCACTATGTACAACACAACTCAAGACCATTTATCTTTAGCGCTAGCTTGCCACCAGCAAATGTTGCTTGCGCACAAGCTGCTCTATCTATAATCAGAAAAGAGCCACAAAGACCACAAAGAGTTCTTGATATTGCAAACTATGCTCGTAAAAAGTTTACCGAAAAAGGCATCGTTATTCGTGATAGCGTAGCTCCAATCATACCTATCATGACATATGATGACAACTTGACATTTGTTATCTGCAACGAGCTATTTAACAATGGCGTATATGTAAACCCAGTTATTACCCCAGCTGCTCCTGCTGGCGAAGCTATGATTAGAACTAGCTACATGGCAACTCTAACCGAAGAACAAATTGACCGTGCAGCAGACATCATTGCAAAAGTTATGGCAAACCATGGTTTATTAAAAAAATAATAAATAATAAAAGATAGGCAAAACAAGCCTATCTTTTTTTGTACAAACAAAATAAAAAAGACCTAAATAAGTTAGGTCTTTTTGTTTTTATTAATAAATTGTTTCGATCAAACCAAAGTTGCCATCTAATCTTCTGTAGATAACATTAACTTTGTTAGTTTCTCTATTTAAGAAAACATAAAAGTTGTTGTCCAAAGTCTCTAAGAACATCATCGCATCTTCTACGCCGATAGGTTCTAGCTCGTAAGTTTTCTTTTTTACAACTGATTTGTCTTTTGGCTCTGGAGCTTTTTCGATATAAACAAAGTCTGTTGCAAAGTCTGTACCTTTTCTAAATTTGTCTCTAAACTTTTCAGAGTATTTTACAATTTGTCTTTCTACTTTTGGTAGGGCTAAGTCAATATTTTCATACATGTTTTCGCCAGCAACCTCTGCTCTATAAAACAAACCTTTTGATCTTACATTAAGTTCTAGCTTAAAGATATTGTTTTCTTGCTTGCAAAGAATCTTTGCTGTGGCATCATCATTAAAGTATTTGTCTAGTCGTTGAACTTTCTTTTCGATGATGTCTCTTAATTTTTGACTAACTTCATAATTTTTTGCAGTAATTTCTATCTTCATAATATATCCCTCCCTATTTGGACTTACTTTATTATACCAAAAACATGTTTTTTAAGCAAACATTATTGGTCTATTTGATTGTCAAAAAATATTTCTTTAGTATCACTATCTACCAAAATTATTGGATTAGTTAACTCACCTGCAAGCAAAGCATCTGCCAAAGGATCTTCTATCTCTTGTTGTATCAATCTCTTAAGAGGTCTTGCACCATATTCGCTGCTTGTGCCTCTATTTACTATATATTCTAAGGCAGTATCGCTAAATCTTAATTCTACACCTTTGTCTTTTAAGCGCTTGTTAAGATTGCTCAACATAATTTTGGCTATTTGCGCTAATTCTACCTTGGTCAAGCTATGGAATACTGTAATAACATCTATACGATTTAGAAACTCTGGCTTAAACTTGCGTCTTACAGCAGACATAACTACTTCTTTCATTTGTGCATAGTCTGGCGCTTCTTGATTGATAGTACCACCAAAGCCTAGTGATGATTTTACCATAAGCTCACTTATACCGCAGTTGCTTGTCATAATAATGATGGTGTTTTTGAAGTTAACAGTTCTGCCTTGACTATCGGTCAATCTACCATCATCTAGCACTTGCAAAAGTATATTAAATACATCTGGATGTGCTTTTTCTATCTCATCAAACAATACAACCGAATATGGCTTGCGTCTTACTTGTTCTGTTAGTTGTCCGCCGTCATCATGTCCCACATATCCTGGAGGCGCACCAATCAATTTTGCTACAGAGTGACTCTCCATAAACTCACTCATATCTATACGAATAATATTGTTTTCGTCATCAAACATAGCTTCGGCAACAGCTTTGCATAATTCTGTCTTACCTACACCTGTTTGGCCCAAGAACAAGAAAGAACCTATTGGACGCTTGCCATCATGAAGACCCACTCTAGAGCGTCTTATCGCCTTGCTAACAGCGGTGACAGCTTCGTTTTGACCAATAACTCTCTTGTGCAAAATTTCTTCTAGTCTAATTAACTTTTCTTTTTCTGTTTCGGTGATTTTGGTCACAGGTATACCTGTCCACTTTGCTATAACTTGTGCAATTTCGTTTTCACCGATAGAAGGTTCGTTTTGCGGTTTTGATAAGTTGTGTTGTTTTTTCTCTTCTTCTATTTCTTTATTTAGTCTAGTTAGTTCTATACTAAGTTTGTTTTGTCTCTCGGTGTTGTGTTGAATAGCTGCTTCTTGATAGTTGCGATGTACTTGTTCAAACAAGTGGTATTTTTCACTCAAAGATGCAGGCACTATGCTACCACTTACACGAGCTTTGCTACTTGCCTCATCAATAAGGTCAATTGCTTTGTCTGGCAAACTACGATCCATAATATATCTATCAGACAACTTGGCAGCAGCAACAATCGCTTCATCTGTTATTTTTACTTTATGGAAAGCTTCGTAGCTATCTTTTAGCCCACGAAGTATTTGTATAGTATCATCTACCGAAGGTGGATTGATAATTACCGGTTGAAAACGGCGCTCAAGTGCTTTGTCTTTTTCGATAAACTTACGGTACTCTTCAGTAGTTGTTGCCCCAATTGTTTGCAACTCGCCTCTAGCAAGATATGGCTTTAACATGTCAGAAGGGTTAACATCACCCTTTTCACCACCTGCTTGCGCTAGCGTGTGTATCTCGTCTATAAACACAATTATATTTTTATTTTCTATAATTGTCTCAATTGCTTCTTTTAGTCGTTTTTCTAATTCGCCACGATATTTTGTACCAGCCATAAGCGAACCAACGTCTAGCGAATAAATTGTTTTACCCCTTAATACTTGTGGTACACGGTCTTTTGCTATTGCTTGGGCAAGGCCCTCAACAACTGCAGTTTTACCAACACCCGCTTCACCAATAAGTATTGGGTTATTTTTGGTCTTACGGCAAAGTATTTCTATAATTCTCTCGGTCTCTTCGTCTCTACCTATGATTGGATCCATTTTGCCTTGGCGCGCCTTTAGTGTTATATCATAACCCATCTCTAGCAAGCTCTCTGGCAAAGTGCTCTTTTCTTGCGAGCCATTGGCAACATCTTCGTAAGAGGTATCTTCGAAGTTGATATTTTCTAGTTTGTCTGTTAGATTGTTTCTCAAAGCTCCAACATCTACTCTAAAGTATCCGCTCAATATGCGTGTTGCATAACATTTTTCGTCCCACAACATAGCAAGCAAAACATGCTCTGCGCTAACAAAGTTGTGCTTTAGTTCGCTCGCCATGCCAAAAGCATTTACCAAAATATTTTTTGTACCTGGTGACAACTCAAATTTGTTAGAATACATAGAGTAATCATTGATATTTTGCAAAAACAAAGAATACAACCTTTCTTTGCTTACATTGCTCTCTTTTAGTATTTTGCATGCAAGACTTGTTTGCACACAAAGCATACCATACAAAACATGCTCGCTATCAATAAAGTTTGTGCCCAATTTGCCAGCAATTTCTTGTGCGTGTTGTATTATCTTGTTAGTACTTTCGGTATATTTAATTTCGTTCATATCAAAAACCCCTTTTACTAAACCTTCATAATATTTACCAAAATATTTTTCAAAATGGTGCTTCTCAAATTATCTTCTAACTTAACAGGCATGCTCAAAGCTTTTGGACTAATGGCATAACCTATCACATTGACCTGCTCGGTCGAAATAAAATCTTTATCAAGCAAGTCTTCTAATATAAACATAGCATCTTTGAAGCTAATTGGTTTGTCTAATTTTGTATCAATTATTTGTTTTATATAACTATCGTCAAAATCTACTATCTTGTATACTTTGATATAGCCACCACCACCTCTTTGACTCTGCACTACAAAACCACGGTTAAGATTAAACCTTGTTTGCAATACATAGTTAATCTGACTCGGTGCACAATTAAAAAATTGGGCAAGTTCGTTGCGTGACAAATCAAGGGAGGTGTCCTCTCCCATAGTAGATAGTATAAATTCTTCTATAATATCACTAATGTTTTGCATAATATCCTTTTGGCATTGAAAGTTTGACTTTCTTTGACCTTTATTATTGTAGCATCAAATATTATTTACAGTCAAACAAATTTTAACAACTTTTTTTGCAACTTTGCTTGCAAAATATCTTATATAGTTTTATAATAAGTTTATAGAACATATGTTTTATACACTACACTTATTAGGGTTTAAGGTAAAGTATGGACAAAATAATATTACACTGTGATCTTAATAATTTTTATGCCTCGGTAGAATGTTTGAAAAATCCAGAGTTGCATAACAAACCTGTCGCTGTAGCTGGCAATCCAAAAAATCGCACGGGAATTATACTTGCAAAAAACATGATAGCAAAAAAGCATGGCGTACAAACAGGCGAAGTTATCTGGAAGGCCAAACAAAAATGTCCAGATCTTGTGTGCGTTGCACCCCACCATGACGAGTATGCCATTATCTCAAAAAGAGTAAGAGAAATTTATTTGAGATACACTAACTTTGTAGAGCCTTTTGGCCTAGACGAATGTTGGCTTGATGTCACAGCAAGTACAAAGCTATTTGGCAACGGCAAAGAAATAGCAGACAAAATACGAGAAGACATAAAAAGAGAAATCGGCCTTACTATATCTGTAGGGGTTAGCTTTTGCAAGATGTTTGCAAAACTTGGCAGCGACTTAAAAAAGCCAGACGCCACAACAGTTATCAGCAAAGAAAATTATAAGAGTATTGTTTACCCTTTGCCAGTAGAGTCTCTTATGTTTGTTGGCAAGAGCAGACTAAAACAACTACACATGCTCAACATAAAGACAGTAAAAGATTTGGCAAACGCTGACGAAAAAACATTAACTCATTTTTTTGGGATAGGCGGCAAGCAACTCTTGGATATCGCACAAGGCAAAGACGATACAACAGTAAGTGACTACAATAATCTACGAGCAATAAAAAGTATCGGCAATGGTCTCACTGCAACTCAAGACATAGACACATATGAACAAGCAACTCAACTGATATATTACCTAGCCGAAAATGTCAGCCATAGACTTCGCGAACATCACCTAGCAGGCCTTTGTGTCACACTTGATATCAAAGATAATTTGCTCAAGACTACCAACCATAGCAAAACAATTAACAATCCTATAAATAACGCTAGCGAAATCGCCAAAGAGTGCATTGCCCTACTTAACAAAAATTGGGACTTTGGCAGCAGGCAAACAAAGATAAGAGCCTTAAGAATATCAGTAAGTACTCTAGTTGATGGCGATTATAGTGAGCAACTAACTCTGTTTTGCGACAACAAAAAGAGCGAAAAGATAAAAAATCAAGATATTGGCATTGACAAAATTAGAGACAAATATGGTTATGCCACTATAAGAAGAGGCATACTTTTTAATAACAAAAACATCATAAGGCAAGATGTTTTTGACACTTATTTGGACTAATTTTAGACCAGGCGGTCGGGTAAAAATAATTATCCTATACAACTTAATTAAAATTTTGCAAACAGTCAAATTTTATCAAAATAGCACCTTCGACCATATATTCGCATATAAAATACACCGCCGACTATTTGGTTTTATTTGCCAAAATGGCATTTTTAGGTGTTTTTGCAACTTAATAATGTTTATCAATGCAGCAACAAAAAAACCGACCTTTAAGTCGGTTTTTTATTATTTTATCTATGTTTTGCTCTAAATACAAGAGCTAATGTGTCAGGTCCTGCATTGCTACCAACAGCTGTGCCTATAGGTTGTATCCAAACATTGCTATAGTCACCAACAACTTTTACAACAGCTTCTTTTAATGCTTTTGCTTCTTCTTCGCAAGAGGCATGCATAATAACTATAGGAAAGTCTCCAACATTGTCTCCTAGTTGTGTTAGATAACTAACAAGTTTTTTGATAATGCCTGTTTTACCTTTGGTTGTATCTACCTTACTAATTTTACCTCTAGAGTCACACTTTAGTATAGGTTTTACACCAAGCATGCTACCACTTACATTTACAATTTTGGCAACCTTCTCTGCCCTTTTTAGAGAGTCTAGTTTGCTTACACAAAAGTAGCAAGCTATGTGTGATTTTAGGCTGTCCAATTTTTTTATTATTTGTGGCAATGGCATATTTTTGTTATTTAGCTTTGCGGCATGATATACCATTATGCCTGCACCCATTGATATTTGCAATGTGTTGTATGTGTACAAATGATTGTCTGGGTAAGCTAAAGCAAGTTCTTGTTTTACTTCTTCAAGAACATCAAACGAAGTAGTAAGAGCACTTGAAGAGTGAATAAACAATACATCTTGTCCCTTTGCCAAAAACTCTTCTAAATAACTTTTTAGAGTAGCTTTTGCTATAGGTTGTACTGTAGCAATTTTTCCATCACGCATTGATTGATAGTATATGTCATAATCTTCTGGCTTAGTCATCTTTTTGATTTTTTTGCCGTCTAACTTACAATCATAATCTATCACATGCACATCAAGATCTTTTATTTGATCTATCCACAAGTCACATGCGCTATCACATATAATTGTGCCCATACTGACCTCCTTGTTTTTATTATTTATTATTTCATCATTGGGAATAATACTACATCTCTAATTGATGGTTGACCAGTTAACAATACCATAAGTCTGTCTACACCAAAGCCCAAACCAGAGATAGGTGGCATACCATGCTCCATTGCTAGCAAGAAGTCTTCGTCTAGGTCCATAGCTTCGTCATCACCGTCAAGTTTTGCTCTTGCTTGAATCTCTAATGCTTCTCTTTGAACAACTGGGTCAACAAGCTCTGAATATGCTTTACAAATTTCATCACCACATACCAAAACTTGGAACATATCAATAAGTCTATCGTCTTTGTCATTTCTTCTTGCAAGAGGAACAAGACATGCAGGATAGTTGTATAGTACAGTTGGTTCTACAATGTGTTGTCTAATTTTGCGCTTGTAAACGATATCAATAATACCACCAACAGTTTTGCATTGGTTAAACTCATCTTCGTCAAATAGACCAGTAGCTACTACTGCCTTTTTGAATTCTTTTACATCTGTATAATCCAAAACATTTAGACCCAAAATTTTATTAACTTCTTCGGTATAATTAATACGAGTAAATTCTTTTGAGAAGTCTAGTTCTTTATCACCAACAGTTAGCTTTAAGCTACCGTTAACCTCCATCATTGCACCACGGATAAACTCTGTAAAGAATTTGATATTATCTTCAAAGTTCCAGTAGCTTGCATACCACTCAACCATAGTAAACTCTTGCAAGTGGCTTGGATCCATACCTTCGTTTCTAAAACATTTTGCAACTTCAAAAACTCTATCAAAGCCACCAGCAATAACTTGCTTTAGGTATACTTCTGGAGCGATACGAAGATTGCATTGTTTGTCTAGAGCGTTGTGATGTGTCATAAATGGTTTTGCACTAGCACCACAAACTGCACTTTGAAGAATTGGTGTTTCTACTTCGATAAAACCATTTTCGCCCAAAAATTTACGGATGTATGATAATAGTTTGCTACGCTTTAAGAAAACTTTGCGGCTTTCTTCGTTGCTAACTAGGTCCATATATCTTTCGCGATAGCGTTGTTCGATATTTGACAAACCGTGGAATTTTTCTGGCAATGGCAACATAGCTTTTGACAATAATTGCAAGCTATGAGTTCTTACTGTGATTTCGCCAGTATGTGTCACATACAATTCACCGGTCACGCCGATAAAGTCGCCAATATCAATCATGCTCTTATAAAAAGTATATGCTTCTTCGTCAACTTCGTTGCGACCAACACTGATTTGGATTTTTGCTTTTATATCTTCTATAACGCAAAAACTCAATTTACCCATTATTCTTCTAAAAGTCATACGACCACAAACGCTTACTTTTGAACCTTCTGGCAAAGTACGCGCATCTTCGATAGTGTGTGTACGATCAAACTTTTCTACATAAGGTATCTTACCTTGTTCTTTTAGGGTTGCGATTTTGTTTTTACGAATATCAATCTCATGTGATAATTCTTGTTCTGTCTTGATGTTATTTTGTGTGTCCATAATAAAAAATCTCCTGCCAATATAATACCACATATTGAGCCTAGTTTCAAACATTTTTTATAAAATATTGACAAAATAAAAAACAAACCTTACTTTTTTTTGTAAGGTTTGTTATGATAGCTATTTACAGTCAAACCAGTTGCTACCCATGTTAACATCTACTTTTAGTGGAACTGACAGTCTAACTGCCCCCTCCATCTCTTCTCTTAAGATGTTAACAACTTGTGTGACTTCTTCTTTTTTGCAATCTACGATAAGTTCGTCATGTATTTGTAAAATTAATTTGCTTTCTAAATTGTTTTGCTTTAGCGCTGCATAAACTCTATTCATTGCTATTTTTATAATATCACTAGCAGTACCTTGCAAAGGCATATTCATACTAGCTCGCTCGCCAAACTGTCTAACATTGTAGTTGGTAGAAGCAAGTTCTGGAATTTTGCGTCTGCGGCCCATAAGAGTTGTTATATATCCATTTTGTTTAGCAAAGTTAACATTGCCATCCATATATGACTTTACCATAGGGAATCTTTCGAAATATACTTCGATATATTGTTTAGCTTGACTACGACTACAACCTATGTCTTGCGCTAGGCCATAATCGCTTATGCCATATATTATACCAAAGTTTACTTTTTTTGCATCTCTACGCATTTTTGGGGTTACATCGCCAACTTTAACACCAAATACTTCGCTTGCTGTTTGCGTATGAATATCTTGCTCATATATATATGCGTTAATCAAGTTAGGGTCATTGCTAAAATGAGCAAGCAACCTTAACTCTATTTGCGAATAGTCTGCAGATACCAAAAGGCCATCTGGTCTAGATGGTACAAACATCTTGCGTAGGTTTTTGCCCTCTTCATCACGAGTTGGTATATTTTGCAAGTTTGGTTCTGAACTGCTTAATCTACCAGTAGCTGTTATTGTTTGATTAAACACAGTGTGTATAATATCGTCTTGTGACAAAAGCGGCTTCATTGCTTCGATATAAGTTGCGCTTAACTTTTGTATTTTTCTGTATCTGATAAGCAATGGCACTATTGGATGTTGGTCATAAATATCTTCTAAAATCTCAATGCTTGTAGATTGTTTTTTGTTGTTGTATGCTTTTAGGCCAAGATCTTCAAACAATACTTTTGCTAGTTGTTTTGGACTGTTTACATTAAAGTCTACCCCTGCTAGTTCGTGTATTTTTGCAGTCACAACCTCTAGCTCGTCTTTGTATTGCTTTGACAATTCGTCCAATACTTTTGTATCTAGCTTAAAGCCAAGTATCTCCATATCAAACAAAACATCAATAAGTGGAAATTCTACTTCGTCATATAGTCTGTTTAGCTCACAATCTTTTAGTTGTTGTTTTAGCTCGATAGACACTTCTTTTATATTTGCGCTACGATATTGTGGGTCAAGGTCAAGACTAACTTGTAAAGATTGTTTGTTTAGCGACTTTTCGCCGGTGCTTATTAGATAATAAGCAAGCATACAGTCAAACTCAACACCTGACAAGTTTATACCGTATCTATGCAATATATGCTTTTGTTCTTTTTTGTCATATACTACTTTTTTGATAGTTTCGTCTTCGAAAATTGGTTTTAACTTTTGCAAGATATCTTCTACTTGCAAGCCAACCGAAAGCAAGTCTGTGTTAAAATTAACAATATATTCTGTCTTGCCATCATAGCTAAATGACAAAGTGTTATCTATCTCAAAATAAAACTCTTTGCTTTTGTAAATATTGCCTAAAACACCATCTAGCTCTTGCATTGTAGATATCTCTACAAGTTCTTTTTTTACAACTTCTTTTTTAGAAGCTTGTGCAAAATCTTTTATAAAAATTTCTGGGCGCTTTAGCAAACTGTTAAAGTTGTACTCGCTAAATATATCAAAAACTTCTTGATTAAAAGGATAATCATACACAAAGCTATCCAAGTCTGCCTTTAGCTCTACTTGAGTATTAATAGTTGCAAGTGTATGTGACAAATATGCCATGTCTTTGTTTTCGATTAGTTTTTCTTGCAATTTGCCCTTAATGTCATTTATGTTTTTATAGATATTATCTACAGTTTGGTATTGCTCAAGCAAAGAAAGTGCAGTCTTTTCGCCAACACCCTTTACGCCAGGTATATTGTCAGAGCTATCACCCATAAGTGCTTTTAGCTCTACTATTTGATAAGGTTGCAAACCATACTCATCAAACAATGTTTGTTTGTTCATAGTAGCAACTTCGCTTAGACCTTTTCTGGTAAGCCATACTTCGGTAGTGTCGTCAATAAGTTGCAAAGCATCTTTATCACCAGTCACTATTATAGTTTTAGTCTTAAACTTTTTGGCAAGAGTACCTATGATATCATCTGCCTCAATGCTTTCTTTTTCAAACAAAGTAATATTCATAGCTTTCAAAAGTCTCTTAAGTATAGGAAATTGACTTTTTAATTCTTCTGGGGTTGACTTGCGACCACCTTTATAGTCTGCATACAAATCGTGTCTAAAAGTATGTTTGCCATAGTCAAACGCTACAACTATATGTGTTGGGTTGTGCTCTTGTATGGTTTTTATTAACATTGTAGTAAAACCAAACACGGCGTTAGAATACTCACCATTTTTGTTAGACAAAAGTGGCAAGGCGTAAAAAGCACGATTAATAAGACTATTGCCATCTATTATAACAAGTTTATCCATAAAGTCCCTCTTCTTTTTATTTGTGACCAAAAAATATCAACAGCACTTGTGATATTTTTAATATTTACTTTATACAAACTAATAATACCACAAAATAGTATTTGTTTTCAACAAAAAAAGTAGTCGTTTGTGACTACTTTTTATTTTGCGTGTTTTTCTTAAAATATTTGGTCTTAAGTATAAGTGCAGAGCTTAATACTACAAATACCGAACATAAGTTGTGTACTATAGCACCGGTGACTGGTGTAAGTATACCAAAAAAGCTCAATACAACCGAAACAACATTAATGCCCATTGCAATACAGATGTTGCGTTTGATAGTGTTTAGAGTCTTTTTGGCAAGACGCAAAGTGTTATATACATTTTTTATATCACTATTCATAACAGCGACATCTGCTGTCTCTATAGCGATATCACTGCCTATAGCAGACATTGCTATACTACAATCTGCCGCTGCAAGTGCTGGCGCATCATTAACACCATCACCCACCATACAGATGTTGTTGCCTTGTTGTTTTAGGTCCAAGACAGTCACCAATTTGTCTTCTGGCATAAGGTTAGCTTTGATTTGCTCTATACCACACATATTAGCTATGTTGTGTGCAGAGTTGATATTATCACCAGTTAGCATAATAGTATTAATGTTGTTTTGTTTTATTTTTTGTATAGTTTCGACAGCATCTTCTCTTATGGTGTCATATAGACATATTGCACCGATAAGTTTATAATTGCTCTCTACTGCTACCATTGTATAACCTTGTTGCAAATATTGTTGCAAGTTTGCCAAGTTTTTATCAGTGCTATGCTTTTGTTCTGCTTGTTTTAGGCTATAAACTTTTACAAGTTTACCATCTACCTTTGCGCTAATACCAACACCGACATCAGATCTGGTGTTAACTGGTTCTACAAGTTTTACTTTGCCTTTGGCATATTCTACTATAGCTCTACCTATAGGATGCTCGCTGTACTTTTCTGCACTGGCAGCAAGCTTTATAAGAGTCTTTTTGTCAGAGTCAAAGGTCACTACTTTTTTTACTTCGACATTGCCAGTTGTTATCGTACCTGTCTTATCAAAAGCGACAGCATTGATGTGAGCAAGTCGCTCTAGCGCATCACCACTTTTTATTATTATACCATTATAAGCACCACTACCTATACCAGCAGCAACAGCTGTAGGTGTAGCAAGTGTAAGTGAACATGGGCAAAATACTACCAAAATAGTCACAGCTCTTATCAAACTTTGCATCCATGTCAAGCTAAATGCAAAGTAAGATACCACGCCAACAATAATCGCTAGTATAATAGCACTAGGCACAATATAGCTCGCCCATTTGTCTGCAAGTCTAGAGATTGGCGCTCTTTGACCTTCGGCCTCTAGAGTTAGATTGATTAGTTTGTTTACTGTCATATCTTGAGGTTGTTTGGTGACTTTTATTTCTATCGCGCCCATTTTATTCCAAGTGGCACCATATACCTGACTACCAACACCAACATCAACCGGCACAAATTCGCCAGTGACAGAAGATTGATCTATACTGCTAGTACCTTTTATAACTTCGCCATCTACTGGTATCATTTCGTTTGGTTTTACGAGTACAATATCACCTATCATAATGTCTTTTATAGGTACTGTTTGTATATTGTCACCAACTTTTATGTTAGCAGTTTTTGGAGACATTGCAACAAGGCGCTCAATACCTTTACGAGACTTTTTGACTGTCCATGCTTCTATCAAACCACCCAATGCCATCAAAAACGCAACCTCACCAGCCGCAAATATGTATGTATGAGCATGCGAAGCTTCGGTTGCTGTAGTAAGACTAATTATCTCAAGCACCACAGATGCTATTATCGCTACTGATACTAATAAGTTTGATGTTATTTTTTTGTTTTTTATACCTTTTATAGCGCCTAAAAATATAGGATAGCCACACAAAACTATAGCTACATAGCCAAAGTCCAAAAAGCTAATACCCTTAAGCCCAACCAGCGTCCAAAAATTGATATAGCTTAACACAAGCATAACTAACGAAATGCTCAAAGCAACTATTCTAGATGTAAGAGCTTCTTTGTTGGTTTTTGTCTGGCAACAACCACAACTACAGGTGGTAGCTTCTGTTTCTTTTTTTAACCATTCACTACAACAACCACAACTGCAAGTAGCATTATCTTTTAATTTTTCTAAAAGTTGCTCTCTTTCTCTTTTTGCCTTGCAAGCTGGGCAGTTGCATACTTCTTCTTTTTCACAAACTTCTTTTTTTATATTATCCATAACAAGACCCTTTTAATAATACTAAATATATTTATCTAATATGTTATTAAACTTGTCCAATATGTCAGTATCGCCTCTTTTGATACCTTCTTTTACACATGTGTTAAGGTGATTTTTTAACATTATTTTGCCAACTTTGTTAATAGCGCTCTCAACAGCTGATATTTGCAACAAAACTTCTTCGCAAGTTTTGTCTTCTTCTAACATAACCTTTATGCCTTTTATGTGGCCTTCGATACTACTTAATCTTGTTGTTAAATCTTTTTTTAGATGAGATGTCATAATAAAAACCTCAATTTTACCCCTACCCCATGGGGGTGGTATTTTTTACACCTTTATTATAACAAAACATCACAAAAAGTGTCAAACAAAATAAAAAATACTACTAAAAATTTTAGTAGTATTTATTAGTTATTGTACTGCATTTTTGTCTTGCAAAACAAGGCTTTGTTCGTCTTTGCATATTTGTGTTGTTATGCCGTTTTTGATAGTATAAGTCTCGCCAAAAGCAGTTGAGACACCATCTTTTACCACTACATATGCACCATCGTTAATTGCCAAAATATCTGTCCTGTAGCTGTCTGGCAATATGATGTCTTCTATATATCTCTTACCGTCCAACATTAAGTCGTCATATGTGTCAAAGTGTGGCAATATATTGATATCTGTAAGGCCAAGTCCTGCAAAATATTCTTCAAAATTAGGGTCCAAAGCTTCGCCATCTAACTCTGGTGGACAATAAACAGTTGTCGCACAGTTCATACTACCTGCGCTAGCACCACATATAACTGCATCAGTATTTTGTATTAATTGAGTTAAGTTGATATTGGCAAAAAACTTGTTTTGTGTTGGCACATGTCCCCCACACAAAAATATAAAATCAGCCTGACTAATAAGTTGTGCTGCTTGGTCCTTTGTTCTGCCATCAAGCACTTGATAATTCTTAAAAGGCAATGTTATATCAAACGACTCAAATGTCACATTAGCATACATATCTGTCATCTCGGCATTGTCTTGTACGCTCGCGACAAACAAAAAGTTGTCGTATTTTTTTATGCTGTTTTTTAACAATGTCAAAATACCATTTTTGTCGCCAAAATGATGTGGTATTCTATTTTTTTGTTCGTCTTTATAGTATAAGTCTAAACAACTTGTAAGTATTACTGTATTATTCATATTTTCTCCTATAATTAATTATATCAAACAACTTACCTGTTTTTCAAGCAAATACCGTTGTTTTGATTTATAGCACCAAAAATATATCTTAAAGTTAGGTTTTGTTTGACTTAAAAAGTACAAAAAGACTATAATTATTGTATCAAAAGGAGTTTATCTATGAAATACGCTTTAATAACTGGCAGTGCCGGTGGTATGGGCAGAGCAACAGCACTTGTCCTTGCAAAAAATGGATATCATGTATTTTCTTGTGACATAAAAACTAATCCAGAAGAAGTAGAAAACATAACCCAGCTTACAGTCGATGTGACAAAAACCGAAAGTATCAAAAAGGCAAAAGAATATGTCTTGTCAAAAACTGACAAACTTGATGCGTTAATTAACTTTGCTGGCATCATTATGATGAACTCTCTTATCGAGATAAGCGAAAAAGACTTTGTAAAAATTTTTGACATCAATGTATTTGGTCCATATCGTATTAATAAAGAGTTTTTTGACTTGGTACAAAAAGGTAATGGCAAAGTAATAATAACAACTAGCGAGCTTGCCGCTAACAAAATTTTGCCATTTAATGCCATTTACGCAATATCAAAAAAAGCTCTTGACGCTTATGCCCAAGGCCTTACTATGGAGCTTGGACTACTTGATATACCAGTTATAACATTAAGACCAGGCGCAGTAGAGACCCCTATTATAGCAGACTCTACCAAAGAGATGGAAGCTCTTAATAACAACACTACCCTTTACAAAAACACCATATCAAAATTTAAGCACATAGTAGATAAAGAGCAAGGCGGTACTATAAAAGCAGAAAAAATCGGCGCACTTGTATTAAAAATACTTAACAAAAAACACCCAAAACATATCTATAGCAAAAATGTAAGCAAAAAATTAAAACTTCTTAATGTTTTACCTACAAAAACTCAACTAAAAGTGCTAAAAATGATACTAAAATAGTCCATTGGCACAAATATATTGATCAAACAAGCGCATATACAAAAAACCTTACTAAAAATTGTTGATAAAATAAAAATTTTGCTATACAATAATCTCTAGAAAAAGGGACATAGATATGAAAAAATTACAAAAAATTACAACTCTACTTGCATGTTTTGTATTGTTAGTTTTTAGCTTTGCAATGGTAGGTTGCGACCCACACAAACCAAACTTACCAGGTGGAGGCACAACCCCAGGTATAGAATCTCCAGGCAATAATCCTGACAGCAACCCAGAGCCTGTGCAAACTACAACTATAACACTTACCGTTGATAATATAACTCAATATTTGAATGTTTCATTTAATGTTACAAAAACTCAATATAATCAAACCAACAATGTTAACCACGAGTATGTTGTAGAAACATCTAGCAAAGATGCAAGTTATGTTTTCCACGATGTTTATGTGACAATTTATCACACCAAAAAACAAGACAACGGCACTGGCAATGTATATCTAGGTTGTGAAAATTTACTTTCTGCTGATGGCGCTGGTTATTTTACATTTAAGAGACCTGGACCATTATCTCAATCTACTTCACCAACCCCACCTGTTTTTAACAAAGTGTCTGGCACAGTAGAAGTACCAGTTAAATAACAAAAAAAACTGTCTTAAAGTTAAGACAGTTTTTTATTTTTCTACTATTAGTCCTTTTTTATAAAATCTTTGTTTTTATCAGCATTTTTTACACCGCTAATTTGGTTATACTCTATCTTTGTCTTACCTGCAAACAAAAAGAATATAACCGCCATAATGACAGAAACAATTATGCAACCAATAAGCACAGCATTTGCGCCTTCGATTTTTGCAAGTTGCAAAGTTCTTACAAGATAAAATATTGCAAGACCTGCATAAGCTATAGAGCCTAAAAATGTAACCCACATTCTTCTACCCAATAGTTTTGGAGTTTCGACAACTTCGAAGGTAGATTCGCCATCATGCACATATGAAGAAAGTCTGTACTCATCTCCAAGAAAAGCATAGCCAACGCCATAGTTTATGATAAAACCACCACCCAAAAATGCTATAATTAGTATCATGCTAAATTCTGGTGATACAGCATAAGATCCCCAAAAACCAAGACCTATAAAAGCCACACCAAATATTATGCAAAACATACCCCAAACAAATCTAAAAGACTTGCTTAATATATTAGAATATTTATTCATACATTTATCTCCTATACTTTTATTATAGCATAACTTTTTGTTTTTGCATAATTTTTAGCAAAAAAAACAAACCAAATTGTTTGGTTTGTCGTTTTTATATTGGTGCCGAAGGTGGGACTTGAACCCACACGGTATTGCTACCAACGGATTTTGAGTCCGTCGCGTCTGCCATTCCACCACTTCGGCAAATTTCAATACTCTATTACATTATCACATTTTTTTTGTAAAAGCAAGTGTTTTTGAATATTTTATAACAATTTATTTTTGTTTTTGCAAAAATATCACCAAACAAAGTTTTTTTGCAAAAAGTATTCAAAAAATTATTCGTATATGTTATAATACTAATTAGTAATAGAGGTGCTTTATGGAGATATGCAAATACAGAAGAGAAGACCTTGATTATGGTAGAATAAGAGAAGATTCGCGCTATGCTGGCAAGACCTATCCAAAAAAATTGCCGGTTGTTGATGGACACTCTACATCTTATCAGATATCAGACGAATGGTTTTTTAAGAGAAAGCAACAAGATGGCAACTACTATTTGTCATCATCAGTACACAGCCAACACCACTTTATCTATGAAGAAAGTGTAGGCAGTTTTGATGATTTGGCAGAAGTTTTGTGCTATACCCTAGCAAAAAATATGGGTACCCGTATCAAAACTGACAACAGCGGCAACCAAGTAGTAGTACCACTAATAGATTGTGCCGAGTATAAACTTGCTACATATTTGAGCGAAACAGAAGAATTGCAAAGAGGCTGTATGTCTCGCAACATTGCAAGACCGGGTCAAAGAGTTATCAAAGGTATAGACCTACTTAACTATTTAACCGACAATCGCAATGCAGCGGCTTCTCCTGCCAATACATTGCCAAACTACATAGCAGCACTAAAACATGTATCGCGATCAACCGGCACCCGAATCGATCGCAACATTGCACAAGATCTGATTATTAATAGTTATTTTTGCTGGAAAGTTGCCAATACTGACAACCATAGCAACAACATATTTTTTGTACAAGAAAAAGACGAAAACACAGGTGCTTGGACATTATCTGTCGGGGCACTTATAGACAATGGTAGCGCATGGGAGTTAAGCATGCCATATCATGTCTTTAAGCCAGATGGCAGCATGTACTGCAGATACCAAGACATATATAGCAAACTAACTGGCGAAGATGAAATATCTGCCGACAAAGTTGGTGATATTAATTTAGAAGAAAACCCATTTTGTTATCACAATGCATTTAAGCTAGAGGCTGGCGACCTTAATGGCCACTCAAAAATGCTAAATGGTAAAAAACTAGACTACGAATACGACCTTGCAGCATATGCTCTAACCTACCCAGAAATATACCAAGCTATATATCAAATAGAGCAAGAGTTTGATATCGAGAGAGCTTTTTATGAAGTAAGCTCAACATATAGTCTAAAATGGCCAGACTTTATGAAAGAAACAATTAGAGCAACTAGCGAATACAAGTCAAAGGTATTGCAAAGTGTTATGGCAGATTATTTTTGCCACACTGCTTATACATCATGTGTTGCAGATATACAAGGCGAAAGCGATGTTTTGTACAACTTGTTTAGACAAGAGATGGAAAACTTGCCATTGCAACCTAACCTACAAGGATATATCAGCACTTTTGAACACATTGCCGAGCAATATCGCATACCTATCGACAGAGACAAGTTGTCTACATTAGAGTTTTTGCCAAAACAACCACAAACTCAAGAAAAAGTCGAAACAGATGTTTTAATAACACAAACTACACAAGAGGATGGTAAACCATATGGTGTATGTTAAATATAGAGAAATAACTTTAGGCAAGTTAGAGTATAACAACAACACATACATCTACACTACCTACCCAGAAAACATATCTGCAGCACTTGCCAATGGCTATCCGGTATACCTATACTTTATGGACAAAGACTTTGTAGACTTGCAACTACCTAATTGCCTAAAAAACTTTTTACCAAACAAAGATACCGAACTATACCAAAGTTCTGGCATAGTAGATAGCGACAACGACTATCAAAAACTAATCAAAGTAGCTGCGCAAGACCTATACGACCAAGAGTTGTATATCTCAACCAAATATTAATAAAAAAACACACTAATTATAGTGTGTTTTATTTTTTTAGATACTCATTAAGATAGTCAAAAGCTGTTAGTATCTCTTGAGCTATTATTTGATAATGCACTACCGGGTTGGTTTGCTGAACCTTTTTTACAACATCAGCAAGGTCTGTCCATTTTACAAAATTTATCTCAAAGTTGTTTTGCTTTTCTTGCTCTGTTAGATTGATAGCACACATGTTGGGTATTTTGTCTGTTTTTACATAATAATAAATTATAACAGACATACGATTAAGGCCTGTTTCTTTATGATTTTTTGTATAATGTCTTATCTCATAAAACGGCTGTGGTATCTCTTTCTCATCTAGCACGATACCTGTTTCTTCTTGTATCTCTCTAATAACAGCGGCTTTTAAATCTTCTTTGTACTCTACATGGCCACCAGGCAACTGACAACCACCACCCGAACTTGCCAAAAGTATATTGCCGTTGTTTTCGATAAAAACTTTTACCCTAGTGACAATCTCGTCAATGTCTTTGTCTTGCAACTTATCTTTGTTATAAATAGTCTTTTGCATAAAATTAACTCCAACTATAGTCTAACATAAAAAACCAGCTTTTATCAAACAAATTAATATATACACAAACAAATTGATATGTTATAATAAAACAAGGAAACAAAAACATGAAAAAATATAATATAGACAAATCTTTTGGATTATTAAAACATTTTAACCCACCTTTTAATAAGGCGTTTTTTGGTTTTGCCAATTTTATACTAAAGCTACTACCAAAAAAGCTAAAATCTACACCAGAGCTTGCTATATCAAAAATAAAAATTAAAACAAGCGACAACAGCACAATCAAACTGTATCGATTTACCCCAAGCAATGCTAGCAAAAAATGTATGTTATATATCCATGGTGGTGGCTTTTGCTACGAAAGTGTACCATACCAATACAATGCATGCAAAAACTATGCAAAGCATCTAAAATGCACATGTATATATGTCAACTATAGACTGGCACCAAAGCATGCTTATCCAATACCTTTTGAAGATTGCTACGATACATACAAGTGGATTGTTGACAATGCAAAACAGCTAAACATCGACCCAAATAAAATAATAGTCGCCGGCGACTCTGCTGGTGGCTGCATCGCAGCAGAGGTTTGCAAGCTTGCTAGTGAAAGAAACTTGCCAAAACCTTGTTTTGCGCTTTTAATTTACCCTGTACTGGACAAGTCTATGTCAAGCAAGACAAATACTCAATTTACAAAAACTCCCGTTTGGAACGCAAATAAAAGTCGCAAAATGTGGCAGTATTTGTTAAAAGGTAAAAATCCGACCCTAGCATATGACAAAAAGGACTTATCTTTTATGCCACCAAGTTATATCGAAACTACACAATACGACTGCTTGCGAGGCGAAGCAGAGATGTTTGCAAACCGTCTAAAAGATAGTGGTATCAAAACAACCTTATATCAAACACAACATACAATGCACGGCTATGATGTTGTGGCAAAATCGCCTATTTCAAAACAATCTATGGCTATGCGATTAGAAGTTTTGTCAAAGATAAAATAAGCAAACAAAAAAGACCTTAATAATTAAGGTCTTTTTTTTTATTATACATTGTAATAATATGTTTGTTTTAGAACAAAGCCACTTGGACAAACCATACCACCACTGTTAGTTGTTTTTGCTAGTGATAGTTGTTCAAATTCGAATGTAGTATTTGTATCATTTGATTTTAGATACCAATCTTTTTCGATTGTGATAACAAGCTTGTTGTCAACATATTTTAATGTGACAGCATTTGTTCTTGATTCGCCTTTGATTGCATAATAAGCTTTGTTTATATCATATACACTATTGCTATTTATTGAGATTGCTTTTTGCAATGCTTCGCTAAAATTGTCATGATACATAGTAGTATAAGAAATAGTATTGTTAAAGTAAGTTTCTACAACATAGCTTGTTTCTGTTTCTTGTACTTTTGTAACAAGAGGAGTTAGCTTATTGTTAGTAGATGTCATCTTGCAATAAACTTGACCATCATTGTTAAATGTGATCCATCCATAGTTTTGCAAAGGAGCATTGTCATCTACAACTGACAAAACTGTTTGGTTATTAACACTAACAAACACATTTGTACGGCTGCTATCTAGGTCTACTGTGCCAATTTCAAGAACATAGTCTGTATCTTCGCTAAAAGTATAGCCAACAGAACCTAAGTCTGCACCATTTTTTGTAACAGCAATAGAACCACCCCAGTTATAATAAGCAATTCTTATAACATAACCCTTTATTGCTAGGTTTGGTGAGTTTGCTCTGTCCAAACCACTACTACGCATAGCAATGTTTAAGCTAGTACCATGTGGGAAAGTGTCAAAGTTAACATTCATTTCTAAAGAGAAGTTCTTTAGATATTGCATATAACCAACAGTAGATGCACTGCCATATAACTCCATATTGTTATATCTATCTACATATGCAGATTCTATATTAGCAATAGTTGGATATGAACCAATATTAGATAGTGTATAGGTATAATAATTTGGATAAACTTCTTGTTTTGTTGTTATCAATTTTGCAATTACTGTACCACCATCACCACAAATATTAAACCAATTACCTTCAGTATAAGGGTTGTTAGTATCAGTATAAGAAATAATATCTACACCATTAACTTTTAGCATTAGGTGTACACCTTCATCACGGTTAATTGCACCGATAACTACACGGTACTTAATACCAGTAGATATTGCACCCATGTTGCCAGTGACGCCAGAAAGGCCATCTTTCCAAACTTCTACAGCACCACTTGGGAAAATAGCAAATGAATAACCTTTTTGAGTAAGGTTTGGTGATTGTGTACGGTCAAAGCCATCAGCCTTTAGAGTTAAGCTAAACCAACCAGGAAAAGCCATATTGTCAAATAACAAATCAAACTCAAACGCTGTGCTACCATGCTCATAGTTATAACCTATAGTACAACCGGTATGAGCATAATAAAGAGTACCATCATCATAATAACTACCAGTACCAGCCATAAGTGGATTGCCAATTTCGCTGATAGTTTTTGTAGTATAGTCTTGCTCTGCACTAGCAGAAGAAACAAAGTTTGTCAAAAAGAAAGTATTAAACAATGATAATACAAGACAAAATACAACTGCTAAACATGTCTTTTTCATTATAGCACCTCCAACAAAATAGCTTCGCCGCCACTTAAGTTAAAGCCTGCGCTATAAACATTATTATACTCTACAGAACCATTCAAATTAGTAAGTCTGATATTTACATTGTCTACAAAGTCAGCTTTTAGAGTTTGAACGCCTGCATTGATAGAGTTGTTTACGATGTAATAAACTTGTTTTACTTGGCCAAGTGCATCAATATATTCAAAGCATCCTACAAAAGCATCTCCACCAGTGATGTTGTTTAACAAACCAAAGCTATACAAGGTATCTTCTGGTACCATAGTTAATGCTTGAGTGCCATATTGAATAACACCTTTGTGAGTACACTTCATCAAAACATCATCAACAGTTTTGATATTTTGGTTAACTTTTTGTATACGATAATAAGCATCGTGAGCTGTACCATTAAGAGTGACAAGGCCTCTTTCTGGTTGTTTAGAATCCCAATCATCCATTGTAGTGCCTACAATAGTGCTATCCCAATAAGTATAATATTGTATACCCTTTGCACCATATGCAAGACTTGTGTTAACAGTCCACTCTGTTTGCTTTTGAGTAAAGTGGTTGTTATCACGGTGATTGTAAGAAGCAACAGTCACCCAATAAGGTATGTTGTTTTCTAGAGAAAGGTTGCGGAATAGAGATAAACTCTTTAGGTAACCATCAACATTAACTTCGTGTTTTGCTTGGTCAATAATATTGCCAGAACCAGAAGTATTGTTAAGAGTAGCATTTTTACTCATAAATACATAATAGTCAAATGCCATAATATCTGGTTGTACTTTTTCGATATACCATCTAGCATATTGTTCGTATTGCTCCCAAGTAGAAGAAGTAGCACCAGAAAAACCGATTTGAGTAGAGCTAGCATATTGAGGGAACAAGTTGGTATAAACAACTTTGCCATCTGTTAGTTCTTTTAGAGCTTTACTAACACTAGCCATAGAATCAAAATCTTGATATTGAGGTTCGTCTTTTACAGCGATACCACCAAAGCTTGGCTCATTAAGGTACCATTTGTCTTTCATAACATCCAAAGCATAATCTGGAGTCATAACAGCAGCTGCACCATAATCGCTATCGCATCTAAATGCGTTGTCGCAAATAAAGTAAGCTAAACCCAATTCGTCGCACAACTCCATAGCTTTGCGAATTTCTGGAGTGTGGAAAGGTTCTTTTTCGTATAGACCTGACAAAATATTAAAGCCAGCGTCTTTGTATCTTTGCATGTTTGCCTTTGTCAAGAAAGATGGGTTTTGAGCATTAACACCAGCAGAACCAGTATTAGCACCAAGAACGCCAACATAACCCAAAATAGGCATCTCATCTTGAGGCAAAAAGTCATATCTAATATGAGGTTGTGTTTGATTGCTTGTTAGATAAACAGCATTGTCTTTTTTAGTCTCTATATTAGCAGAGGTGGGTATAGAACCCACCCCACAAATACCAACTACAGTAGCCAAAATAGAAACTGCAATTTTAGAAAATTTCATTATTTTTTAGCTTCCTTTTTTTGATCTTTTGTTTTGTTGGTTGTATTTTTTGTTTGCTTTTTCTCTACTTTTGGTTGTTCTGCCTTTTGAGCAGGTTTTTTTGTAGAGTTTGTAGTTTTTGTAGTAGTTGCCTTTTTTGCTTTTGGCTCTTTAGCTTCTACTTTTTCTTCTGCTTTCTTTGTAGTTTTTGTAGCAGTTGTTTCTTTTGTAGCTTTTTCTGTCTTTGCTGTTTTTGCAGTTTTTTCTACTTTTTCTTCTGCAGCTTTTTCCGCCTTTGGAGCTTCAGTTTCTTTTTCTGCTTTTGGAGCTTCAGTTGCAGTTGCTTTTGAAGTTTTAACTTTTTTAACAACAAATACAGTGCCTGCTGCAGCGCCACAAAGAACACATACAACAAGAATGCTGCCAAATACAATCCAGCCAACTAGCTTGCTTGTATTTTTGTATACTGTAACAGCAATAACTTGAGAATCAATGCCATTAACAACAACTTTTACTTTTACTTGACCAATCTTGTGTACATATAGCAAACCATCTTCGGTCAAAGTTGCAATGTTGCTACCTGATACAAGAACATATTTTACAGAAGTTATTTCTTCTTCATTATCAGCGTCTTGATAGAAGTGATAATCTAGTTGAATTTTTGAACCAACCAATACATCTTGACCTTCGTTAACACCTCTTAATACTACTCTACCAGTAATATTAATTGTTAGTGTAGCTTCGTATGTATCATCGATAACAGCTTTAATTTTTACTTTACCAATTTCGGTAGCAGTAATTTTGTCACCTTCGATTGTAGCCTTGTCAGCACCTTCTAAAATACTATAAACAATATTTGTAGGAGTATAGTATTTTGAGTTAAACATAACACTAATAGTTTGAGTGATGCCAACTGGTACATTGCCCAAAATAATTGTTGGAACCAAAGGATATACTACAAATTCGCTTGCTTGGTTGCTTGTGATGCCATTAACTTTAGCTTTAAATCTTACAGTACCAGCTTTTTTACCAGTGATAGTCACACCGTCAGCTGCAACTGTCACACAATCTGCACCTTCTTCAAATACAAGGCTTACGCTAGTAGTTTCAATGCCTGCTTGAGAAATGCGAGGCTCTAGAGTAATTGTTTGACCGATATGAATATCTTTTATAGCTGTGTGGTGGTTGATAACGATTGGTTCTTCGATAGCGATACGAGCAATCTCACTAACAGCTTGGAAAGTTTCGCCAGTAAGAGTCACTCTAACACCAATAATACCAACACCTTTTGCCACTACTCTACCAGTAGCTGGGTCAAAGTCAACTAAAGAAGCACCTTCTACAATCTCATATGTAGCTGTGATTGTTTCTTCTGGAAGATCACAGTTAGCAGTATAACCTAAAGATGGAATAACAGAACCAACTGCAAGAGCTGTAGTGTGGTTTACTTCTAGTTTAGGAAGTATAGTTAAGATATAACCTTGTGATTTTATACCGTTTACAGTAGCGTATACTTTTACAGTACCTGCAGCAACTGCAACGATTTCGCCAGTAGCAGCATCAATTGTTGCTCTACCAGAGATATTTTCGATTTCGAAAACTTTTGTAGTAATTGCAACTCCAGTAGAAAGTCTTGCATCTACTGTAGCATTTTGTCCACCAACGATAAGTGGAGCTGTAGGAAGATTAAATACTTCTGCATATTCTGGAACAACTACAGAATAAACCAAATCTTCACTATATATACCGTTTACTTTTGCATAAACAACAACATTACCACCAGTAGTAGCAACAACTTTGTCGCCTTCTATAGTAGCATTTGCTGTAGATTTTGTAGTATCAACATAATATTCTACTGTGTCAGAACCTGTTGGGTTTGTCAAAGCATAAGATAGTGTCACTTCGTCACCAACATTTACTTGAGTGCCAGCAGCGATATCTGTATCAATTGTAGGAACATCAATACCATAAGGTGTTAAGCTTGCTGTAGCACCGTTTTGGTTGTTAATTGCAAACCAGCCACCATCTAATACTGGATTAGTAGTGTCTACATAGTTAAACATATACAATTGGTTAGCTTTTAACCAAACTCTAGTGTAGCTTTCGCCATCAGTAGAGATACCAATTTCGTATTCGATAGGTTGATCAACAGCAATGCCTGTACCAGCAAAAGCCCATGTTGTCCAACCATCTGGAACAATAAGCTCACCATTGTCACGCATACCAGTCATGCCGTTAGGGTAAATTGTAAGAGCATAACCTTTTCGTGTCCAGTCGCCACCAGCATATTGATCTAGGTTGTTACCTTTATAACCAATCATAAAGTGAAGTGGAGCATGTACTGGAGCTGTTTTGAAATTAGCTGTAAACTTGATAACAGTGTTAGTTATGTTAGCATTCCAACCAACAGAAAGTGCGCCAGTCATATTGCTAACTGCACCGTTACGGTCAAATGTAGATGTTGGAGATACACCAGCACCCAAATCATTTGTGATAACAGTTTTTTCTTCTACAGAAATAGGATCAATTGGTGCAAATGTAGCATTAACACCAGCTGTCATTAATAGACAGTTGGTAACATGACCTGTACCAGATGCATCTTGTACTAATTTTACAGGAGTATAACCTGTTGAAGGTACATCTAGGTAGTTAACTACAAGTGCGCCATTAATTCTAAATGTCACTCTTACGCTACCATCAGCATAAGGTTGCATAGAAAATTCTACATTATAAGTTGTGTCTGGTTGATATGCAACTGCATTCCAAGCATATTCTAACAAGTTTGTATTGTCATTGCCACGAGCAAGGTGTCTTTGACCATTAGATGACCAGTACAATACATAACCAGCATCGTCCCAGCAACCATCGTCTGTTGTGCTAACATTTTGAGGACGGTTCATCTCGTGAACTGTATTTTTGTAAGAACCTATAGAGAATATAAGTCTACCAGCAGCTCCTGTAGGAGTAACTGCTACTTTATAACCATAACCAGAACCATCGTTGTAGAATGTATAGCCTACACCACTATGGCCTAAAGCTAGGTCAGAATAATTAGTTGTAACAACGCCATTAGCGTCTACGGTTGCGCCAGGAAAGTTGTTGCTTGTCACAGGAGAAGCAACATCACTTAAATTAAAAATAGGAGTACTAAAACCTTCACCACTGAAGTCAGCAGCCAAACCACCCCATTGTACAGAGTAGTAACCAGCACCAGTGATAGGATTTTCGGTATCTACATAGTTATAAATGCTAGTACCATTGATAAATACCTCAAATTTTACAGAACCATCAGATAGGTCAACAGTTTTTAGTGCAACTTCGTAAGTATCGCCTACTTTTGGATCATATGTCCATGTAGGGTCTAAAATCTTTGCACCATTTTTGTAAATTTCAAATTGACCATGGCTATACCACATAAACATATAACCATCGTTTGCATCCCAAGAGTTGGCATTGGCAAATGTTTCTGGTGTACCTTGAGCTCTCAATTTGATAGGCAAATTACCTTCGTCACTTGTAAATGTAATATTGCTTCTTACTATTACATTTTTGTACTTTGGACCATACGCAAAGCGAGTACCGGCAGTTAAAGATATATTGCCAGTTGTGTTGTTGTGAGCCGCACCTGCATTGACAAGGCCACTCATTTCGTTAATCCACACATCAGCACATGCACTTTCTGTAGCCTCTGTGTCGGCGTGAGCTTGTGTTGTTTTTGGCGCAGCAAAAGATACTAGACCAAAGCCTAGCACTAGCATTAAAACAAAACACAAACTTCTAAAAAAGTTTTTCATCGTTTTACACTCCTATAAAAAATTTAGAATAAAAAAGTATATATCAAAGACCTTTTGATATATTACTCACGACAACAGTATAAACAAACATTGGTGCGCTAGTCAAATATTTTTCATTAAAAATTTCACCCCAAGTCGGAGGCCAAGCGGTCTTAGGAAGACAATTAATTAAGGCAACTCCTTGGCTCACAGAACGACATGGCTACG
>JAZRSV010000026.1:0-13262 GCA_045651685.1 Clostridia bacterium | reverse complement strand
TTGACTTTGTCAACTATTATAATGTAAGATAACCAAGTATCATAAGGAGCAAAAATGAAAGATTACGAATTTAGCCTCAATGTGGGTAAGATAAAACATATTTGTTCTTCATATATTAATAGCAAAGCAAAAGAACTTAATGTCACTAGCGCTCAAGCAATATACTTAAAATTTTTGCTAGAGCCAAAGCAACCTTCACAAAAAGATATTAGTACTTGGCTTGGTTGTGACAAAGCTCAAACATCTCGCATTTTGCTTGGGCTGTTAGAAAAAGGTTATGTAAAGCAAATTGGCGATGCAAAAGACAATCGCAAAAAACTTTATCAAATAACCGAAGAAGGCAAAAAAGTAAGTAGCAAGGTAGATAAAGAATTGCATTATCTTATGGACTCTATCATGTTTGAAAACTTTGCTCCAGAAGAAAAAGATATCTTTTTGAAAGCTCTTCAAAAGATATCAATTAATATAGACAAATTTAATGAAGGAGATAATGATGAAAAAAATATTTAGCTGGTATTTTGCGCCGATTATTTTGGGCATAGTGGCGTTGATTATTTGCCATGTATATTTTGAAATGGAACTTATCGATCATATGGCAGAACTTATTGGCAAAGTACAAATGTCACATACAGTTGCCTCTATCTGGCAAACAGGCAAAAGTATGTTGCTTATAGCTGGCATAGTTATGGCAGCAGGTATTAGTTCTAACGCACTTGCAGTTGTGTTGTCTTCGAAGATAGCCCAACGCTTGAGAGGTAATATCTTTTATAAAGTAAACCATTTTTCGCAAGAAGAAGTTAATAAATTTTCTGTTGCTAGTCTAATAACTCGTAGCACCAACGATGTGCAACAAGTACAAATGTCTTTGCAGATGTGTTTGCGTATGGCAATAATGGCGCCAACTATGGCAATTTTTTCTATAGTAAAAATTGTTAATAGTAGTGTCGAGCTTACTTGGGCAACTGCCATTGCTGTTATTACTATGTTTGCTATGTTCGGTCTTGTGTTTTTTGTGGTTGTACCTGCATTTAACAAAATTCAAAAAAGAACAGATCGTATCAACCTAGTCGCTAGAGAAAATCTTACTGGTCTTAGAGTTGTTAGAGCGTATAACACCGAAAAACTACAAGAAGAAAAATTTGATAAAGAAAATGCAGAACTTTCAAAAATACACATCTTTATTGGTAGAGTATTGAGCTTGATGGGCCCTGGTATGAATCTTATTTCTAACGGCCTTGCTCTTGCTATCTATTGGCTTGGTGCATCACTAATTAATGGTGGATCTTTACTATATAGTGATCTTGTAGCTTTTCAACAATATGGCATGCATATTCTTATGAGTTTTATGTTCTTGTCAGCAGTTATTATGTTGTTGCCAAGAGGCCTTGTAAGTATGCGCAGAATTAGAGAAGTACTAAAACAAGAAAATAAAATTAAAGAAGGAACTTTTGAAGGCAAAACTAAAGTAAAAGGCAAGCTAGAATTTAGAAATGTTTCTTTTAGATACCCAGACGCAGAAATGAATGTTTTAGAAAACATTAACTTTACTGTAAACAAAGGCGAAACAATTGCTTTTATCGGTTCGACCGGTAGTGGCAAATCAACATTAGTAAACTTAATACCTAGATTTTTTGACGCTACCTTTGGCGAAATTTTGGTAGACGATGTTAACATCAAAGAGTACACTGCAAAAGCATTAAATAAAAAACTTGGCTTTGTCCCACAAAAAGGTATTTTGTTTAGTGGTACTGTAGAAGAAAATATTAAATACGGTGCAGAAAATATTTCGACCAAAAAAGTTGAAGAATGTCTAAAAGTTGCTCAAGCTAGTTTTGTAGAAAAATTGGACGGCGGCTTAAAGTACGAAATAGCACAAGGTGGAACTAATGTTTCTGGTGGTCAAAGACAAAGATTGTGTATAGCAAGAGCTATTGCGAAAGATCCAGAAATATATGTGTTTGACGATAGTTTTTCTGCGCTTGACTATAAGACAGACAAAGCTTTGAGAAAAGCTTTATCAACATATACAAAATCAGCAACAAAAGTTATTGTTGCTCAAAGAGTTGGTACTATACTTGATGCAGACAAAATAGTTGTATTAGACTATGGCCGCATCGTTGGTGTTGGTACTCATGCAGAATTAATGAAAAATTGCAAGGTATATAAAGAAATTGCCTTGTCACAATTATCAAAGGAGGAATTGCAATAATGGCAGACGAAAAAAGAACTCCTCCAGCAAGACCTATGGGTAGAGGTATGAACCTAACCACCGATAGAGCAAAGAACTTCAAAAAAAGTATGAAGTCTTTAATCGGGTCTCTAAAAGGTTATTATATAGGTATTATTATAGTACTTGCCTTTGCAGTGGCAAGCACAACATTTAATATTGTTGCACCTAATGTTATCAAAGAACTAGGCGAAGTTATAGTTATAGCAGTAAACAAAAACATAGCAATCGATATGGGCAAAATAACATATTTTGCAATCGTTTTGATATGTATGTATGTAGCAAGTGCTGTGTTAAACTTTGTACAAGGTTTTATAATGTCAAAAATTACTGCAAGAGTCACTCAAAAATATCGTAGTTCTTTAAGTCAAAAAATTAATAAACTACCATTAAAATATTTTGACAATAATAGCTTTGGTGACACATTGAGCCGTATAACCAACGATGTTGACACATTGGGTCAAAGCTTGTCTAATAGTGTTAGCTCTATTATATCTAGTGCAACAATGATGATTGGTGCAATAGTTATGATGTTGGTTAATAGCCCTTTGTTAACTTTAGTTATGCTTGCAATGATGCCGATATCATTTGGCCTTATCATGCTAGTTGTCAAACTTTCTCAAAAGTACTTTGTAAGACAACAAAGAGAGCTTGGTGATATTAATGGTCAAATCGAAGAAATATACTCTGCACACAATGTTGTACAAGTATTTGACGGACAAGACAAAGCTCAACGCAACTTTGACAAAACTAACAAAAAATTATTTCAATCAGGATACAAAGCTTCTTTCTTGAGCAACATTATGCATCCTCTTATGAATTTTATAGGAAACCTAACATATGTAGCAGTATGTGTAGTTGGCGCATATATAGCTGTCAAAAACAACAATCCTGTTTTTGCTGTGACAATAGTGACATTTATAACATACATGCGTGTGTTTAATAACCAAATAAGCAATGTTGCTAACATTTCGAGCACTTTGCAATCTACAGCTGCTGCAAGTGAAAGAATTTTTGAGTTTTTAGATGAGCCAGAACAACAACCAGAAAACAAACCTAAAAAGTTAAAAACTGTAAAAGGTGATGTAGAGTTTAAGAATGTAAGTTTTGGTTATAACGAAGACAAAACAATAATTCATGACTTTAGTGCAAAAATCAAAGCTGGTCAAAAAGTTGCTATCGTTGGTCCTACCGGTGCTGGCAAAACAACAATTGTTAATTTGCTTATGAGATTTTATGAGATTAACAGCGGCGAGATTTTTATTGATGGCGTTTCTACAAAAGATATGTCTAGAGAAGAAGTTCGCAGCTTGTTTGGTATGGTATTGCAAGACACTTGGTTGTTTGAAGGTACCATTAGAGAAAACATCAGTTATGGCACAACAGGCCTTACTAACGAGCAGGTAGAAAACGCTTGTTGCTTTGCACATATCGATCACTTTATCAGATCATTGCCTGGTGGTTATGATATGGTTATTGACGAAAAAGCAAATATAAGTCAAGGCCAAAAACAACTTCTTACCATAGCTCGTGTTATGGTTAATAATAGTCCTATGCTTATTTTGGACGAAGCAACAAGCTCCGTAGACACTCGTACCGAAGAAATGATACAAAAAGCAATGGATAAACTTGCCGAAGGTCGCACAAGTTTTGTTATAGCTCATAGATTATCAACTATAAAAAATGCCGACCTAATACTTGTTATGAAAGATGGCAACATTATCGAAAAAGGTACTCATAAACAACTTCTAAAACAACAGGGCTTTTATGCTGATCTATATAACAGTCAGTTTAGTAGCAAAAGTGCAGAGGTTGTCGAATATTAAAATACAAAAAAGCCCTTTGTTTAGCATAGGGGCTTTTTGTTTATAATAAAAGGTATAATATGAAACAATTATTTAAGTTTTTTACATCTACAAGATTTGTATTAATAATATCGTTTTTGATTAATGTGGCGTTGTTTTTTATTACAACTTTACTTCTTGGTTATTACTATTACGCTGCAGTTAGTTTGGTTGCAACTATTGTAGCGATTATATTTTTAGCTCGCAGCAAAGATGACCCTTACTACAAAGTTTATTGGATACTTATTATGCTTGTTGTGCCATTTTTTGGCGTGATATTGTATGTATATCTAAAAAGCAAAAAAGTGACTAACAAACAGCTAAACAAATGGAATAAAATATCTTCTGATAGTTTGTCAGCAATTTGCCAAAAAAAAGAGCCACTTGCTTTGCTAAAAAACTCTAGCCTAGACCATGTTGGTATTGCCAATTATATTAGCAACACAACAGGTATGTCAGTCACCCAAAACAACCAATTAGACTATCTAAAAAATGGTGAAGTGTATTTTGAAAGTTTACTTAAAGATCTAAAGCAAGCAAAAAAGTTTATACTAATCGAATATTTTATTATCAAACCAGGTAAAGTGTGGGATAGTATAATAGCTGTGTTAAAAGAAAAATCACAACAAGGTGTAGAAATAAAACTTTTGTATGACGACTTTGGTTGTCTAGATCGCTTTCCTAAAAAGTATCTAAAACAACTGCAAAAAGACAATATCCAAACAGCAGTTTTTAATAAAATTATACCTACCGTCAATCCTTTTATTAACTATCGTGATCACAGAAAAATAGTTGTTATAGATGGTAAGGTTGCTTATACAGGTGGCATCAATCTTGCCGATGAATATGCTAATTATGTAGAGTTATATGGCAAGTGGAAAGATTCTGGTATACGAATAGCTGGCGACTGCGTGTGGAATATAATAGTTATGTTTTTTTACAATTGGCGTATAGCTACCAAGCAAGATATTGACTTGTCTAATTATAAAAAGCCAAATAATACTATCAAAAACAATCAGCTAGTGCAGTTCTTTTGTTGTGGTCCATTAGATAACGAGGCAATTGCTCGCAACAATTATCTCAACATGATAAATAGCTCAAAAAAAGAATTAACTATTGTGTCTCCGTATTTTGTTGTAGACCAACGCATTATAGATGCTCTAAAAATTTGTGCACATAAGGGCGTAAAAATAAAAATAGTTTTACCGGGCATACCAGACAAAAAATGGGTGTTTTACCTAGCACGATCTTATTACGAAGAGTTAATCAAACTCAATGTACAAATTTACGAATATACGCCTGGTTTTGTCCATGCGAAAATGGTTGTAGTAGACGGGTGCACAGCAAGTATAGGTACGATCAACTTTGACTTTAGAAGTTTGTATCTGCATTTTGAAAATTTAGTTGTGCTATACAATACAGATTGTATACAAGACATGTCAAAAGATATTGAAGAGTTAATAAGACAAAGTCATCTTATGACACTTGCCGATCTAAAAAAACGCTCTCTTGGCGAAAAATTTATAGCAAACATACTAAAACTTTTAGAGCCTTTATTGTAAAAAATAGCATCTTGCAAAGCCCAAAGTTTAATGTTATAATAAAGTATATTTAAGGAGAGATGTATGGAAATTGTAAAAACAGCATTTAACTGTAAAGTTGTTGATATCAAACCAGTTTTTGATGAAGAAGACAGAGTTGTGCCAGATCTATATGATATTTTTATTTGTTCTGACCACGAAGAGTACAAAAGTTTTTATGGTACTGATGGCGAGGGTCGTCCAAAACCACTAGCTGTTAGAGTAGACAAATATGATGCTCAACAAATAGCTCTTAACCAAGATATATGCTATAGAGAAACCAATGTTATGGTTGGCGTTAGAGATACCGAAGAAATTATCCAAACAAAAGGTGATTTGTCAGTTTTGGTTAGATATCAAGTTTGTGATTGTTATGACGAAATACAATCTGGTTGTGGCGAATATCTAAAGGTAGTTCGTAGCGAAAATTTATCACCAAGACTAACTTCAGAGCAAGGTGTGACAAGAAATGTTTATGGCCCAAGTTATTCTTCAAGAGGCGTAAGTACTTCTTTTCAACCAACAAAAACTTCTAGCAAAGATTCTGTGCCAAATCAATAAAAATTATGACTGCATATTTTGCAGTCTTTTTTTTGATTAAAAGCATAGAAAAAGATATTAAAATAAAAAGCCACTAGATCAACTAGTGACTTTTTAATGGAAAGTCTACGCACTAAGGCCAAACGTTCTTTCCTGTCAACGCGATAATTATCCGTTGCTTCCCCCTACGGGGTTTCGGCCTAATAAATATATCATAGGGGTAATATATTGTCAAATGTAAATTACAGTTTACATAATAATGGTGTAAGACTTATTGATGCAAGAGAAGCTTGGGTTGTTGGCAAAAATGGAAAGCCTAGATTAAATCCAAAATATGCCTTTTGCATGGTCAAAAAATATTGTGTATTAGTTGTAAATTAAAAATATTTGTGTTAATATATAGTTAATAAAAGGGGAGGCTTATTATGAAAGATTGGATGTATTTTGCTATAGCTGGTGGAGTTTTGTTAATAGCATTAATTATAACACTAGTAGTAGCAACAAGAAGACAAAAAAAGCGTAGCAGCGAAAACCTTGTAGAGACAAAAGATGCTCGTTATACATACGAGACAGATACTGTCAATGCAGAAGGTGATGCAAAAGTTAGCTTTGTCAAAGGCGACTATATGCTACAAGCAGGCGTTACTTATAAAGTAGGCAAAAATTTAGATCTAAAACCTGGCAAATATATTATTCTTACAACTGATGAGAGTACAGATAAGTTTAATATAAGAGTAGGTAGTTATGTTAGAGAATATACACACAATCAAGAAATTGTGTTGTCTGACAATAGTGAAATTACTTCTGTTAGTCACTCTATCATTTTAAGATAATTTTTATAAGGGGAAAATATAATGGCATTATTATTAAAAGTAATCGAATGGGTCGATAATACCAAAGACACTATGGTATATCGCGTACCAATGGAAGGCAGAGAAATTAACTTTGGTTCTAAACTAGTTGTTAGAGAAGGCCAAGTTGCAGTATTTGTAGTAAAAGGTAAAATTGCAGATGTAAAAGAACCTGGTACACACACTTTGGCAGTTGCAAACCTACCTATCTTATCAAAATTGCTTGCTTTACCATTTGGTTTCAAACAACCATTTACAGCAGAAATTTATTATGTAAATACAAAACAATTTACTAACCAAAAATGGGGCACAGCTAATCCTATCACAATGAGAGACAAAGAGTTTGGTATGGTTCGTATTCGTGCTTATGGTAAATACGCATTTAGAGTTAACGATGCAAGTGTATTCTTAAAAGAACTTTTTGGTACAAACTCTTCATTTACAACTCAAGATATCAACGATTATTTGCGTAGCATTATCATTGCTGGTATTTCTGATACTATTGCAGAAAGCAAAATTTCAGCAATTGACCTTGCTTGCAACCTACTTGAGTTTAACAAAGTTGCAACAGACCAAGTTGGTCAACATTTTACAAACCTAGGCCTAGCATTAAGCAACCTAGTTGTAGAAAATATTTCTTTCCCAGAAGCTGTAGAAAAAGCTATCGACACTCGTTCTTCTATGGGTGTTATGGGCGACAGCATGGATACTTTTGTTAAGTATCAAGCAGCTAACGCTATGAGAGACTCTGCTAACAACCAATCATCAGTTGGCAACCTTGGTGTTTCTCTAGGAACTGGCGCAGCTATCGGCGAAATGATGAAAGAAAGCTTAAAACCAACTACTGCTCCAGCAGCAGAAGCAAAAGCAGAAAAATTCTGTCCTAACTGTGGTGCAAAAGTTTCTGCAAGAGCAAAATTCTGTGGCGAATGCGGAAACAAATTTGCAGCTAAAGATGCTTGTCCTAACTGTGGTGCAAAAATCGCAGCTAATGCAAAATTCTGTGGCGAATGTGGCACTAAACTTAAATAATAAATGATAAAAGCAAAAAGTATGTCACTAAATATTTGACATACTTTTTTTATAAAAGGACTTAAAAATTATGAACAATATTGCAAAATGTGACAACTGTGGTGGCAACTATCGCTTTGATGCAGACAAGGGTGTATTGTTGTGTGAAAACTGTGCAAGCCAAGTGCCTATCGAAGAAGTGCCTGCCGCACCAAAACAACTTTTAACAGCAACATCTGCACCAAAATCATCTCAACCTGCATCTGGTGCAGAGTTTAGATGTCTTAACTGTGGTGCACCTATTCAAGCAGACCAAATTATAGATTCTAAATGTCCATTCTGTGGCACAACAGCAATAAATACTGTTGACAATGCGATGATTGCTATACCTGATGCAATAATACCTTTTGGTGTTTCTAAAGAAAGAGCTATAGGTATATACAAATCTTGGATTAAAAAGAAAAAATTTGCTCCAAATGACCTTAAGAAAAAATCTTCAATACAAAAAATGCAAGGTATATATTATCCTTGTTGGATGTTTGACTATAACACTTATAGCCATTATCATGGTGTGGGTGTAAGAGTGCATAGACATAGAGATTCTAACGGCAACTCATATACTACAGAGTCAAGACATAGATTTAATGGTGATTTTAACAATAACTATGTCAATAGATTAGAACCTGCCAACGATATGATACAAAAAAACAATATCGAGCAATTTGAAGATTATGCCCGTCAAAAATTTGTAAAATATGATAGCAAATATGTCTTGGGTTATAACACACTAAACTATAACAAGGGCTTGCATCAATCTTGGGATGTAGAAAAGGGCCAAGCTCAAAACGAAATTGCCAATACTATCAAAAGACAACTAGGTTATGATAGATATGATAGTTTTATATGCAATACTGATTTTGCAGATATGAGATGGAACTATTCTTTATTGCCAATATGGTCTTGTGAGTTTAATTATAAGAAAAAGAAATATAACTTTTTTGTAAATGGCAAAACCGGAGCAATCAAAGGCAAAACTCCAAAATCTGGTTGGAAAATTTTTGCAATGGTGTTGGGTATCGCTGCAGCAATTGGTGGCATAGTAGCACTAGCAATGTTTTTATAATAATAATTAATAAAAAAGGAATATGATTATGAAAAACAAAATTTTAGCAGTTGTTGGTATGTGTGGCAGTGGAAAGTCTGTCGCAACCGAAGTTTTTGTAAAGGCAGGTTGGCATAAGGTTTATTTTGGCGCAATTACATTTGAAGAAATGGCTCGCAGAAATATGCCTGTTAACGAAGCTAACGAAAGGAAAATTAGAGAAGAGTTTAGAGCAAGTGGTGACAAAGCTATTTATGCAAAACTAAACAAAGAAAAAATTGATACCTTACTTGCTAAAGGCAATGTATTGGTAGAAAGTATGTATTCTTGGTCAGAGTACAAATATCTAAAAGAACAATATGGAGACAACTTTGAAGTGCTATGTATAGTGACTAACGCTAGTCTTCGTAGAGAAAGATTGTTAACAAGACCTATAAGACCTTTTAGTTTAGAAGATTCTACTTCTAGAGACTGGGCAGAGATAGAAAACATCGAAAAAGGTGGCCCAATAGGTATTGCCGATTATTATATTACAAACAACGACAACGAAGAAGATTTTGTTAAACAAGTAGAAATGTTTGAAAAAAACTATTCAAAAAAATAATCTAACAATATTAAAAAAGAACCAAAAAAATATGGTTCTTTTTTTTGTTATTAAAAACACACTTAATATAAAATTGTTTACTAAAATAAAAAAATTTGTTAAACTACAACTAGGAGATTTAATATGGATAAAAGTATTTCGGTTTATTTTGGATATTTGACTAATCCTAAAGAAAGATTGCAAAAAATCAAAGATGCTGGTTTTGATAGCATTATCACATCTGCAGATCCAAAATGGGATTGGCAAAACGGTACTTTACCAACACAACTAAAACTTGCAAAAAAACTAAAGTTAAAAACATCTTCTTTGCATGCAGCATATGACGATTCACAACTTAAGTATTTTTTTGAAGAAGGTGTAGTAGGTGATAAGGTAGAAAAAAATATTATCAAAGATCTAAAGCTTGCAAAAAAATATGGCTTTAAGAGTTTGGTTGTGCATTTTATAGGCAAACCATCTTTAGTAGGTATCGAAAGAATAAAAAGAATTTTGACTGTTTGTCAAAAAGTAAAAATACCTCTAGCTGTAGAAAACTTAAAAAATAGCAAAGTTATAGATTATATTTTTGACCACATCTCTGACAAATATTTAGGTTTGTGTTATGATGCAGGCAACAACCATGCATATGACCCTGCCAAAGATTATCTTGCAGAGTATGGTAATAGACTTGTTGCAGTACATCTGCATGACAATGATGGTTGCAATGGTCAATATACTCTTGACCAGTTTGGTACAATCGATTGGAAAGTACTTGCAAAAAAATTAGCTCACTGCAAAGAAGTGTCTTTAGATTACGAATTGTTAATGCACAATCATAACAATCGCATGACAGAAGAATTAGCTTTGACAATGTGTTATAAAAATGCTTGCAAGCTAGAAGATATGATTAATAAAGAAAGACAAAAATTGTTAAATAAAAAAGGATAATAAAAATATATGTTTGGAAGAAGAAGCGATGGCACTCCAGTAAAAGGCCTTGGTATTGTAGAAAAAGCTGGCCCACACTTTATGTCAGCAAGAAATGATGCAATGAACTTTGCAACACATCCATTAAGATGTGAAGGTATGGATAAGTTTATTGCAGAGCAAAGAGCTCTTGGCAAAAATTATAGCTATATGGATATTGTAGTTGCAAGTATAGTAAGATTGCTTGCAGTAAGACCATATCTAAATAGATTTGTAGTGAGAGGTAAAATCTTTCAACGCAAAGGCATATTTATTAGTATGACTGTAAAAAAATCATTAAAAGATGATGCTAACGATACAGTTATAAAAGTTGGCTTTGATGGCAGTGAAACAATAGATCAAGTAAAAGAAAAGTTTAACGCAGAAATTCAAAAAGCATTCAAAGAAGAAACAAAAACCGAGAAAGAAGGCAAGTCATTTACAAGACTTCCAAACTTCTTATTTAGATGGGCGATGGGCCTTATTCGTTTTATGGATAATCGTGGCATGCTACCAAAAAAACTTATTGCAGCTAGTCCTTTTCATACAAGCGCATATCTAACCAATCTTAAGTCAATCAAAAACGATTCTATATATCATCATCTATACAACTTTGGTACAACAACTTTGTTTGTATCTATGGGCAAAGAAAAAGATGCCCCTGTAGTAGAAGATGGCAAACTTGCTATAGGTAAAGTTATGAATCTTGGCATAACAATGGACGAGAGACCTTGCGATGGTTTTTACTTTGTACGCAGCCTAAAAGTTTGGAACGAATTGTTAACCAATCCTGCACTTTTACAAAAGCCATTTACACAAGAAGACATTATTAATAAATAATAAAAACAGCACAAAAAATTGTGCTGTTTTTTATTTTATAAAAAATTATTATAAAAATATAAAAAACTTTTTTATTAAATTTTTGCAAAATAATCAATCTAACCCAGCCCAACTCTTTGGTCGGACAGCCCTAAATAGCGGGCGACTTATTGGTTTTTATATATTTTACTGTGTCGACTGTATGGTCGGCGCATGTTTTATAAAATAACTAATAAAAAATTTTTTGCAATCAAAAAAATATTGTAAGTTGTAATTATCCGACCGTGTGGTCTGTTTTTATATATTTTTTAACATCAAATATTTTTCTTTGGTTAGTACATGTACATCAACTGTATATTTTAGTTGGTCATGTTCTCTTATCTTTTCTTCTTGATGTGAAAACTCAAAACCACAAGCAAGTTGCATTTTTTTAGATGCAATATTTTCTACAAAGCAAGAACAATATATTTTTGTTGCACCTAGTCTAAAGCACTCGTCTACCAGAGCTTGCAAAATTTGTTTGCCATACCCACGACCGACAAAGTTTGGTCCGATACCTATACCACAGTCGTCCCATATATTTGGTTCTATTTCTTTCATTGCGGCAAGGCCAATAGGGTTGTGTCCTTCTTTGGTATAAACACAAAAGGCTAGGTGGTCTTTTTGAAATTCTATACCACGCTCTGTTCTTTCGATTGCCTCTTGTAGAGTTTCAACTTTTTTCCACAACATATATTGTGTAGGTTCGGGTCTGCTCCAATAATTGCGCCATAGAGCTTCGGCATCTTCTAATTGTATTTTACCTAAAATCAAATCTTTTGTTTCTAATTGTTTTGCGTACATTGTTGTTATCCTTTTATTAAAAAAAGTCTACTATTGTAGACTTATTTTTTATCAAAATCATTTAGTATAACTTTATAAATTTTGTCTGCAAGTATTGCGTGAGATTCTACTGCTAAATGTAATCCATCTTTGCCAGGTAGTACATCGGTATTGTCTACAAACAAACAACCTGTTCTTTGAGCAACTTGTCTATATGTTTCGTTAAAGGCATAAGACTTTTCGTTAGCGCCCTCAAAAATATTTTCGCCAATCCATCTCTCGCTATAAATAAGTGGTGGGGCAACAATAATTATTTTTGGATGTTTGTGCAAGTGTGGTGCAAGAGTGTTGTTTAAGAAATTAATATATTTTTCTTCTAGCACTTCTGCCACATCTTTTACCTTAAGATTAAAAGCAACTTTCATATCGTTTGAGCCAAGCATAATGACAACATAATCAAGTGGATCATGACTGCAAATAAGTGGTGCAAAAAAAGTCAATCCACATCTGTCACCTTTAGGTGGTTTAACATCTGAAGCCATAAGTGTGCGGGCGCATTGTCCCTCGTCAATAACCTTAAAGTCATCACCCAATTTTTTTTGTAAGATGTTAGGATATCTTTGATCTTCGTTGTAGCGATCTCCACCAATATCACTAACTTGTCCCCAAGTGTTGCTATCGCCAAAGCATAAAATTCTTATCTTTTCCATATTGTCCTCTTTTATATTTATTATACCTGTAGTATATCACAAGAATTGTTTTAGTCAAAGCAGTTGTTTGTGATGTTTAATAAATTGTTATTAACATTTTTAGATAAAAAGTTTATAAGTTATTGTTGTTAATTAAACATAAAAAAAGACAAGTTATATACTTGTCTTTTTTGTTTTGTTATTAATTTTCTCTCAAAGCTACTACAG
>JAZRSV010000025.1:0-5628 GCA_045651685.1 Clostridia bacterium | reverse complement strand
GTATATTCTTGCATAGTACCAGATATGTTTTTGCATAGTACTGGCACAAAAAATAATAAAATGCCAGGCATAACCTGGCGTTAATTAGTTTACTTTGGTAGTACAAGAATAATGTTCTCTATAGTACCTTTGTTTAAGTTGTTTGTATTTTTCGATCAGATTGTTTATATATTTTTGCTTTTGGGTAGCTTCTAGCGTATTAAAAATTTTGCGATCTATAAGCTCGCTTACAGGATTAATAACCTCTTCTTTGCCGTCCAAAATATCACAAACTTTTTTGTATAGCAGGTCATCATAACTAGCAATGACTGAACTTTGTGTTGGTTGTTTTAGATTTTGTTTTGGCTTTTGAATATATGACTGCAAAGATGCTGCAGTATTAATACTAACTACATTGCCTGTATGTTGATAATTGTTGCTTTTTAATCGTTGTTTTGCATTTTTTGCAAGTTCAGAAAGTCCACCTTTATAAATTTTTGACATAATAATTTCTCCCAAATTTTTTATATATTTACACCTTGTTTATAGCGCCCTTTTATTATAGGTATACCAAAACAATTTATCAATAAAATAGTAGCTAGTTTACCTGCAAAGATTAGCACTTTTTGTCTATTTTTGATGCATTTGAGAGTTATTTATACCAAACCAATTTTGTAGTATTTTTTTGCAAAAATATATACAAAAAAGCAACAAAAAAAGACCTTAAAAATAAGGTCTTTTTATAAACTACTTGTTGCGGCGTTTGCGAGCTGCTTCTGCCTTCTTTTTGCGTTTTACGCTTGGTTTTTCGTAAGCTTCTTTTTTACGAAGATCACCGATGATACCATCTTTTTGGCATTTGCGTTTAAAACGGCGTAGGGCGCTTTCTAAACTTTCGTTTTCGTTAACTCTAACTGTTGACATATTAAATTTTCACCCCCTTGTTCTAAACAAATTGACAGTGTCTATTATATCAATATATTGTAATTTGTCAACTACTTTTTATAATTTTTGTTTAATTTTGTTATATTTTATACCAGCTATGACAAATTATAAACTGCCCTAGCTAAATAAATATACTATAAACTGTATTGCCAATAAGCAATAATTAGATAAGAACTGCCTTTGCCCCGTCCAAATATGGCTCTGTTATTTTTACTGCTACTAACTTGTTGGTTATATCAACATCTGACTCAATATATACTCTTATATAGTTTGGAGTAAAGCCAGTATATCCATTGTTAGTATTTTCTTCTACAAGCACTTGCATTACAGTATTTTGGTTTGATTTTATATAAGCTAATTTCAAAGCCTCTACAAGGCCTTTTAGGCGATTTTCTCTTGTTTTGATTAATGTACCGTCTAGTTGTTTTAATCTCGCTGCAACAGTGCCTGGGCGCCTAGAATAAGCAAAGTAATGAACATCGCTAAAGGCAACCTTCTCAACAAACTGCATTTGAGCTTCAAAGTCTTCTTCGGTCTCTGTAGGAAAGCCCACAATAATATCTGTAGTTATTGCTGCGTTAGGATAATACTGCCTAATAAGATCAACTTTTTGCATATACTCTTGTGTTGTATAGTGCCTATTCATGGTTTTTAGAACTTTGTCGCTACCACTTTGCAAAGATAGGTGAAAGTGTGGGCAAAAGTTTTTTAATTTTGACAAAGACTGCATCAATTGTGGAGTCACTACATTAGCTTCTAGCGATCCTATACGAATACGGCAATCTAGGTCAGCTAACGCCTCAAACAGCGCAGGCAAAGCCTTTTGGCCGTCTATACGATAATCTGACATATCTATGCCGGTTATAACTATTTCTTTGCAGGTAGAAGACAACAAAGTTGCTTCTTTTACGATACTATCAAGAGCTCTTGATCTGCTACGACCTCTCAAATATGGTATGATGCAATATGTACAAAAGTTGTTGCAACCATCTTGTATTTTTATATAAGCACGAGTGCGAATATTTTTTGCAAACAAGTCGTCTTCATAAATATTGTTTAGTGGCTGTGATAGGTTGCCAGTTTTTTGTAGCATCGAACCAATTTGGCCCTTACCCACTGTACCTATCACGACTTGTACATTATCTATTTTCAAAAATTGTTCTGCATCATGTTCTGATGCACAGCCCATAACATAAATTTTTGCTTGAGGGTTTATTTTTTTTATACGAGCCATCATTTGGCGGCTCTTTTTTTCTGCTTCGGTTGTCACAGCACAAGTATTGACAATATAAATATCGGCAAACTCTAACTTATTGCTAACCTCATAATCATTAGACAACGAATTGATAATTGCATCAATTTCATACTGATTGACCTTACAACCCAAGTTAAGACAACTTATTTTCATTAGTTTAACTCTCCTAAAGCATCCATAACTAGTGCAGATACAACGATACAAGCTGTTTCGGTGCGCAAAATTCTCTTACCAAGAGTTATAGACATAGCGCCGTTTTGGATAAGAGTTTCTATCTCTTGTGAGCTAAAACCACCTTCGCTGCCTACTACTATTGCAACATTTTGTTTGTCTATTAATAGTTCTTTTAGAGAGCTTGTTTGTTCTTTTTCGTTAGCAAAAACAACAATGTCGTATTGTTTTAGTTCGCTGATGAGCTGCTTAAAGTTGATAGTTGGCATTACTTGCAAAACTTGTGTGCTACCACATTGTTTGCTAGCAGATATGCTAATTTTGTTTAATCTATCAAGCTTGTTATCGTTTGGCTTTGCAATGGTGTGTTGCGAAGTAAATGGTACAATTTTTGCAACTCCAAGCTCTGCGCACTTTTGTATAACAAGTTCTAGTTTGTCTAGCTTTGGCAAACCTTGAAACAATGTCACTTGATGCACAGGATTGGCAAGATTAGGCACAACTTCTACAATGTTTAGCACCGTATTATTTTTTGATATAGTTGCGATTTCGCACTTATATATATCGCTACCGTTATAAAAACATTCTACCACTTGACCAACTCTAGCACGCAAAACATTGGCAAGGTGGTTATGTTCTTCTCCTTGCAATGTTATAGTATTTTTGAATATATCGCTTTCGTTTATAAAAAATCTTTTTTCCATATAGTCATATTAGCAAAATATAACAAAATTAGCAATTTATTTTGAATTGGACAACAAAAAAAAGATGGCCTGCCATCTTTTTTTATATATCAAATAGTTAGTTTGAAACTTTTTTTAGCTTTTCTTGATAAGCTTTGGTTTTTTGATAATTTTGAGAAGATATAGTTTCGTGCAATTTTTCGATTGCTTCTTTATCTTGTTTTGATGCTGATTTTGGCATCTCTACTCTAACTGTCACTATCAAATCGCCAGTGCCTTCTCTATTAAGCATTTTGACACCCCTATTTTTTAACTTAAACACAGTGTTAGGTTGTGTCAATGGTGGTATTGTCAACTCGTACATACCTTCGGTTGTAGGCACATTAACTTTACCACCTAGATAAGCCAAAGTAAATGGTATTGGCAAATCTATATACAAATTAAATCCATCACGGTTTAACATCTCGTGTGGCATAACAGTCACTTCAATTTGAAGATCGCCATTAGGACCACCATTAGAAGATGCATGACCGTTGTTTCGCATGGTTATAACTTGACCGTTATCTATACCTGCAGGGATATTAATCTTGATATCTGTAGAATTCTTTTTAACACCCTTACCGTTACATTCTTCACATTTTTCTTTAATCTTTTTGCCAGAGCCATTACAAGTTTTACATACACCTTCATTGACAACTCTACCAAAGATAGTGTCTTGAGTGTATCTAACTCTACCAGAACCTTTACAGTCTGGGCATGTCTCATGTGCTGTACCATGTTTGGCACCAGTGCCAGAGCAATGCTCGCACTTTTCGGTACGGTTAACTCTGATTGTTTTTTCGCAACCAAATACAGCCTCTTTGAAAGACAAATTAATATGTGTCACTATATCATCGCCTGGTGTATTTCTGGCAGCAGTTCTGCCCCTGCCAAAAGATGAAAATATATCAAATACATCTTCAAATCCACTAAACGAACCATTGCCAAAGTTGCCCCCGCCAAAGCCACCAGCGCCACCTCTAAAGAAGTCGTTAGGATTGCCAGAACTAGTACCAAATTGGTCATAGTTGCTGCGTTTTGTAGCATCGCTTAATACTTCGTATGCTTCGCCTACTTCCTTAAACTTTTGGGCAGCTTCTGGATTGTTTGGGTTAAGGTCTGGATGGTATTTTTTTGCAAGTTTTCGATAAGCCGATTTTATTTCTTCGGTGGTTGCGGTTTTTTCAACGCCTAATGTTTGGTAATAATCTTTATCTGGCATAAACCCCTTCCAACCTTATATTATTTTTTATCGTCTATAATAACTTCGTCATCAGAACCATTGTCGTCTTTGTTGTCTGCTTTTGCTTGAGCATCTTTGCTAGCTTGTTGATACAATTTTGTTATAACTTCGCTAGTAGATTGTGAAAACTCTTCTAGTGCTTTTCTGATAGCATCTACATCGTCTACTTCGATATCTTTCTTTAGTTTGTCGATAGCATTTTGCAATACTACTTTGTCGTCATCACTAATTTTGTCGCCGTTTTCTTTTAGCATTTTTTCGATAGAGTTTAGCATATTTTCTGCTTCGTTTTTAACTTCAAACAACTCTTTCTTTTTCTTATCTTCTTCGGCAAATTTTTCTGCTTCTTTGATAGCTGCATCGATGTCTTTTTCGCTCAAGTTAGATGAAGCGCTAATTGTGATACTTTGTTCTTTATTAGTACCAAGATCTTTTGCAGATACATGAACGATACCGTTAGCGTCAATATCAAATGTTACTTCGATTTGAGGGATACCTCTTGGTGCTGGTGGGATATCGATTAGGCTAAATCTGCCTAGAGTTTTGTTATCTTTTGCAAATTCTCTCTCACCTTGCAATACATGAATGTCAACACCTGGTTGATTGTCTACTGCTGTAGAGAAGATTTGAGATTTTTTAGTAGGTATAGTTGTGTTTCTTTCGATAAGTTTTGTAAAGATACCACCTAGAGTTTCGATACCTAGTGATAGAGGTGTAACATCAAGAAGCAATACATCTTTTACATCGCCTACAAGTACACCACCTTGAATTGCTGCACCAAGTGCAACACATTCGTCTGGGTTAATGCCCTTAAATGGCTCTTTGCCAGTCACTTTTTTAACTTCTGCAACAACTGCAGGGATACGAGTAGAACCACCAACCAAAACTACTTTTTCGATTTCGCTCATAGAAAGTTTGCTATCTTTGATAGCTTTGTTAAGAGCTACGATAGTTTTTTGGATAAGATCTTCGGTAATACTATCAAATTTTGCACGAGTTAAAGAATATTCAAAGTGCTTTGGACCATTTGCATCTGCTGTGATAAATGGTAGGTTGATAGTAGTTTTTGTCACTGCTGAAAGGTCAATTTTTGCTTTTTCTGCAGCTTCTTTTAGTCTTTGCATAGCAAGTTTGTCAGCTGATAGGTCGATACCTTCTTTTGCCTTAAACTCTTCTACTAGCAAGTCCATAATTCTTTGGTCAAAGTCGTCACCACCAAGTTTGTTATCAGCTGCTGTTGCGATAACTTCGAATACGGCATCACCAATCCCAAGGATAGATACATCAAATGTACCGCCGCCTAGGTCATATAC
>JAZRSV010000024.1:0-8149 GCA_045651685.1 Clostridia bacterium | reverse complement strand
TATATTATAATAATTAAATATCAATAGGAGGAGAAATTTATGTTAGATATAGAACTTATTAGACAAAACCCAGAATTAGTAAAAAATAACATCAAAAAGAAATTCCAGGAGCATAAATTGTCCTTGGTTGATGAAGTTATTGTTTTAGATAAAGAGTTCCGTAGCGTAAAACAACAAGTAGATACTTTAAGAGGTACTCGCAACAAATTAAGTGCTCAAATTGGCGCTCTTATGAAAGAGAAAAAGATAGAAGAAGCCAACGAAATAAAAGCACAAGTAGTAAAGAATAACGAAAAAGTAGCAGAGTTAGAAGTACAAGAAGAAGAACTTGCTGCAAAAATTAAAAAAATAATGATGACCATTCCAAACATCATTGCTGATGATGTTCCACTTGGTGAAAACGACACAAAAAATGTTGAAGGTGTAAAATTTTTAGAAGCAAAAGTGCCTGATTTTGAAATACCATATCATACAGAAATTTTAGAAAAGCTAAACGGTATTGATGTTGACAGCGCACGCAGAACTAGTGGTCAAGGTTTTTATTATCTACTAGGCGATATTGCCCGTTTGCACAGCGCAATATTAACTTATGCTAGAGACTTTATGATAGACAAGGACTTTACTTATGTTATCCCACCTTATATGATTCGTAGCGAAGTAGTTACTGGTGTTATGAGTTTTGACGAGATGGAAAACATGATGTACAAGATTGAGGGTGAGGATCTATACCTTATCGGTACAAGTGAACACTCTATGATTGGTCGCTTTATGGGTCAAATTTTAGATGGCAACAAGCTACCAATAACTCTAACAAGCTACAGCCCATGCTTTAGAAAAGAAAAAGGCGCACACGGTATAGAAGAGCGTGGTATTTATCGTATACATCAATTCGAAAAACAAGAAATGATAGTAGTATGCAAACCAGAAGAAAGCGAAGAATGGTATAACAAAATGTGGAATTATACTATAGATTTGTTTGTAAGCATGGAAATACCAGTTAGACAACTTATTTGCTGCAGTGGTGACCTTGCTGACCTAAAATATAAGAGCTGCGACATCGAAGCTTGGAGCCCAAGACAAAAGAAATACTTTGAAGTTGGTTCTTGCTCAAACCTAACAGATGCACAAGCTCGTAGACTAGGCATCAAATATAAAGATCAAAACGGCGCTAATGTATTTGCACATACATTAAATAACACAGTAGTAGCACCACCAAGAATGCTTATCGCATTTGTAGAAAATCATTTGCAAGCAGATGGTAGCGTCACAATACCAAAAGTTTTACAACCATATATGGGTGGCAAAACAGTTATCGAGCCTAAAAAATAACAAATAGGAGTACTTTTGATGGATACAACTTTAGTAGAACAATTTTCAGCAGAAAAATCTAAAGAAAAAGTTCAAGTGTTTTACGAAAAAGTTATAGAAATAATAACTCGCTCATTGAGTGATGTTGCAACAAAATTACCTGCAATTAGCCCTGATTATATCAGGGTTTTTGCAATAGGTGACTATACAAACAACACATTTATAGAAGAAGAAGGCGAGTTAGAAATTGCTATAACAAATAGCGATCCTCAAATGATACTTGCTAACAAAAATTACAAAAAAAATCTTGAAGAAGCAAAAAATGCAAAAGCAAGAAAAGCCGTTAGTATTAATGGAACTTCTCACGAATTTTTAGAAGTATTTTTTGCGAAAGTTGCAATGTACTTTGGTCCAGAAACAAAACTTATCTGGATAAACAACGGTATCAAGGTACTATGCAAAAAAGAACTTAATCTAAACTTATTAATAAGATTTGGTACTTTTGACCGCCTTGATAAAGAAGGCAAAATTATGTTTTGGAATGCTGTAAGCAAAAAAGAAGAAGCATTTAGACTTTTTCAATATACCGAGTCTATTGAGAAAAAAGACAAAGCAAGCAAGGGCAATTATAAAAAAATAGTAAGAATACTAAAAAATTTGCGTAAGACAATGATATTAAACAAATGGATTAACGCAAATGATTATAACCGTTATTTTGTAGAATTGCTTGCATACAATGTGCCAGACAAATTGTTAAAAGGCACTGATATCGTATCTGTATATTCAAAAGCTATGTTATATATGTCAAACTGCGATCTTAACACATACAAAGATACTTTAGGACAACCATTAATTTATAATAAAGTTGCCAATGCAGACTTTGCAAAAATTAAAAAGTTTTTGGCATGTGCAAACAGTATTTTAGAATAATTTGTTATATTTGTAATTTGCTTATATACAATATAATTGTAGCAAATTTGCATAATACACCATATTTTGTGGTATTATGTGTTATATTATTCGTAAAACCTGTGTTTTGCGAATAGTTTATATATTTATAAATTTACACAAAACAACCTACTACACCATAAAAAATAAAAATCACTAGATGTATTTTCTAGTGATTTTTTTAATCTCTATATAGCTTTAGCAAAAAATTATATTCTTTTAACAATTTTCGCTCTGACTTAAACGATGGCATAAACTTTTGTAATATATCATAAAACTTTTTTGAGTGGTTAAATTCTATTATATGCACAAGCTCATGTAGCAAAACCATATCAATTGTATTTGGTGGCAACATTACTACCCTCCAGTTAATTTTAATGTTTCTAGAGCTATCGCAACTTCCCCATTTTGCCTTTGTATCACATATTTTTAGCGTTTTATAGCTAATTTTTGTAGCATTTTTTAGCTGATTTAGCCTTATTTCGATTATTTCTTTGGCAAAATCTTTATACCATTTTCTAATATTTTTGATTTGAGTGTTTTTTTCGTAAAATTTTTTAGGCACATACAAACACTTGTCTTTTTGCACTATTTTTGTGCAGTTTACCGGCAAAATATCGTATTTTTCGCCACAAATTAATGTCTGGTTGTAGCTTAACATGTACTGATTTTTTACCATACTACCCTTGTTTTGAGTTAGCTTTTTTTGCATCCAACTAACTTTAGGTGCAAGCAACTCTTTTATTTTGTTAAGAGACATGTCTACAGGCACATCTAGCTTTAGCTCGCCTAACTCTGTTATGGTTATCTTTATACTTTTTCGCTTTTCTCTATTTATGCTAGCTATATCTAGCAATTCTTCTATATTTGTGCTTTGCATAGTACCTACCTATTTGTTTTGTTTAGTATATCATATAATTTTGTAAAAGTCATAGTTTGCATAGTACTTTTATTTGACAGAATATTCTATATTTATGTATAATATTTTTAGTATAAAAGGTGAAAGTCTATGGCAGTTGATATCAATAACAAAGCCCTTCGTGGTAGTATATCTCAAATTATCTTAAACGCCCTACTTGAAGGCGATAAATACGGTTATGAAATATGCAAAGATATTGAGCAAAAAACCAATGGTTCGCTTATTATGAAGCAACCTAGCTTATATAGCAGTTTGCGCCGTATGGAAGAACAAGGACTTATCTCTTCTTATTGGGGAGACAGTGATATGGGTGGTAGACGCCATTATTATCAAATAACCGAAAAAGGCAAAACTCACTACGAAAAAAACAGTGTTAACTGGGAAGATTTTAACCAACTTCTTAACGCACTAAACCCATCAACACCGGCATCAGAGACCATCTCTGATATAAAACAAGATATCACCGCAATTAAAGAAAATATTGACACTCTTGAGCAATCTAACAAGGCATCTCAAGATATTGTTATGTCTGGAGTTATAAAACAAGAAAATTTGTTTTCTTTTACCCCACCACCAAAAGTTGTAGAAGAAGAAAAACCACAAGATTCTTCTACCAACTTTATACAATTTGACATGTTTAACCAAGACACTAGCTTTATAAAAACTACCGAAACAGAAGTGCCTGACAACATATCAATGTTTACAAACAAGTATATCAATCAAGATTCACACAACACATCTATAGAGCCTATGCAAAGTAGTATTATCAAAAAGTACGACAAAGTTAGCTCTAGCGATCTTGATAACATAAAAACAAATTACAACAGCTTTTTTAACACCAAACAAACTCAACCAAAAACAAATTATGGCGAGTTTGACTCTGTCGGAGCTATGAGTTTGGATAGCTTGTTAGATCAAGATTTTAGCAAATTAGACAATATCTCATTGCAACCTACATTGGAGCAAGAAGAAAAAGAAGAAGTCTTTATTCCAAAACAAGAGATCGAAGAAGAAGTTGTATTTATAAAAAGTTCTACTCCAGCTCTAGAGCCAGAAGAACCAGAAAACAACAAAGTAGAACTTGTCGAAGAACCTACCCCATCAAAACCTTTAGAAGAATATGATGAAGTTCTAAAACCTCACGAATTTATCGAAGTTCAAAACAACAACGACTATGTTAACAAATACAATAGACCAGATGAGTTTAACCCAATTAAATATTCTAAACCAACTACATCTTATATTAACCCAGTAAAGCATAAAACAGAAGAAATTAACTATAAAGATGTTTTAGGCGAACTTTATTCTGGCACTAACAAAAAAGATCCTTATGATATTAAGTTTGGAGAAGAACCTACCACCACTGCTACTATTGATGAGCAATTGGTAGAAACTGACAAGACATCTAACCAAGCTCTTTTTGAAGAAAAAGAAGAATATATACAACCTTACCCTACAAAAACTACCAACACTCTCGAAGTTGTTGCTACTCAATTTAGACAAGAAGGTATAAAGTTTAGAACTTACAACAAGTCTGTATATTCTGCAAAACAAGGCGATAACTATATCAATTACAACAAGTTGCGTATGTGTCAAGGTTGGCTTGTATGGCTATTTATAGCTATAGAGATCTTAATAACTGGTATTGTGTTGCATAGAGCTAACATGCTACCTACTCAACAAGAAGTTATATATTATTGGGCTTTTGGGCTATCACTAATTTATCCATTAGTTCTTACTATTGCATACTTTATTGACCCATTCAAAAAGACATCTTCATCGTTTAAGCTTAATATAAACTTGTTTAACAAATTTTTAGCAATGCTTATCACAATAGTATTTGTATTTGCTATTAACTTGTTTATTGGTATGACATCTCTTAACCAAATAGACTTTTTAAGCTATTGGTTGTTGCCAATTATTCTTACTAGCAATTATGTTATATCTACTCTACTATACTTTATCTTGCTAAAAACTAAACATTTCCATGTTTAATAAAAGTTATGTATTAACATTTTGTTAACTTATGCTATACTAAAATTATAGGAGCTTTTAATTTTGACAGACGAAATTCTAAAAGTTGTTAACTTAACAAAAAAATATGGCAATAGACGCGCCGTTGATAATATCTCTTTCAAAGTATTTGAAGGAGAAATTTTCGGTTTTCTTGGACCTAACGGAGCCGGTAAAACAACAACTATCAAAATGATAGCTGGTCTTGCAAAACCAACTACTGGTGACATATTTGTATGCGACCAATCAGTTACAAAAAAGTTTGAAAAAGCTATAAGATATGTTGGTGGTATTATAGAAAATCCAGAGCTTTATAAAAATCTTACCGGTCTTGAAAATCTAAAATATTTTGCAAGTCTTTATCCAAATGTGACTAGACAAAGAATTGACGATGTCGTTCGTCTTGTTGGCATGGAAAATCGTATTAATGACAAAGTAAAAACCTACTCTTTAGGTATGCGCCAAAGAGTTGGTATTGCTCAAGCATTATTGCACAATCCAAAGTTATTAATTTTGGACGAGCCTACCAACGGACTTGACCCAAATGGCGTTTTAGAGATGAGAGCATTTTTGAAAAACATTGCTCATAAAGAAAAAATATCTATACTTATCTCTAGCCATATACTTGCAGAGATGGAGTTAATATGCGATACAATATGTATCATAGATAATGGCAAAATTGTAAAACTAAAAACCGTAGACCAAATGAAACATGGCGACAAGTACGGTCAAAAGATTGCAGTATCAGTTAACTTCCCTAACTATGCTGGCAAATTAATAATGCAAAATTTTAATCCTTCTCATATAGAAATTGTAAAAAATACTATGACAATCAGTCTTAGCGAAGATCATATACCAGCAATAATCAATTTGCTAGTTAGTCATGGTATAGACATATACTCTATCAGTGCTGTAGTAAAAACTCTAGAAGAAGTATTCTTGGAGACTATCAATCAATCTCAAGAAGTTTTACCTTATAGAGAAAGTGTCGATGACGACATCACAACTACAACAAGCACAAGTATAAGATAAGGAGATAAGCTTATATGTTTAGACTATTTAGAGGAGAATTAAAAAAGATATTTTTAGGACCTGGCATATTTATTATGACTGGCCTACTAATACTAATTTTGGCATTAGCGCCAAAATTCTTTACACCAATTGCAAAAACTGATGTTAGTTCTACAACAATCGTTGGCGAAACTGTTTATGAAAGATTTTCATATTTCCAAGAATCTATCTTAACCGAACAACCTGGTTCAAAATATGTATATAGTGATCTAGAAAGCAGTTATAGCTGTTTGCAAACTTTTATTACTAACAAAGACACAGATTATACTAACAATCTAAAACTTAGATTAAACAATATAATAACAAGAAGACAAGAGTTAAGTGGTCTTATTAGCGTTGCTCAAAATCAAGCTGAATGTGACATAATAACTGGCAAGCTAAACGAATTGGTTGCTTTGCTAGAACAATTAAAAACTACTTACGAGCAATATATCGGCTACGATATCCCATTAGTTTTGGTAACCGAAAAAATTAATACAGACTTTACTTTTTATATTAATTCTTTTGTTAATACAATAAACAACAACATCACCCCTGCCAATATAGACAACTATGGCGCACTTGATAGATTAATAACTACTAGCAAGTTTACTAATAACATTTCTGCTACATTAGAAAAGATGAAAAATGTTTCTTACGATAATGCAGAAATGAATAAATTATTAAACGACTACTATACTCCAACTACAATCAAACTTGCAACAATCTATTCAAAAGCTTTAGCTTTTGCTACAAATGCAGCAACTACAAATAGTGTTAGTGATGCAAACATCGCAACAATTGATGGTTATATTAAACAATATGTTGCTACAGCTCAAAACACATCAAACATAATCAGAACAGGTATGCTACATAATATATCAAAAGGCACATCTGATGCAAAAATTGCTGGATATGTTGGCAAATATTTTGCAAACTTTAACTCTTACCAAGTAAAAGAATCTTTTACCAAGAGTGTTTACCTTTTCAAAAATAACAAAACAGACGCTGACTATGCTAATGTTTTTGCTTTTAACAAAGGCTCTAACACAACAACAAATGGTTGGGATTATATCTACTTTACACTAGAGATAATGAGCTTTTTGATTATTGCTTATTGCGTTGTTTTGGGTGCTGGCATGATAGCTTCTGAACAATCTAGTGGCACTATAAAGTTATTAGCTATACGCCCATACAAAAGAAGCAAAATAATGGCTGCAAAGATATTTGCAACAATGTTCTTTGCTACTGTATTTGTACTAATTAGTGTTATTGTATCATTAATAACCGGTCTTATTATCTATGGCCTAGACTCACTACCTATTCTTGCAGTATTTAATGCAAGCAATGTATTTGTCACATCTGCCCCTGTTATGTTGCTAATATATGTAGCTTCACTATTATTAAAAATTTGGGTATTTGTAATGTTAGCGTTTGCTATATCTACATTGTTTAAGTCAAATGTTGGTGCTACTATTATTTCTGTTATGATTTACTTTGTCACTCTTATCATCACATTTGTTTCTGCAGGTGCTAACTGGTTAAAATTTATCTTATTTGCTAACCTAGATTTGTTTAAGTATTTTGGTGGCGCATTTGCCGTAAAATACACTACAACTCAACCATTAACTAACCTATTTATCTCACCAGTATTTACAGACACAAGTGTTATATTTACAGGCATAGTTATTGCTAGTATGCTACTAATTTTACATCTTGTGACATACCTAGTATTTAAGCATAGAGACATTCAATAAAATTAAAAGAGAGTATCAGTTAGATATTCTCTTTTTTTTATTAATTTTATAAAATAAATAGCTCTTGATAGTTGACTATTTTATTGTTTTATTATATACTAACAAAGCTTAAATAAATATAGGGGTGTAGTTCATCGGTAGAATAAGAGTCTCC
>JAZRSV010000023.1:0-86622 GCA_045651685.1 Clostridia bacterium | reverse complement strand
AGATTTGAAGCAAATTCTTGTATTGAGAAAGGTATTGTTTTTAAGTATTCTTCCATTTTTGATTTCCCCTTTTAAGAGAGAATATCATAAAAGAGAGAATAAGTAAAGTGCAAAAACAATTTTTAACCAACTTGCAAAAGGTAATCTTTTATATAAAAATAATAAGCCTTATTTGAAAAAATAAGTAAAAAAAACACGGTTTATCCGTGTTTTTATTTAGCAAAGAATATTATGCCTATAGCTCCAGGGCCTACATGTGTACCAATGGTTGCTCCAATGCAGTTTTTTCTTACCTTTTCGGCTCCACACTCCCAAAGTTGTGCATTGTCATTAATATAGTTGTTTATTTTTGTCTGATCGTTGCCAGAATAAATAGTATAAAATGGCATATCAAAGTCAATACCACCAGCTTTTTCGATTTCAGTATTGATATAATTAATTGCTTTTTTTAGGCCGATAACTTTGCCAACAACTTCTACTTTTCCATTGATAAGCGAAACCATCGGTTTGATGCCCATTAGTTCGCCGGCAAAGGCAACAAGGGGAGATACTCTTCCACCTTTTTTTAAGTATTTTAGTGTGTCAACCATGGCGAAAATTTTAAGTTTGTTTTTCTTTTCTTCTAGTATTTCAAAAATTTCTTTTGCAGATTTGCCTTGAGATATTAGTGTCAAAGCATATTCTATCAAAAGTTTTGATCCTGCTGTTGCGCTCAAACTATCTACAACATATACTTTGTCTTTAAAAGCTTCTGCTGCTGTTTTTGCTGCATTGCATGTGCCAGACAATGCAGAAGAAAGAACAATACAAACAACTTCATCGCCATTTTCGACATGCTCCTTAAAAGTTTCTTCAAAGGTAAATGCATTGATCATGCTTGTTTTTGGTAGGGTTGGAGATTTTACTAACTTTTCATAAAATTGTTCTTGGGTTATGTCAACTCCATCAGAAAATTCTTCTTCTCCAAACATAATTGGTATAGGCAGCATAGTGACGCCTAGTTTTTGTGCTTCTGTGCTATTTATATCGCTAGATGATTCTATAACTAATTTTACTGACATATTATTCTTCTTCTCCTTCATATTTTTCACAAAATTTGTCTAGCTTGTCGCTAATTGATGTTAATGACTTGTACATTATTTCTCTATCTTTGTCATTGATATCTGAACTTGCATAATTTAAGATGTTGTCAATTTTACTTGCAATACTTTTTGCAATAGCAAGCCCCTTGTTGGTAAGGGTAAAATAGCTATTGTATCTTTTTTTTTGGTTAGTATCGCAAATAATTAACTCGTTTTCTTCTAGGTGAGCGATTGCCTTTGACAAAATAGCTTTGTCTTCTAAACAGATGTCAACCAATTCTTTTAGCGTTAAAGACTGCTCTTTATACAAATAATATAAGCAAGACACATGTGGATTGGTCAAGCCATATTCTTCTGTTTCTTCATTCTTGATTTTACGAATAGCCCTATAAAGTCTGGTTATAAGCACTGTAAAAGTTCTAAATCTTTCTTCCATAAATGGCCCCTTTATTTATAATAACAGAAGCATTATATAGTAAACTTGTTGAAAAGTCAACAAATTACGCAAAACTTGTTGAATTATCAACAAGAGTTTTTTTTATAAACTAATTTGAAAAAATATAAGTGGTCTCGTACTTTTATTTTGAGCAAATGTAGCTAAAATTTAATACGCAAAAATTGAAAATAATAAGCTTGGTCCAAATAACCCATATTGACTTTTTATAGTTGTTTTGATATAATAAAAACATGGATATTAGAGGATTTGAAACATTTGAAGGTATCATAAATGGTACTGATATAAAGGCCAAATTAAAATGGGCACAACGCTACAGAAGGGCAATTTTGAACGAAGTAAACCCTGCCACTGGCGAAAATGTCTACAAAGACGGCTATTATAGTGTATTATTAGAAGAATATAAGTTTGTCGACTCGCAAACAATTGAGTTCGAAGGTAAAAAGAACAACTTTATGAGTCATATTTGTTATTACAAATCACCAAATCATCGCATTGCGCAAGTTGTCACTTACCCAAGAGAAACAACCAGCATCGAAGGCGACCCGCTTACAACCAAAGAAAGGGGCGAAGTAGGTGTTGCAACATATTGCCTTAATGACAGGGACGAGGTTGTTATAGTTAATAGATTTGATGCGATAGGTTTTCAATATCATGACAATGACTATTCTATGTATGGTTCGCTAGCTAATACTTATGAAAGATATTTTACTGATGGTTATTATGCTTTTCCGATATCTGATGTGGCTACCATGGTAAAACCTTATGCCAAGTTGCCACATTTTCATTTTCAATCACCTGATCAAACACAAGCAATGGGGCAAGAAAAGTGCAATGCAATTAGCGTAGACAACTTGCTTGCTTATCTTGATGCTTTGCAACAAGGTAAAGATCCAGTTATTCAAAGCAATTCTTTAGGTATGCCATTTTTAAGTTATTTCAAAAATGAAAAAGAATATCACAGCACCATGGAGGCTTTTTTGGTAGAGGCTAGAGATGCTCTTATCGAAAAAGGTGATTCTTGCGATATACCTATTATTAACTTTATGCAACAGCTTATTAGTTCATATGACTTTGACGATGATAAAGACAAAATAGACGAATCATTTACTATGCCAGACTCTACAAAGTTTATTTCTTATACATCTTCTACAATACCTGCATATAACACATTCTTTTTGGATAGTGGCTTTCAAACTTTTGTACCTATTGCTGGTACACCAGAAGGTTTTGAAAATATTAGAGCTATACAAAAAGACTTGGAGGTAGCAAAAGCAGTTATCGCTCGTTGCGAAGATAGACCAGAATTTGTTGCTGCTATTGCCAATACTTTTATGGAGAGTCTTAACAATCCTACACAACAAGCTTCTAATATGGGGGATAGATCATATGAAATGTTATAATCAAGAATATATTGATATTTTGAAAGACAATCAAAACTTGATAAGTATAGAGCAACACAAGACTAATTTGGTTTTGCATACTGTATATAGCTTTACAGATACTAACACAATGCTTACCCTTTATATTTTAGAAGGCGAAAGCAAACAAACATATTTGTGTGATATCGGCAGTATATTTGATATTGCTGATGACCTAGATTTAGATAGCAAAATTGTAGAGAAGCATGCAAAAGACTTTGGTCTAAAGATAGAGCAAGAAAAAATATATTGCACTGTAGACAAAGATAATTTGGTAGAACAGTTAAAAAACTTTCTTGCATTTGTTATGCATATAGGTCTTATATAAAAAACAGCCACTTTAGATATATTCTAAAGTGGCTATTTTAATAAAAAAACACAGTCAAAAAGTTAACTGTGTTTTTTTTGTTATTAAAAATTATTAACAGCTATTGCTATAGCTAGAGCGCCAGGTCCAATATGGCAAGAAACACTCAAAGAAAGTGGATCTACATAACGGAATTTTAGTTTAGGTAGCTCTTGCATAATTTCTTGCTTAAACTTTTCTGCTTCGGCATGATTTTGAGTATGTGCTACAGAAACAGTCATTTTGCCTTGTTCGTACTCGTCCTTAAATTCTGTTTCTATCTCACTCTTTATTTTCAAAAGCATCTTGCGTTTTGCTTGGCCAATAGTTAGGGCGATACCATACTTTTCAAATTTGCCACCACGAGATGATAAAATTGGTTTTGCATTAAGCATAGCGCCTAGGGCAGCTGCTGCTGGTGATATTCTACCACCTTTTTTTAGATATTTTAGTTGACTAACAACGATATAGATAGAAGCTTTTTCTGCTGTGCTTTCAAGATAATCTTTGATCTCTACTGCAGATTTGCCATGCTTTGCAAGCGCCACAGCTTCGACGATACTTTCTTTTAGTGTGACAGAAATACGCTTGTTGTCTACTACTTGTACTTTGCCATTATATTTTTGAGCATAGTTTTTTGCATTGTCGCAAGTTGCACTCAAACCACTTGTCATAGGGATATAAACTATTTCGTCATATTCTTTTAGTTGTTCGTCCCATAGTTCTTCTAAAGAGTATTGTGATGGTTGTGATGTAGAAACAGATGCGTTTTGTGCTAGTTTATTATAAAACTCATCTTGAGTTATAGTTAACTCTTCAAAATATTCTTCTCCATCGATAGTAAATGGCATTGGTATTACATAAACACCCATGTCTTTGCCTTCTTGTTGCAAAATGCCAGAATTAGAGTCGGTTATAATTTTTACTTTGCTCATAAATTTCTCCTACAAATGTATATTAAACAATTTGTATTTATTTTGCAAGTTTTTTATACAAATTGTTAGTTTTTATAATATAAAGTTAATAAAAAAAGTCCTTTTGCAGGACTTTTTGTTATTATTGTGCTAAATCATTGTTTTGCATGCGGTTGATATAACCTTGTACAAGTTCTTCTTCTGGTGGTAAGTTTAGTGTTTCGATTAGTTGTGCTGGGCTATACTCGTGGTCGTGTGCTAGCGCTTGCTTAAAACTATGTATTGTGCCATGTGGGTCTTCGCCAAAGTTTTCGGCAACTTTTTGACCGATTAGCATAGGTAGTATATAGCGTTCTTCCATCATGCCGCTAAAGTTAATGCTTTCGATATTGTCAAGGCATCTGTTAATGGTGTTTTCTCCAAAGATATGTCCGTATTGATCCATAACATTTTGGATAGTGTCTTGGCCGGTCATAACTCTTATTACGCAAGCATCAAGCAAAGCTTCTCTTGCCTTGATGATGACAAAACCTTTGTTAAACTCTTCGTCAGCTTTTATCATTGGTACGCAAGAAGGATCAGTTTGTTTTAGATATTCTGCAAACAGTGCATCTACAATAACAGGGCAGATCTCGCCAGATGAAGAATATTTTTTGCGAGTATCTTGCAAAAAGCTTTGACTCAAAGAATGGCATGCTTCGTGAGGGCCAGACTTTAGTGTTCTGATATCTGGATCTAGAGGTACTTTTATATATTTAGTTCTTTTGCCATCTTTTTCGACTGTGCCACACTCGGCGCGTTTACCAAGTCTGCCAACCTTTGGATCTGTTGTAAAGTATTGCTTTAAGTTTTGCTCTACAACTGGTGCTAGTGGATTTTCTGGATCAAATTTGTCTACAGCTTGATAAAATCTAATAGTTTTGTCGATTAACTCTCTCTCACCAAAGTCTTTATGAAAAGCGTTGTCTGGCAAGTCGCACTTTGGCACATCTAATACTGCAATGCGTTTTACAAATTGATATTTTTTTTCAAACTCAAACTCTGGATCATCATATATCCTTTGGCAATGAGATCTAAAGTCTTCGTCATGTAAAATTCTTTCTATTCTTTCTTGAAAAGTTTTTGGTTTTTCTTGCATGATATTATCTCCTAATAATATTATTATAACATACAAATATAAAATTTTCAACAGTGCATTATATTTGTATTTTATCAAAATTAGTTGCAGCAGATAGTGCTTTTGTGATAATCTAAAAATAGGACATGACAAATATGAAAGACGAAAAACTTATTATAGAAAACTTAAAAAAGATCGATGATATTGGCAAAGTTGTATACAAAAAAGGTATTATCACCATAACTTGCGCAGCAGTAGAGCATGGACAAGAATTTTTGATTAGTTATGATGTTAAGAGCGAAATTTTGTATATAAACGGTATATATAACTGCGATATAAGCGAAGGTTCTTTATATGACTATGTATACGAGATTATACATGGTTGTTATGAATTTGTGCAAAGCACAAAACCAACCTTTTTGCATAGATTTTGCGTCAAGACAAAACCAGCCGGTTATTTTGCAAAAAGACAAAAGCGCCTAACAAAAAAGAAAAATGTAAAATATTTTAATCACAGACATATATTTTTTGAAAATTAATAAAAAAAGGGTTGAGAAATATTCTCAACTCTTTTTTGTTAACTTTGCTCCGCACGAAGGGCATTTTTTTTCTTTCTTTTCGTAAGTTGTACCACAGTAGTCGCAAGTAGTATGTGGGTTTTGTTGTTCTTTAGCTTCGGCAAAAGCTTTTTTGAAATTTTCTGCAATAGTATTTTCGGTGTCGTTATTTTCTAGTTTTGACATTGTTTTGTTAACAGATTTTATAATTACTGTAAGAAGTGTGACAAAAATTATTACAGAAAAAACTGGAACGATAGTGACTAAAATCAATGTATGATACCCCCTAAATATATTATTAGTATATCACAATATTGCCCTGTAAAAAAGTATTTTGTAAAAAGTTTGTATTAAAACCAAGTTTTTGTAAAAAATATTGTAAAAATTTTTATTTTCTTTACAATAAAATTAAATTGTGCAATAATAAAAATGTAACATACGACAATAAGATTTGGGAGTTTGTGTATGAGAGAAAAAGAAGAAAAAAAGACAAAGAAAGATAAGTGCCGCAAGCTGCACGCTGGAAAATTTTTCTTTGGTTGGTTTGTCGGCATGATATTTACCATAGCACTATTTGCAGGCGTTGGCTTTTGGTTTTACAAATGCGGCTCAATCTCTACAGTAGAAAAGTTGTTAAATATTGAGATTAGTGCACTTAATGATGATATAAAAAACACACCAGTAGAGATTTTGATTGGCAAAATAAGCAATGTAGCTTTTAACTATAACGACATGTCTATAGAAGAACTTGCCGATGAAGTTGGCCTCGCTTTAGACAAAACTTTAACAATAACTGGTACCGGCGCAAGTCGCACATACCACTTCAAAACTCTTAATATCACCAATGTTATCAAAGGCAAATTAGAAGATATTGGCAAAAACTTTCAAGATGTAGTAGACACAATGTCTTTGGCTGATATAGAAGGCTCTTTTAATGTGACTTTGCCAGATATTGAATTGTTAAACAGTGTAAAAAGTTCTCCAATAAAAGACCTAAACACATCAATGCAAAATGCGTTTGAAACATATACTCTTAACAAAATTAGCAATGACTTTAATGTTAGCTTTGCAGATGCAGACATGTTAAATACCCTTTTGGATGTGCCTATTAATCAATTAGCTTCAAAAATACAAGAACTAAAAGTAAAAGATGTTTTTGACATATCACAACCTGGCACATCAAAAGTTCTTATAGCTTTGCAAGATGTAGCAGTCACTAGCCTTGCTAGCGAAATTGGCGCTTTGCACATAGAAGATATTTTAACAGTATCAGGCAACAAGTTTTTAGAAGCATTGCAAACTTCTACATTAGATTCGCTTAACCAAGACATAAAAAATCTAAAAGTAAATCAAATTGTTAATACTTCTTCTTCAAAATTTTTGCAAGCACTTGCAAACAGTCCAATACTTTCTTTAGAGAGTGCTGTAGACAATTTGCTTGTGACTGACTTGTTTGAGATACCAACAAGTGGTTCAAAGGGTGTTTGGGCGTTTATTGACAATGTCGATACTCTTAAACTAAACGAGTTGGACACTGCTATAGATAATTTAGATTTGTCTAGCGAAACCCTTGGAGATTTGCAAACTCATGGTTTGATATCTTCTAGTATCATTTTGACAAAACCACTAAAAAACAGTGGCAACGCAAAGACTTTGGCAGAGTATACAATATCAGAACTTATCGAAGCAATAACTGAAGTATAAAAAAAAGCAAGACAATTAAGTCTTGCTTTTTTTATTAATCCATCTTTTTTAGATTTTCAAAGAAATCTTTCTTAAATTGTTCTATATCCATATCAACACACACTTCTGCGTTGGCATTTTGTGCATTATAATCTACATCTACATAGATGTGTTCGTTGTCATATTCTTTTACAACTATTTTTGCTTTTTCTGTTTTGCAATATTGTGGGTTGGTTAGATAGAACAATGTACAGCTGTCATGTGTTGCAGCTCCGTATATATCAACATGTCTGTCATAGTAATTATCAAACATCTTTGCAAGCATTTTGCCTGTTTTGTTGGTGCGTTTGATTTGTTTTATCTCATCATGGTCTAGGTATGCCATATGTCCCATCTCCATAGGTACCATAACTAATGGTATGCCACTGTCGATAACAATAGTTGTTGCTTCTGGGTCAAAGCATATATTAAACTCGTTGTATGGTTGACTTAAGAAATGTTCTTTTGTGCCACCCATAAAGACAATTTTTCTTATATACTTGCGACAGTCAGGATATTTTCGTATTAAGTTGGCTATGTTGGTCATTGGTCCAAGACTTAACAAGGTGACATGTTGAGATTTGTTCTCTACCAAAGTCTTGTACATAATGTCTACAGCATCGCCTTTTTCTGGGCTAGAGTAAATTGATTTGAAAGAATAACCACCAAGGCCATGTTCGCCATGAACATTTTTTGCATAGTTTGCTTGGCGATACAAAGGATAGCTTGCGCCAATTGCTACTGGAGTTTTGCGATGTGCAAGTTCTACCATGTGTAGGGCATTGCGGCCAGTAATATCTGCTGTAGTATTGCCGCCAACTGTTGAGATAAGTAGTGTTCTAACTTTAGGACTATACAATGCATTTAACAAAGCCATTGCATCATCAACACCAGGGTCGCAGTCAATCATGATTGGTCTAGTTTGTTCGGTTTGAGTTTTACATTTTTTGGTTAACTCTACAAAAAAGTCTTTTACCTTTTCTTCATTGCACTCGCATATAACTTTGCAGTTTGGACGAGTTGAGTTAAAGTTGCAATTTAACTTGCCTAGTGTCACATTGCTTTCTAATTCGACTCTACACTCACAATTGTAAGAAACAAACAAATCTGGTTTTAACATATATAGCAATGTTGTTGTGTCAAACAAACAAGCTCTATCTACATAGTTAAACTCTCTGTTTTCTGGACGCAACATGTGCTTAAATAATTGTCCTGTTAGGTTGGTTTTTGACAAGGTGTCTATATCTTTTACAGACAAGTTCCAACCAAGGCCAACCTCCATAGGTACGATGCGAATATTTACGCCGCTGTTAAGTACAAGTTGTGCAGCGTGTGGGTCATAGTAAAAACTAAATTCTGCATGTTTAGTATATCCGGCAACGCCATTTACAGAACCACCCATGATATATATTGTGTCGATATATTCTTTGCAGTTTGGGTGATCGCTAAATAAGTTAGCAACATTAGTTAGTGGACCAAAAGCCATAATACTAACTTTTTCTTTGCTTGACTTTAGCGTTTTGTACATCATAGATACAGCTTCGCCAGCAATATATTTACTGGTAAATGTATTGTCATAAACATAACTACCCAAAGTAGAAAAACCTTGTGAAGTAGTAGGTTTTATTGGGCGTTTGATAATAGGTCTGCTAGAACCTTTTGCTACAGGGATATTTTTGTTAAAAACATCAAGTAAGTGCAAAGTGTTTTGTGTGCAGTCTTCTATCGAAACACTGCCGGCAACAGTTGTTATAAGTCTTATATCAAGCTCTGGGCAAAACAAAGCAAGAGATAGGGCAACGGCATCGTCTGTGCCTGGGTTACAGTCGATAATTAAAGGAATTTGTTTCATAATTTATCCCACCTTTTATACCTTAATATTAACAAAAAAGTCTAAAAAACACAACGATTTGTATATATAAATATAATATTAAAAAAATCCTTTTTTGTTTGATAGTATTATTTTGTATAAGCATGTATTAGTTTGCCCACAAAAATTTTTTATGATATACTAAAGCTGAATTTTTGATAAGGAAATATTGATATGAAAAAAGGTAAAAATATTGTTGCTTTTGGTGAGATAATGTTAAGACTTACTCCGCCAGATTATACAACAATAGCGCAAGCAAGAAACTTTATTGCCAACTATGGTGGCGGAGAGGCAAATGTTCTTGTATCGTTGTCACATTTGGGACATGAGACAGAGTTTGTGTCAAAATTGCCAGACAACCAGTTGGGAGATTCTGCAATAAAACATCTAAAAAGCCATGGTGTAAAAACAGACAATATTGCCCGTGGTGGTTCTAACCTTGGCATGTATTTTGTCGAGACTGGTTTTGGTGGTAGACCATCAAAAGTTTTGTACAACAGAAAGTATTCTTCTGTCACCACTATTGAGCCAGAAGAGATTGATTTTGACGAAGTTTTTTCTAACGCAAGTTGGTTTCATTTGTCAGGTATAACATTGGCACTTGGCAACCACACAAGAACGCTTGCTTATAAGTGTTTAGAATATTGCGAAAAGTATAATGTCAAAGTGTCTTTTGACTTTAACTATCGTTCAAAATTGTGGGATAGTATTGATCAAGCAAGACCTTATTTCAAAAAAGTTATACCTTATGTTGATGTGTTGTTTGCCAACCACTTTGATATAGAACAAATACTAGAAGTAAAACTAGATCAAAATGTACAAGACATCATAACAAAAAAAATAGAGCTATCTAAAAAATTGATCGCTCAAACAAAAATAGAATATGTTTTTGGTACAGATCGTATCGTGCATACTGCAAGTGACAATTCGTTATCTTCATATTGTATAGACAAAAATGGCGAGTACAAAAGCGATGGCCCAATTAGATTTTCTATATACGATCGTATTGGCGGCGGTGATGCTTTTGCATCTGGTGTTATACATGGTCTTATAAAAGATTATAAAAATCCTGACTATGCGCTAAAGTTTGGCTTGGCTACATCTATACTAGAGCATACACTATATGGCGATGTTTCTACACTATCAGAGAGTGAAGTAGAAGAATTTATCAAAACAAACGGTGATGCTAGTATACAAAGATAAAAAAATAAAAAAGAGTATAAAGTTAGTTTTATACTCTTTTTTTTATTATTATTTTTGATCGCCTTGCATCTCTTGTTCGCGAAGTTTTTGTATGCGCAGTTGTTTTAACTCTTCTTTTGTAGGAAGAGGTTTTGTTATTCTTTCTGCTAGGTCATAACGACTGTCTGTTGTGTAAAAAATTTCTTTACAGTGTTTTTCTAGTCGTTTATAAAAATCTTCAAAGAAAGGCAATGAGTTGTCTTGTGACAACATAACGATTTGTATAAGTTCGCAAGTGTTTTTGCGTTTTGTACGGAAGTTGCGTATTTTTAATTTTTGGTTTCTAATTTCTGCCTTTAGGCCACCACCACCAAAAACTTTGTAGCAGGTCTCTTTGATGTCAATTGTTAGTATAACACGCATTTGCTCAAACAATTTGTCTGGGTCTATTTGTAGGGTGTTAGTAAACATTGAGTTAAGAGCATTGTTTAAGAAGAAAAAGTGTTTTGACAATGGATCTCTTGTTGGAACTTCTTTTTCTCTCTCGTGACTTCTTAATGCATCGCTATAAAAATATTGTCTTGAGTCAATACGGCGTTTTATCTTTATTTTTGATTTGCTACCGTAAACACGCTTTCTCAAAATTAAGCCATTTTCTTCAAGAATATTTTTTGCGCTATCATAAAAGATGTCTGTAGATTTGCGAGTAAATGGTTTTTCTAATTTGTATGTTGTTAGCGAATTGCACACTTTCAAAAAATGTTTGAAAGTGTTTTTGTCAAACACATAATATCTGCGTTGGGTTTGTAAAACATCAAGCATATTTTTATCTCCTATTGTTAGTTTAATTAAAAATGCTTTTTTTTGCAACTATTTTTTATAATTTAGCGTGCAAATAAGTGTTTAGAGTGTAGTTTTTTTGTTAAAAATTGTTTTGGAGGTAATAAACAATGAAGTTTGAAGAATCAAAAACATATGTTAATTTGGCAAGAGCTTTTGCAGGAGAGTGCCAAGCAGGTGCAAGGTATCAGTTTATCGCGCAAAAAGCTTTGCAAGAAGGATACCAACATTTGCAAGTTTTGATCAAAACAATAGCAAAAGAAGAGATGGCTCATGCAAAGGTTTTTTGGGATCTTATCTCTAAACATACCGGCGGCAAAAATACCAATATAGCGATAGAAGCGGGCTATCCATTTTTAGATGGTGAGCTGGTAGAAATGTTAAGATTTGGTGCTGATAATGAAAATTCAGAATATACCAGTATCTATCCAGCTTTTGCCAAAGTCGCCGAAGACGAAGGTTTTATGGATGTTGCCGAAAAGTTTAAGCTAATAACCGGTGTAGAAAACTGCCACTTTATGCTGTTTGACGAACTGTATAATATGTTTAATGCAAAGACTACTTACAAATCGCAACAACCAATAAAGTGGAAGTGCAATTCTTGTGGCTATGAAGCAACAAGCAAAGATGCTTGGAAGGTATGTCCACTTTGTGGCAAAGAGCAAGGGTATGTTCAAATACCTGTACAAAAATAAAAAAAACACAACCGACGGGTTGTGTAACAAAAACTATTTTAATAACAATATTATTATAACATATTTTATGCAAAATGTAAAACGATATTAAGCACTTTTTTGTTTAATGTCGTTTTTTTATGCTCAAATTGTTATAACCATAGCCAGTCTAGTAAAAAATGTGATATTTTTTTGACATAAGCTACAAACTTTTTTATTTGATAGGTTGTCATTATTAGTATTATAGTATATAATATATAATTGTATTATGGACTGCTGTGTAAAAAATCTTAACAAAGGAACCTAACATCTTGAAAAAGAACTTTATACTAACTTTTATAATATGTTTGTGTCTTGTGCTTTTTGCTGGCTGTGCCAAGATTGAGGCTGGTGTCAGATATGTTGTACAAGATGGACAGGCTCTTATTGTGCAGTCTTTAGACATAACCCTAGACAAAGAATCATTAGCGCTTGCAGGTTATGATTATGATGCATCTATAACACAAATTTATTCTTTGACAGATCGTTTTATGCAAGAGCAAGAACAAAAGTACAATTGGTTCTTAAACGAAATTGCAGTTAACGAAACAAGATATGCCCAAGGTATTAATAGTCACTTTTATGATTCTATAAAAACTTTTACTTATCTTAACTCATACAAAATAGTTTGGAATGCCAACGGCAATGGTTTTAGAGTTCAAAAAGAATTTGGCAACATCTACGCCTTTATGGTGTTTAATGGCTACAACATGATGTACACTGGTTGTCCTAGTTGCCATGGTGAGCTAGAGATAGATGTTGATATATGGGATTATAACGAAGGTCACTATATCAGCAACAAATACACCTGCCCACATTGCAAAGTATCTCAAACCAACTACAAATATTATTTTGAGCCACGACTTGTTGATATACCTTTGCAAGGCGATTTAACTGTAGAGTCAAATGCATTTGTCACCAAGTACTTGCAAGAGTGCAAAACAATGTTTCACAACCTTGAAACATTAACTTTTAACAATGGTGACAATTTGGTTGCTGCGTTTGAAAATGTATTTAGTGGCAAAGAAGGTTTTTGTTTAGAGGATACAGATTTAGTTTACAAATTTACTACACCTTACAAAAGGGTACACAGCAATGGTAAGGTTTCAAAACAAAATGGACAATATGTTCATACATGGAACATGACCGACCCAGACCAAAGCATACTTATATCACGCATATCTGCAAAGAGCACAATGTGGTATGTTGTAGCATTGTCTGCAGCGATAGGTATGGTAGTTATTTATTTTGCATTGCGTATAACTTTTAAGATGGTAAAAAAACACAACAAACCAACACCAATCAAAAAAGAAAAACCAGTCGAAGTAATAACAAAAGATACAAAAGCACAAAGCAAAAAAACAGAAAAAACAACATCTAGTAGATTAAAGCAAAAAACAAAAGAAGCAAAAAACAACAATCTAATAGATATTATAAAAAGATAATGGAGAAATACTAAAGTGGAAAATAACATAAAAAATATTGCAATCATAGCCCATGTTGACCACGGCAAAACCTCTCTTGTAAACGAACTACTAAAACAAGGTGGCGTTTTTAGAGAAAATCAAGAAGTAGAAGACAGAGTTATGGATAATAATGCCTTAGAGAGAGAAAGAGGCATAACAATTTTAGCTAAAAACGCAGCTCTTATGTATAAGGGTTATAAGATAAATGTTGTAGATACCCCAGGACACGCAGACTTTGGTGGTGAGGTAGAAAGAGTTTTGAAAATGGCAGATGGCGTACTACTTGTTGTAGATGCTTTCGAAGGACCAATGCCTCAAACAAGATTTGTTTTACAAAAAGCCCTTGAGCTTGACCTAAAAATTATTATAGTAATTAACAAAATTGACCGTCCAGATGCTAGACTTAATGAGGTTGGCGATGAAGTTTTAGAGTTGTTGTTAGAGTTAGATGCTAGCAGCGAACAATTAGACAGTCCAATTATTTATGCATCTGCTCGTAGAGGTATAGCTAGTCTATCTCCAACCGAAACTGGTACAGATATGCGTCCACTTCTTGATACAATACTAGAGCATATCCCATCACCACAAGGTGATCCACAAGCACCATTTTCTATGTTGGTTACTAATACCGAACTTAACGAATATGTTGGTAAAATTGCAGTTGGTAGAATAGAAAATGGTACTATCAATCTAAACCAACAAGTTAGTATCGTTAACTATAACGAACCAGACAGATTAGTTAAGTCAAAGGTGTCAGCAATACTTAAGTTCGAAGGTCTAAAGAGAGTTAATGATAGCGTTGCTGTTGCGGGCGATATCATATGCCTAGCAGGTACAGATAATGTAAAAATTGGCGATACTATCTGTGATGTAAACAATGTAGAGGCATTGCCTTTTGTAAAAATAAGCGAACCAAGTGTCGAAATGACTTTCTTGGTAAACGACAGTCCTTTTGCCGGCAAAGAAAGCAAATTCTTTACAAGCCGTCATTTGAGAGATAGATTATACAAAGAAGCAGCCAAAGACTTATCATTAAAAGTTTCTGACACAAACACTACCGAAGCATTTTATGTAAGAGGTAGAGGCGAAATGCACTTATCAATACTTATCGAAAACATGCGCCGTGATGGTTATGAGTTTCAAGTAAGTATGCCAAGAGTTTTGTATAAAGAAATAGATGGTGTAAAATGCGAACCTATCGACAAACTTACTCTTGATGTGCCAGAAGATTGCGTAGGCAATGTAATGTCAAAGATGGGCACAAGAAAAGGTGAATTGTTGCAAATGACACCTCATGCAAATCGTATGCGTATGGAATTTTTAATTCCTTCTCGTGGTCTATTTGGTTATAAGAGCGAATTTTTGACAGACACAAGAGGCGAAGGCATAATCAACTATATCGCTGATGGTTATCAACCATACAAGGGCGACATCGAACGCCGTAGCAATGGTTCTTTGGTAGCTTTCGAAACTGGTACTTCTATACAATATGGTTTGTTTAATGCACAAGACAGAGGTACATTGTTTATTGGCCCTGGCGAAGAAGTATATATGGGCATGGTAGTTGGTGAAAATAGCAGAGCAGATGACCTTGTAGTCAATGTTTGCAAAAAGAAACAACTATCAAACATGCGTAGTAGTAGCAGTGATGAAGCTTTGCGTCTTGTACCTCACAAAGTATTAAGTCTAGAAGAAGCCATCGAGTTTATTGGCGATGACGAATATCTAGAAGTCACTCCAAAGAGTATGAGAATAAGAAAAAGAACTCTTGACCACACACAGCGTGGTAGAGAAAAAATGAGAGGTCTTAACTAATGGCAAACAAAAACAAAAAGAAGTCTGGTTTTAACCAACAAGATATGTTTGATGCAAAAATATTCTTTTCTAAATATATCAAAAGATATGGAATAATTTTGCTTATAGCAATAGTACCTATTGCCCTTATTAATATATTTTTGTTAAAAGGGCTTAGCAGTACAGTTATAATTGTTGTTGACTTGGCACTATTATTGTTTGCATGCTTTATTGGTTTGGTAGCATTTACCAAAATCGAAGAAAAGCGTGAAAACAACCCAAAACCCAAAAAACATGATCCTTTTGCAGATTAATATATAAGGAGAAAATTATGGAAACAAAAGCACAAAACAAAAAAGTTGCTGCAAGAATAATGCCTCATAATATCGAAGCAGAACAAGCAGTGTTAGGTTGTAACCTAATTGATGTTGATGTTGCAATTAACATTATGACAAAACTTCGTACACATGACTTTTATAGCGAAGCGCACAAAGTTATTTTCGAAGCGATGCAAAATGTATATGTAAGCAACAATCCTATCGACTTTGTTACTTTGACAGACGAATTAGAGCGTATGGGCAGTATGGAAAGTGTTGGTGGTATCGATTATATCGCAACACTTACTAATATCGTACCTAGTGCAGCTAACTACATGCATTATGTAGAAATTGTTAAGAGAGACTCTGTATTAAGAGAGCTTATCAAAGCAAGTCAAGACATTATCGAAAAATGTTACGAAAACAAAGATAAAGCAGAAGTTTTGGGCTTTGCAGAAAAAAATATTTTCGATATCGCGCAAAAAGAAGAACTTTCTAGCTTGACAGCTATGAGCGAACCAGTTGCTAATGTTATCGAAAAACTTGACCAAATTGCTCGTGACAAAGGAGCAATGAGAGGCGTACCTACAGGCTTTAGAGATCTAGACAAATTAACCAATGGTTTGCAAAACAGCGACCTTATACTTATCGCTGCTCGTCCTGGTGTTGGTAAAACTTCTTTTGCTATGAACATTGTTAACCATGCCGCGTTAGAAGCTGGCAAAGTGTGTGCAATATTCTCTTTAGAAATGCCTAAAGAACAACTTGCACAAAGATCTATGTTCTCAATATCTGGCGTTAGCATGTCAAAAGGTCTAAAGGGTGACTTGTCAAAAGACGAGTTTAAGGCCGTTTGGGCTGCTGGTAAAAAATTGAGCGAGGCAAAACTTTTTGTCGATGACTCTTCTGCTAGTACCCCTATTGATATATTAAGCAAATGTCGTAGGCTAAAGCGTGAGCATGGTCTTGATCTTATTATGATTGACTACCTACAACTTATGAACAGTATGGGTCAACATAAAGATGCTAGCCGTCAATTAGAGATAAGCGAACTAACAAGACATCTAAAGATTGCCGCAAGAGAGCTTAATGTACCTATTATCTTGCTATCACAATTGTCTCGTGCCGTAGAAGCGCGTAAAGACCATAGACCAATGCTTAGCGACCTTCGTGAAAGTGGTGCGATCGAGCAAGACGCGGACATTGTTATGTTCTTGTACAATCCAGAAAAATACAACGATGTCGTTATCGAAGAACCTGGCATCTGCGAACTAATAGTTGCAAAATTCCGTAATGGCGAACCTGGCACTATTAAGTTAAGATGGATTGGCGAAAATACAACATTCAAAGACTATAACGCTGGCGAAAAACCAGTGCGTGCAGCTGCAGCAGCAGAAACTGACTATGTACCAGAAGATACAACTGTTGATTCTTTGCAAGAGACAGAAGCTGATGTAGACAATATATTTTAGAATAAACAAATAAGGCAAATAATTATGAAAATAACAAGTAAACAATTAAGAGAAAAATGGTTAAACTTTTATAAAGAAAAAAATCATGTTGACATTGGTGCAGTATCACTAATAGGTGATGGTACAACTGGTGTTATGTTTAATGTAGCTGGTATGCAACCACTTATGCCATATCTACTTGGTCAAAAACATCCAAAAGGCACAAGATTATGCAATGTACAAGGTTGTGTTCGTACAGTAGATATCGAGTCTGTAGGTGATGCAAGCCACTTTACATTTTTTGAGATGATGGGCAACTGGAGTTTGGGCGATTATTTCAAAAAAGAAAAAACAGCTTGGACATTTGAATTATTAACTCAAGTGTTTGGTTTGGACAAAGACAAAATTTGTTCTACAGTTTTTGAAGGCAACGACAGTGCGCCTCGTGATGAAGAAACTGCAGCTTTGCTTAAAAATCTTGGCATCAAACCAGAAAACATCTTTTATCAAGGCAAAGAAGATAACTGGTGGGAGTTAGAGGGTACTACTGGTACACCTTGTGGTCCAGATAACGAATGGTTCTATCCAATACACGACAACAAATGTTGCGATACTTGCGACATCAACTGTTCTTGTGGCAGATTTGTAGAGATTGGTAATGATGTTTATATGCAATACGAAAAATTGCAAAACGGTTATAAACCATTATCTAACAAAAATGTTGATACTGGCTTTGGTTTTGAAAGAATGTTAATGTTCTTAAACGGCATCAAAGACGGTTATCAAACAGACTTGTTTTTAGATGTTATAGCTCATATGGAAAAAGCTTTGGGCATTTCATATGGCGCTGACGAAAAAACAACCAAATCAATGCGTATCATTGCAGACCATATCCGTACAGGTGTTATGTTGATAGGTGATGTTAATGGTATCGTACCTAGCAATGTTGGTGCAGGTTATATCTTGAGAAGATTGCTTCGTAGAGCAATTAGACACGCAAAAGAACTTAACTTGGAACTAAACAACATTATCGAAGTTGCAAAAATATATATCAATAAAGTATATAACGAAGCTTACCCATTGCTTGTAGAAAAACAAGATTATATCTTGGCAGAACTACAAAAAGAAATGGATAAGTTTAACAAAGCCCTAGAACAAGGCCTAAAAGAGTTTGATAAAGTTATAAGCGGCATACAAAGACACAAAGAGTTTGCAATGCAAAAAGGTGAAGTTGTAAAAGACGAAATCGGCGGCAAAGCTGCTTTTAGATTGTATGATACATTTGGTTTCCCTCTAGAGCTTACTTGTGAGCTTGCAAGCGAAAGAGGCTTTACCGTAGACGAAGAAGGCTTTAAGGTTGCATTTGAAGAGCATCAAGCAAAATCAAAAGCAGTTGACAAAGGTACATTTAAGAGTGGTCTTGCAGATGATAGCGAAGCTACAGTTATGTATCATACAGCAACACACTTGCTAAATGCAGCTCTAAAAATCGTTTTGGGACCAGACTGTCACCAAATGGGTTCTAACATTACAGCAGAACGCTTAAGATTTGACTTCCCATGTGATCACAAATTAACCGAAGAAGAAATTAAACAACTAGAGTCTTTGGTTAACGGTTGGATACAACAAGGTATCGAAGTGACAAAACAAGAAATGCCAAAACAACAAGCTGTAGAAATTGGTGCAGAGCATCAATTTATCGAGAGATATCCAGATATAGTTAGTGTTTATTTTATAGGTGATGTTTCAAAAGAAATTTGTACAGGCCCTCATGTAAAAAACACCAAAGATATCAAAAACTTCAAAATTGCCAAAGAAGAGTCTAGCTCTAGCGGCGTAAGACGCATTAAGGCAATAGTTAATTTTTAGTATAATAAAGACCAATATTTTTGGTCTTTTATTATTTTTTATGCCAAAAATATTATTAATTAATATGTTGTTTTTTATATAAAAATTGACAAGATATACTTTTTATAATATAATTAATAAACAATAGAAACTATTGTCCAAAATAGGAGGTAAACAAGTGAAAGTTTTCAAAAGCATAATGTTATATTTGCTTATTGCAATAGGTGTTGCAGCTGCAGCAGTATTGATATGCTGTGTACTTTTGATGATGTCACCAAAAACATCTATTTTTGGATATAAGTATGTTAGCTACAAAGACACCCATACAAGAGAGCTTATACAAAGTCAATATACGAGCGATATTGATGCTATAAGCATTACAACTAATCGTATGGCAATTAATATTGTACCTCATACCGGTGTAGACCACATCAAAATCGTATACAAACAAGGTATGTCAGGTTTTGTAAAAAAGGACACTGTTTTAGAATTAGTAGAACCTACAGTAGAAGAAAGACAATTTGTAGGTGTTAATGACGAAAATTCATACAAAACTATAGTTATCAAAGTTAACGAGCCAGAAGGTTTAGTTTTCTTAAAAGATAGCAAGATGACAGTATATGTACCAGTAGATATATCATATTCTGTTATACATGCTCAAACAGGCAAAGGTGAGCTTACTTATGTTGAGGCAGCTAACTCATTGCAAAAAATTCATGTTGACAACTTATATTTATCAGCATCTACAGCAGATATAAATATTAGTGCAGTTAATGTAAAAAATTATAATGTGACTACAACAACAGGCGACTTGCTAATCAACAATAATAATGAAGATATCAATGCAAACATCGCTTTCAACACAAAGACAGGATCATTTGCAACATCTTCTACAATTAACGGTAGTTTTACAGTAAACTCTACAGTTGGTTCTGTTGGTCCAAATATCAAAGTTAAAAAAATACTTGGTTCATTTACTTATACTTCACCATCTGGTAATGTATCTGTCGAATCTATCGGTGATGAAAAGACAAGTAAAGGTGCTAATCTTATCATCAACTCTACTAATGCAAAATTTAGCATCGGATCAGTATATGGTTTTACATCAGTTCAACCTTATAATGCAAGAGAAAATGTAAGTTTGACTTTTGATATTAATTATCTATACAACATATACAACGCCGAAAAGCAAAGTTTTATTGAGAGTGGTGCAGGCAATATTACTATTGGTACACTAAAAGGTTATGCTCACTTCAAAACCTCTACTGGCAATGTGACAGTAAAAGATGCATGGGAGTCAATGCAAATTAAGAGTACTAATGGTACAATTAATGTAAAATACAATATTGGCGCTCCAGTAAATAATGATTTGGGTGGTTTCCAAGTATTTACAGAAGAAAGTTATGTGACAGCTACTAACTTGCACAGTGTTGTTTATATTGAAGTGACTGGAGATAAGTTCTCTCGTTCAAGAAAACTTGATTTAGCATTTACCGAAGTTGTAGGTGCAAGCACAATCAATGCTTTCTCTCATGATGTAAGCATAACTACCAAAGTTGGTCAAATCTACACTTTACTTACAAAAAACACAACAGCTGTTGAAATTTTGACAAGTGCAGGCAGCTGGTCATCATATGCAATAACAGATAGCGATTATAAAGCAGCTTTTGCTGGATACAACGCTTATCGTGTTGGCTACAATGTAGGAGCTGGCAGTTCTGTTGCAAAATCTATAACAGTGACAACAACAAGTTCTATACATGTACAAGGTATGGCATAAAAAATAAAAACAAAAACACCTTAAAAATTAAGGTGTTTTTTTATGGCACAAAAAAAGAACTATCTAACAAAAGATAGTTCTTTTTGTTGTTATTTTACAATGATGTTAAGAATTTTGTTTGGTACATAAATAACATTAACGATATTTTGACCTGCTATGTTGTTAGCTACTTTTTCGCTTTGTTTTGCAAGTGCTACAGCAGTATCTTTGTCTGTGTTAATATTTACTTCCAAAACATCTCTAACTTTGCCATTAACTTGTACTGGTATCTTTACAGTTTGTTCTGCTGCACATTCTACCTTAACTGGCCAGCTAGATTTGCATACCATCTCAAAGCCCAACATTTCGTTTAGTTCTTCGCTAAAGTGTGGTGCAAATGGATATAGCAATGTAGCAAATATCTTTAATTCTTCTTTGCTGATAAATTTGTCTTGATAAATACGGTTAACAAATGTCATCAAGCTAGAGATTGCTGTATTGTATTTTTGAGTTTCGATATCGTTAGTCACCTTGTCGATGATAGTATTGATATCTTTTGCATGTTCTGGGTGAACGCCTTTATAATCATCTACAAAGTCCATCATGCGTTCTGCTCTGTCCAAAAATCTCTTGCAACCACTAATGTTTGCGCTAGACCATGGTGCAGAACTTTCATAATCGCTCATAAACAAAATATATAATCTCAAAACATCTGCGCCGTACTCGTTGATTGTGTCCATTGGATCAACAGCTGTACCAGCAGACTTGCTCATTTTTTCACCGTTTTCTGCTAGGATAAGACCTTGTGCAGAGCGTTTAGCATAAGGTTCTTCGTTAGGTACAACACCGATGTCATATAAAAACATATTCCAGAATCTAGAATAAATTAAGTGTCTGGTCACATGCTCCATACCACCGTTATACCAGTCTACTTGACCCCAGTATTTTAGTTTTTCACTGTCTGCAAGTGCTTTGTCGTTGCATGGATCGATATATCTTAAGAAGTACCAGCTAGAGCCAGCCCATTGTGGCATGGTATCAGTTTCTCTCTTTGCAGGTTTGCCACAGATAGGGCAAGTGCAATTTACCCACTCATCAATAGTTGCTAGTGGAGATTCGCCGTTTTTTGATGGCTTAAATTCTTTTACAGTAGGAAGTCTTACTGGCAAGTCTTTTTCTGGAACTGGCACTGCGCCATGTTCTGGACAGTAGATGATAGGGAATGGTTCGCCCCAGTATCTTTGTCTGTTAAATGCCCAGTCTTTCATTTGATAGTTAGTTTTTGCATAGCCAATTTTGTTTTGATCAAGATAATCAATCATTTTTGCTATAGCATCTTTTACTTTTAGACCATTAATAATGTCAGAGTTAATCATATAACCATTATAAATGTCGGTGTAAGCACTATCTAATGTTTTTTCTTCGCCGTTAGTTATAACTTGTATAATGTCAATGCCAAATTTCTTTGCAAAGTCCCAGTCACGAGTATCGTGAGCAGGTACTGCCATTATGGCACCTGTACCATATCCCATCATAACATAGTCAGAGATAAAGATTGGTACTTGTTTGTTAGTTAGTGGGTGTATAGCATACAAACCATCTAACTTAACACCTGTTTTGTCTTTGTTAAGTTGAATACGGTCAAACTCACTCTTTTTCTTTGCTTGAGTTTGATAATTTTGTACTTCATCCATATTTTTTATGCTTGATGCATATTTTTCTATAATAGGATGTTCTGGCGCTACAACCATAAATGTTACGCCATACAATGTGTCAGGACGGGTAGTATATATTAATAGGTTGTCTTCTTTGCCGTCTACTGTTTGTGTCTTAAAGTTAATTTCTGCGCCTGTAGATTTGCCTATCCAGTTGCGTTGTTCTTCTTTAATTCTTTCTGGTGCTTCGATTTTGTCAAGACCACTTAACAATCTGTCAGCATATTCTCTAATTTTTAAGAACCAAACTTCTTTTTCTTTTTGTACAACTTCTGTTTGGCAACGGTCACACAAACCACCTTGGCTTTCTTCGTTAGAAAGTATGCAGTCGCACTTTGGACAGTAGTTTACCATTGATTTGCTCTTGTAAGCAAGACCACGCTTAAACATTTGAATAAAAATCCATTGTGTCCATTTATAATAATTTTCGTCAGTTGTGTCAATTTCGCGGCTCCAGTCAAAGCTAAAACCAACTCTTCTCATTTGCTTTTTCATATTGGCAACATTGTCGTCGGTTGCCTTTCTTGGTTGTACATTGTACTTAATTGCAAAGTTTTCGGTAGGTAGGCCAAATGCGTCCCAACCCATAGGGAACATTACATTAAAACCTTCTAGTCTTTTCTTTCTAGACAAAATCTCTAGAGCTGTGTACGCTTTGATATGTCCCAAGTGCAAGCCTACGCCTGATGGGTAAGGGAACTCTACTAGAGCGTAAAATTTCTTTTTATTGTCAAAATCTTTAGCCTTAAATACTTGTTCTTTTTCCCAAATATTTTGCCATTTTTGTTCTATTTTTTCAAAATCCATAATTATAATCTGCCTTTTAATAAACTAAATTTTTGTTGTATTTGATATTAAAAGTTAAGGCAGAGCAAATGTATCACTGTACGCATAAATATATTTCGCTCCTTATGTATCATACTATACACTCAAAAAAGCAAAAAGTCAATGTATTTGCCTTTTTTAACCTGTTTTATTGCAAGTGGTTGCTGATTTGTTATAATTTTTGTACAATTTGATTTTGTTGCAATTTTATGCTAATATAACAGTGTACGAGGTGCATAATGATACTAAAAAATGTTTCTTCACCACAAGAGTTGTTAAAGTTTTTAGATGACAATTTGACATATGGCGTTGTAGACAAAAAGGGCAACAAAATTTTTGATAGCAATTTGGATGAGTTTCAAGAGGCTTGCAATAATGATTGGATATTACAAAGTCCACAACAAATTTTGGATAGTGGCGTAGGGCATTGCTATGACCAAGTAGAAGTAGAGCGCGCTTGGTTTGCTCAAAAAGGATACAACTTTTTTACCTTTTGGATATCTGCATATCAACCAGAGATAGAAAATTCTGGTTTTAGTCATACATATTTGGTTTTTGAAGATAATAACAAATGGTATTTGTTTGAACATGCAGATGCAAGCTTTAGAGGTATATATGAGTTTGACAATATAAAAGATGCGGTAAAGTTTCAGGCAGATCACCAAGTTGATTATGCAAAGCAGATAGTACAACCAAAAAGTGGTTATAGCGTATGCATAAAGCAATTTGATAAGCCACAAGTAAATATTAATATGCAACAATATTTGCAACATATAGATGCAAGCAAAGATTATAATATATAAAAAAAAGACCCAATCGGGTCTTTTTTGTTTGTATTAGATTCTCTCATGAATTGTTCTTGAGATAACATCGTCTTGTTGTTCTTTGGTTAGTTTTACAAAGTTAACTGCGTATCCAGATACACGGATAGTAAGTTGTGGGTATTTTTCTGGATGTTTTTGAGCATCTATAAGGGTCTCTCTACTAAATACATTGACATTTAGGTGATGACCTCTGTTTTTCATATAACCATCCAAAAGGGTGCATAGATTGTTGATTTGGTTATCAAGGTCTTTGCCTAGTGAAGATGGTACTATAGAGAATGTATTTGATATACCATCTCTAGCATTTTCGTATTTTAGTTTTGCAACAGATTCTAGTGATGCTAATGCGCCGTTGCTGTCTCTACCTGCCATTGGGTTTGCGCCAGGAGCAAGTGGTTCGCCAGCTTTTCTACCGTCTGGGGTAGAACCTGTCTTTTTGCCATAAACTACATTAGAAGTAATTGTTAAGATGCTTGTAGTAGGTTCTGCATCTCTGTATGTTTTGTGACTACGAACTTTTTGCATAAATCTATTTACAAGGTCAACAGCAATTTCGTCTGCTCTGTCATCGTTGTTGCCGTATTTTGGATAGTCGCCTTCGATCTCATAGTCTACAACCATGCCATCTTCATCTCTAATAGCTTTTACTTTGGCATATTTTATTGCTGACAAGCTGTCTGCTGCGCAAGATAGACCAGCGATACCTGTAGCAAAAAATCTGTGTACTTTGTTATCGTGCAAAGCCATTTCTAAAGCTTCGTAGCAATATTTGTCGTGCATATAGTGTATGCAGTTTAGAGTGTTAACATATAGTTCTACAAGCCAATCCATCATTTGATCGTATTTTTGCATAACTTCATCAAAGTCTAGGTATTCGCCTGTGACTGGCTCAAATTTTGGCGAAACTTGATCTTTTGTCTTTTCGTCCACGCCACCATTAATTGCGTATAGCAAGCATTTTGCAAGGTTTGCTCTAGCGCCAAAGAATTGCATATCTTTGCCTATTTTCATACAGCTTACACAACAAGCTATAGCGTAGTCGTCACCCATAAACTCACGCATCAAATCATCATTTTCGTATTGAATAGCGCAAGTCTTGATAGACATTTTTGCACAATATCTCTTAAACTTTTCTGGCAAGTTTTGAGCCCATAGTATAGTTAAGTTTGGTTCTGGAGAGTGTCCCAAGTTGTCAAGGGTATGCAAAATTCTAAAAGCAGTTTTTGTGACCAAAGGTCTGCCATCTAGAGCCATACCACCAACAGCTTCTGTCACCCAAGTTGGGTCGCCAGAGAATAATTTGTTATATTCTGGAGTACGCATAAATTTTACTATGCGCAATTTCATTACAAATTGATCAATTAATTCTTGTGCTTCTTCTTCGGTTAAGATACCGTTTTTGATATCTCTTTCGATATAGATATCAAGAAAGGCACTGTTTCTACCGATAGACATTGCTGCACCGTTTTGATCTTTTACTGCTGCAAGATAACCAAAGTACAAAAATTGCACTGCTTCTTTAGCTGTTTTTGCTGGGGTAGATATATCAAAGCCATAAGTGCTTGCCATAACCTTAAGGTCTTGCAATGCTCTTATTTGATCAGAAGTTTCTTCTCTAGTTCTGATATTGTCTTCACTAAAGTTGTTAACTTCTGTTTTTAGAAAGGCCTTTTTGTCTTCGATAAGTCTATCAACACCATAAAGTGCAATTCTGCGATAGTCGCCGATAATTCTGCCTCTACCATAAGCATCTGGCAAACCAGTGATAATGCCAACATGGCGAGCAACTTTCATCTCATCAGTATAAACATCAAACACGCCTTGGTTGTGAGTTTTGCGATATTTTGTAAAAGTGTTTTTGATAGCTGGGTCAAGTTCGTAACCATATGCTGTCAAAGCGCTTTCGCTAGAACGAATACCGCCAAAAGTGTGCAATGCACGCTTAAAAGGTTTGTCAGTTTGTAAGCCAACAATTTTTTCTAAATCTTTGTCAATGTATCCCGCACCATGACTTGTAATTGTTGATACTATATCTGTATCGGCATCTAAAATGCCACCAGCAGCTTGTTCTTTTTGGTTAAGCTCTTGAACAATTGCATTAAGTTTTTTTGTAGCGTCAGAAGCTTCTGTCAAGAAAGAATCGTCGCCTTCGTATACAGTAAAGTTGTTTAGTATAAAATCCCTAACATTTATCTCTTCGCACCAGTTGCCGGGATTAAAATCAATCCATTCTTCTCTCATATAATTAGTCCTTTTTTAATATTTTGTTTGCTAGGTCAATCTGTTCTTGAGTAGGGGAGTTTATTCCTTGTAGTTTATACTCCAAACCTAGCTTTTCATATTTGTGTACGCCAAGAGTATGATATGGCAACACTTCAATTTTTTCTACATTGTTAAGTGTGTTCAAAAATTCTTTTAGTTTGATAAGGTATTGTTCTTCTGCAGTGATAGTAGGTACAAGTACATGTCTTATCCATACAGGTATATTCTTTTTGTCTAGATACCTAGCAAAGTCCAAAATATTGGCATTAGTATGACCAGTAAGCTCTTTGTGACATTGTGGATCGATATGTTTGATATCAAGCATAACAAGGTCTGTGACAGCAAGCAATTTATCAAACTGTGCCAAAATCTCTGGGTCGTTTCTAAACAAAACTCCAGAAGTGTCTAGGCAAGTATGTATATTTTCTTTTTTTAGAGCTTCAAATAGTTCTATGACAAAGTCTATTTGAGCAAGTGGTTCTCCACCTGATACAGTCACTCCACCATCTTTTTTATAATAATTTTTGTACTTGCGTATTTGAGTCAAAAGCTCTTCTACACTCATCTCTTGACCACCTCTGCGATACCAACTGTCAGGGTTGTGACAATACAAGCATCTCATAGGGCAGCCTTGTACAAATATTACAAATCGTATGCCGGGACCGTCTACCGTACCAAAGGTTTCAATAGAATGTATCCTTCCCATAATTATCCTTAACTAAAAGTATTTTTTAATACAAGAAAAAATTTGTCTTTTATCTTGCACTATAGAATACCACTAAAATGTATCAAAATCAAACAAAAAATAACTAAATAATTAATAAATAATAAAAATGTTTTTAACACAAAAATATCAAAAAAACAACATAAAAGAGGTTTGACTTTTGACAATTTGATATTATAATATTTATAGCATATGTGCCAAAAATACTATGCCAATGTAGTTAACAAAAAATAATTATTAGACCTCATAGTTAAACGGATATAACAAGCCCTCCTAAGTACCGACTTGTACTAAAATTAAAGTGCTAAACACCCCTAAAACACGGACATTTCACAATCTCACAAAACCAACACAACCACAATTTGCACCCAAAGTGCACCAAAACCGATAAAAACAGTATATGTGGCTATAGCTCAGCTGGATAGAGCGATCGCCTCCTAAGCGATAGGTCGAAGGTTCAAATCCTTTTAGTCACACCAATTTACATAAAAAAGACGGCTTATTTAGTCGTCTTTTGCTATATGGATTTCTGATCCATCCATCAATAAATTTTTTATAGTAATGGTATGATTAAAATTCATATTATAATCTTTAAATATAGAGGCAATAATAATCTGGTGTTCAGAGAATTCATTATTTAGTATATCAAACATAGCATCTACATTAATTTTATCAACTTCTCGACCTTTTGGAGAATCTAGTATTATAGGTAGTTTTAAGTCTAAATATTTTTCAATTGCCTTTAAGTATGCCATTTTAAAAATAAAAACCAATTTATGCAGAACTGCTCCAGATAACCCTTTTAGTTCTTTTGTAAAAATATAGTCTTTATCTTCTGTAATATACTCTTCCATTTGTAGTTGTCTGGCATATTTTTTTACATGTGAATAAATAAACTGTATAACATCATTGTTTGTTTTTGTTTTTTCTTTTATGATTTTTAAAATTTTATTCCTTTCTTCTTGAAGTTTTTTTATAACATTTTGTACTGCAACTTGATCCAAATCAATCATCATAATATTTGCATCAAATTCTTCAATTAGTGTTTTTGTATCAATTAAGGAATCTTCCTCTTTTAATTTTTTGTTATATTGGGATAATTGTTTTGTTAGTTCTATTTTCTCACTAAGCAGAAGACTTTTTCTAGCTAAAATAAAATCCATATTGTCTGTATACGAATAAATTGTTTGCCTATTTACAGGTATTAGCTCATCTATTCCTTCTATCTTGATGGAAATACAACTGTCTTCAATATATTTTATAAACTCTTCATTTTCTTTTAATATAGAATTTATTGATTTAATTTCTTTATTTATATTACTGATTTTGTTTGTTATAATCGACAAATCGTCTATTAATAATTCTTTAGCTGATGTAGAAGAAACAGTATTTTCGGATTCTAGTTGTCTTTTATACTCAGATAAATCATACATTTTTTTATATTTATCAATTTGAAATTTAATATCATTTGCAGATTCAAGCAGATCAGAACAATCTCTATTTGATAATCCACGAATTAAATCTTCAATGTAAAATGAATTTTTCCCAATAACAGAGCCTCTGTTCAGCAGAGTCCAGCCTTTTTCTTGATCAAAATAAAATGCCCCCAACAAATTATTTAGAATAGACTCGTTTTCTGTTTTTAAAATAATAGACAAAAATTCATTAAATTCATAAGGAAGTATATATTTTCTTTGATTGTCATTATTCAAAAAGCAAATCGTGTTATTTTGTCTAAAAATAGTGTATTGTTTTCCATTGTTTTCTATTGTCAGCGTTGTTTCGAAATTTTTAAAATCAATTTTCTGGGTCGATGGAATATTGTAACCTAAAGAATATAACATTAGCCTTAACAGTGTTGTTTTACCTTTAGAATTTTTATCACTAAAAATTAAATTGTTTTTATTATTAAATTTGAAGACTTTTCTATAAATACCTTCTCTTAGTTCCAATGAAATAAAGATCATAAAGAAGTTCCTCCTTTTAACTTCATAATATCCGATCTTTTACATAAAATTCTGTAAATTATTAATTGTATTACAATATCTTTACAAATAGGATCCTCGTGATAAACATCAATATCGTCTCTATATTCCATATAATGTTTTTCGATATAATCTAAAAACTTTTTGTTTCCAAGTTGTGATGAATTAAACCTAGCAAACTTATTTATTATTTTTGTAACGAGTTTAAAATTTTCACTACACGACACAATTGTTTTTTCATAAGTTCTAAACACATCAATAACAAGAGATTCTTCATATTTTTCACATAACCAAGAAATATCCACATTTTCGCAAAACAAAACAACCAGAGGCCACAAAAACTCTTCTTTTGAAATAATAATTTTGTTTTGTGTTGAATTGTGAAAAAACAAACCTTGCCATACATCTAATATTTTTCTCGCATAATTATCACTAGAAACTTTAATATCCGCAAAGAAATCATTTACTTTTTCTTTAATATATTTATATCTATTTTCTAAATCTTCTCCATGAAAAGGTATGTCTAATATGTAAAAGTCGCTATAATTAAAATTTTCAAGTTTTTTATTATTAACACAACTAATTATAAATTCTTGTTCCGATTGACTAAGTTCTGAAAATTTTAAATATGTAACCTTATCAAAACTGTTAGTTTCAGAAACAAATGGATTATTTGAGTTGGTAACATATATAAGTTTGCAATTAGTATCACAAGCATCATTTAATGATTCAACTGCTTTTTCCAATTTTGTTCTTAAGTTTCGTTTATCGTTTGGATCAACTACAGATTTAGCTTGAGCATATATCATTGAATTATCATTTAAACTGATTTCTATATCTTCTTTCTTACCTTCAACCTTAATGTTCTGAGCCATTTCAATATTTTTTAAGAATAAAAATATTGCTGAATTAACTTGAAAATCCCATCCAAAAGCCGATGAGGATGCATTTCTGTTATTTGTCATAGTAGTCCTCCATATTTATATTATAACATAAAGGATTAAATTTTGTAGTATTCTGACAAAATTTTTATTTATTATTCAAATATTTTATTTAATATCTCACTCGCGTGAATGTCTGAGTTTTTTATAAAATGGCTGTAGAAGTCGCTTGTGGTTGATGCTTTTGAGTGTCCTGCACGGGCAGATACTGTTTTCATATCAACTCCTGCTACCAGTTGTAGAGTTATGTTTGTGTGTCTTAGGGAGTGGAGAGTTACCTTTGGTAAACCTACTTTTACTAGTGTTTTTTGTAGCCATGTTCTAAATAATCCAGGGGATATATCTGTTCCATCTTCTGTGCAGAATAATCTGTCAGTGTCTCCAAGCCTATCTCCAAGATATCTCTTTTGGTTTAGCCACCAAGCTTCATATTCCTTTAGGTATTCAATCAGTTTATCTGGCATTGATATTGTTCTTTTTGAGTTTTCAGTTTTAGGTTCTTTAGTTATAAGTCCGAAGCCTATAATATCTTGAACCGACCTTGCTATGGTCATTGTCTTGTTTTCATAGTCTATATCTTTCCATTCTAGTCCTGCAAGTTCGCCACGCCTTAATCCCATAAATAATACAGTAAGTAAGGCTATCTTCCATCTAGGGTTTTGTTCTGTGTGTAAGTAGTTGGCTAGTATCTTAGCTTCTTTATCATTGAGTATTTTGACTTCTTTTTTATAGCCTTGTATTGGTGCTATATAGTCACGGGATGCGAAGTTATGTTCAACCAGTCGTTGTCTTTTAGCATCAGCTAGTATTGTGGCTAATGTTCGTTTTAGTTTCATTATGGTTTCTTTTGCATAAGCATGGCTTTGTACCTCTGTTGTGAAGTAATCTTCATACTTTAATCCTAGTGCATTACATATCTTTTCTGCGTTTTCTATTCTTATGCAGTATCCTGCATTTGCTGATGCTAGTATTGATTTAGATATTCCGATCTTTTTAAGGGCATCTACTTGCTTGATGCAATGTGACTTTAAGTATTGGTTTAGGTCACCAGTAAGTCTAGCGGATTTCTTTTCGTATCTTTTCATCATCATATCATCTAGGAACCCTTGCACCATTACTGGTGTTATTTGGTTTAGTTTTATATTCCCGAAATATTTATAGAATTTCTTCAAGCAATCTCGACCCTTAACATAGTAGTTAAGGGAACGAGTGTTCTTAATTTTTTCTAGCCATCTTTCAGCATAATCAATGAATGTTATATCGTTGTCTACTGCAAGTAGTCCATTTAGTTGTTTGTTAAATCTTTCTTCAAGTTCTAGTGCAATTCGTTGAAGCTCTTTCTTTGCTTGTGTTTCTGTTAGTTCCAGTGGTTTTTTCCAGGTTATTGCTTTTGCTTCAAACTTTCCAGTTCTTTGGTTCTTTGCCTTTACTTGAACTCTATAAGAAATTGTTCCATCTAATAATTTCTTTTTCTGTATACATGCCATATTCATTTCTCCTTTTATCTCATAATAACTTGTTCCATTGGCAAGTCGTAATCTTCACTACGTAAATATGCCATTAATGAATCATAGTCAATTAGTATTTTATTTCCAGTTTTGAATGAGCGTATTTTGTAGTTGTTTGCAAGTTTTCTAATAAGAAAATCGCTAAGCCCACTGTTTGGATCTTCTTGTTTTAACATTTGTAATGTTTCGTTTATTGTTCTAATTCTTTTCATGATACCTCCGTGTGCTGATGCTCACTAGACTAGAGGTTCTATGCGATACAAAAAGTACCGCAAAGAACTTTACAAGTCCAGTGAAACAGCAAAATAAATTAAAATAAAATCCTTGTATCTTTGTATCCTTGAAATTTTGTAATCTTGAATTCTTGTATCTTTGTAACTTTGTATCTTTGTAATCTTGTTTGAATGCTCAAATTCCTTGCAAAAACCCTTTTAAATCGCTTGAAACAATCTTTCTTGGATAATTTATCCATTTTGAAATAAAGTTTGCGACAATCGTTTTTAATGGCTTTGCAAAACATAAAATTGCCGAACAACATTTATTTTGAATGTTTTTGATTTCTATTTGATTTATTTTGAAAATCAAAATCTTAAAAAATATATTATTTTTCAATATCTGTGGCACTTTTAATTGATTTAATTTTGATTTTTGATTTTGCGAAAGTTTTTGCGTGACTGCCGCCCCGCTCATAAAAGGGTTTTGCTTAGAGATTTGACCGCCCCTGGGGGTTAGATTTTATTCTCAGAGGTACTTTGAGAATCATCTTTTAATAAATTGTCTAAATACACAAACACATACAACTGGTTTCTCAATTCCGAGTATCTTTCTAAGAAGCCTTTCTTTTCCAAACTAATAATGATGTTACGAAGTTGTCTCTCTTTTACTTGCAAAATAGGAAGATCATTTAACAACTTACTATATGTAATCCTGCAATATAGCTTATCGTTCTTCGACTTATTAGTAACATCTTCAGGATTAAACAATTTATAAATGTAATCCAATAGCAACATCTCTTTAATATTTAATTGATTGTCTAGAGCTATTGATTGATCAAAACTAAACACTTTGTTTAACATATAAACCTCCTTTGTTATATTTTGTGCCTACATTAAGATTGATCAGGTCTTAACTTCTGCTATATTTTAACGACGGCTGCAGTCCATCGGTAAAACCAATTTTGGTTTTTGTAGCTATTCTACTAGGTTAGGTGTTCCACCATTTGGCACACCTTACTAGAAACATCTTATCAATGTGATTTATCCACCATTTGGACAGAACTAAATTATTATTTATATTGTAGGTATTTAGGTATATCAGCATTTGATACACCTAAAAATTTATTTCATTTTATCAATTCAACTTGTTCACCATTTGAACAGGTTGCATTGAAATTTTATCAATTTCGTTCGGACATCATTTGTCCTATCGGGAATTATTTTTTAATTATTTTAATAGATGCAATGTCAACACATTGTTTACATTGGAAAATTTTTGGTAAAAATTTTGAAAACAAAAAAGCCCGAGCAGATTGTATTCCACTCGGGCTGAAAAATAGATATGAAAAAACCTTAGAGCGAAATGATCGGCTCTCTAAGGTGCACTAGTTTAATATGATTTAACTCATATTTATTGATGTCATGTCAGCTTATATAAAAAACACATAAGCCCCAAACTGGTAATTTAATACCTACAACCACTATAACATAGAATTTTTAATATGCAATACTTATGTGACATAATTTTCTATTTTCTTTTATTAGCTCTTATACGTGCGTGCATATGCGCGTAATAAATTAATATCTGTCATACTGTCACTACCGTCATTTATGACGGATATGACAGAATGACGGATTATTATTTTGTTATATATATTATAGAATAACGCGAACTTGAAATACTTTACCGATACAATAAATTATTTAATTATCGGCTTTCACATACGCGCTCGCGCGTGATAAATTATATATCGTCACAGTGTCACTAGTGTCACTAAATGACACTTATGACACTATGACACTATACTATTTTGTAATATATATAATAGAATAATACAGTATTGCAAAATATTGCCGATAGCAATAAAAAAGAACGGGGATTAGTCCGTTCTTATAAATTTACCCAAATTATTGCACCTTGAGGGTGTTTGTATTTTCTTGGTTTATCAAATCTCATCGCATCTGAAATAACCCAAGCATAAGTTCTTTTATAGGGAAGAGTTTTTATTTCTAAAATATTATGCTTATCTACATTGTTAGAGAATTCTTTTAAAGTTAATTCTTTACAATCAATTATATTACAAGAACCTACAACTAAACCACTTCCACTTTGTATTAATTCGATTTTGCCTCTAATGTTTGTTTTGCATCCACGAATTTCCCAGGTCTTCTTACCATCTAGAATGTAATCAATCCACGGTTTTTTTATAATTAAACCTTTCATATTTATTTTTGACAATACCTTTTTCTGTATTCTTCTCTTAGGTTATCAATTAATGTAAGTTTTCCATCTCTTAGAATATGCCAGTAAGTCCAGCCATTGTAATTTGTTCTATTTAAGCATCTAGCAGCACCAATGTGAATACTTAAGTGCTCGTTTTCTAAATCCACATAGCTATCATCACACCAAACTGCTTCAATTTTGCCATCTGGAGAATAAATTTTCTCATTAGGTGAAATCATTTGTTTTTCTAATAGGTTTTTGTAGGTTACTTTCGCTGGCTTTTCTTCTAATTGTCTTAGCGCAGACATATCTTCAACTACAATATTATCAATTCTTTCTTGTGCTGCCTTACAATATGTTTCATCCATTTCAACACCTACAAAATTACGATTATATTTTTTCGCAACAGCACCAGTCGTTCCCGTTCCAAAGAATGGATCTAGAACAATATCTCCCTCTTTACTTGTTGAAAGAATTATTCTCTTTAATATTTCTTCTGGTTTTTGTGTTGAATGAACTTTATGTCCATTTTCATCTTTTAATCTTTCATTTCCTGTGCATAGTGGAATTTCCCATACTGATTTCATTTGTTTTCCACCATTATAGTCTTTCATTGTTTTATAGTTAAATGTAGGTTTTGCTTTTTTATCCTTAACAACCCATAATATAGTTTCATGAGCATTAGTAAATCTGGTTCCGCTAAAATTAGGTACGGGGTTAGATTTTAACCAAACTATATCATTTATAATCCAAAATCCCATATCTTGCAAAATGCTTCCTATTTTATAGATGTTTTGAAAAGACCCGATAATCCATAATGAACCATTCTTTTTTAGTACACGCTTACACTCAGTAATCCATTGTGTACAAAATTCCGCATAAGCTTCGAGTGTTGGGAATTTATCCCAAGCATCATCAACACCATCAAACTTTGTTCCTTCGTACCTAATCAAATCATCTTCTAATTGCATATTGTAAGGAGGATCTGCAAAAATCAAGTCGATAGAATTTTCCGGCAACTTTTTTAATGTTTCTATGCAATCTCCTTGTAAAATTCTGTTTAAGTATTCCATATGTTTCTCCTTGTCTATAAATTACCGCAATTGTTGGTAAATATCCAGTTAAATACGAATATAATTTTTGCGATTATCGTTAATATCTATAAAATATTGTTTTAATCTTCTTAAATTAGTTAAATTAGGAAACAATTCCTGTCTTATTAAAACAAAAATGCTTTCATTTGAAGTTAATTTTTGTAATTCGCTAGCAGATAAGAGTTTCATCGCTTCAAACACTGTGTTGTCAGAATCTAAATCAGGAATTTCAATATTGCTAGTATGTTGTGCTTTCCATTGCGCTAAATATGTTTTAATTTCTATCCACATTTCTTCTTCGTGAAGAACTTGGGTAAACAAATCATCTCCATACACACAACCAATTTCTACATCATTATAAAGAGGTCTTACTTCATCAATTTTCTGTAGGTAATAGTTTTTATTCTTTTTTAAACTATTATCAATAAACCACATATAAGCCTTTAATCCATATTGAGGATACAATGTTTTTATATGTCTTATTTTCTTTTCAAAATTCTCAAATTGTCCACGCTTTTTAGTACTGTCATGATCATCTCTTATTTTTTGTTCAACAAAATATATAATGCCATCTTTTTCGCTAATTTGGTCTGCAGAAAGATCATCTCCATCAACATTCGTGCCAAGCCATTTAGGTAAATTATTGAAACCTCTTACTCCTAAATAATCTGTAACGATTTCTTCCATAAAATCACCAAATTTAATTTCTCGGCTTTGAGTAATATTTTGTAAAAGTTTGGTTTTAGCATTTGAAAGTCTAAACAATCCTGCATATCTATATGGATTTTTTATAATTGTAGAAATAATTTCTTTATAAAAGTCTACACCATCTCTAATCTTTATATTTAACTTGTCTGAGAAATTTTCATATGTATTAATCATTTTTAACTCCTTTTTTTAACAACTCAAGCAAATGCATTTCAATAAATTCATTAAGACTGAAGTGGTAGTTGACTACGACGCCTTTGTGTTGTCCATTGACAACATCTCCACGACCACTTTCTCTTCTAAATCTTCGTTTGTCTGTATATTTGTTATATATTTTTTCAAGTTCATCTATATCTTGATAATAATAATTTGTTTTACCTTCTTGTACAATACAAGGTCTATTTTCTAAACACCACAAAACAAAAATTTTATCTTTTGTTTCTTTTCTAATATCTATATATCTTAATAAGTCACTCAAGTTACATGCCAAAGTTTCTGAAGGTTCTAAATCAGCATCTGGCAATATTCTTTTTACAGACATAAAGGTTCTTCTTTGTGCCTTAATTTCAATATAAAAAATATTTGATGTAGGGATATGTTGAACTAAAATATCTGGGTAACCTTCCTTTGTACACTTTTCAGCTTTGTAATCGGGAAGTGTGTTAATCTGATTAATAATCATATTCTCCTTGCGTTCAGAATAATCTACATCGTTTTCGAATATATAAGTTCCTTTGCTGATGCCATCACAAGGGGTGTCGCATTTCGTACAATCAAATATAAACTTGTTTTCTTGCATGTGTTTCTCCTACATTTATATTTTATTTATTGAACAAAAAAAGATAATCTGCACAGAGGTATTATTACTGTTTTTTTTGATATAAATTATAATATTCTGTTAATGGCTTTCCTTTATATTGGAAATGAAGAATTCCATTTATAGCTTTCGTTGTATTTAATAATAATTTTGCCAGCCCTGTTAAATACATTGTTTGTCCATTGTATTTTATTTTTCTATCATCTACTACATAACATTTTATGTTTGTATCATGTATGTATTCAAGTTCTGAGCCAACAGGAATATTACATTTAGCAAAAGAAAAATTTTCATTTCTTGAAGAAATTTCTTCTGCAAGCTTTTCAGCCTGTTTTTCTTCCTTGTTAGGTGTAATAAGTTTGAGTTTACTTTCCATTCCGTTTATTTCTGCAATTGCTCTTAATAATTCAAAAGCATCTTCTGGAGACATTGCATAGAATTCTCTAACTCTCTTTTTGCCTTCAAAACTTTCAATTGATCTTAAATCTGGGTTTAATCTATCAATTATTTCATGTATTTTTAAATCTGACAATCTAGAGCTTACATCATAAGTTGCATAAACTCTAAAAGCAAAAGGAATACACTCGCTTTTATTTAATTGAGCTAATCTTTTATTAACATCATCTGCATAACCAATTTTTACATATTCTGGGAATGATGGATTGGTTAAGATATAAATTACACCTGCTTTTTCCATAGTAAAATCTCCTATATAAAAGAAGTATAACATAAAATTATAAATTTTGTATGGTTTTATTAAATAATTTCAAAAATATTGATGATTTTGGTGTAAATGAGAAGAACTGAACCAAGAACTATCGCTTAGGAGGCGATTGTTATATCCATATTTTCAAATAAAATGTGAAATGACTTGCAAAAGAATTGAAAGTACGGTAAAAGACAAACACCTATAAGGAGGTGTTTATGAAAAAGATTATTGAACTTGTGGATTTAAGTTTTATGAATTCACACGAGTATTTTGAAAAATCTATTGATATTCAGCACATGAAAGAAGATTTGATTTCGACCTTTACACCAAGTCAAAAAGATATGTTTGAAAAGTTAATTAACCACATCAATAAACTTCACAAACTTGATATTGAAGAACATATTGTGCATACCTACAAAGTTTGCAAAGATGTGTTTAAATTGAGGTAGCTATGAAAACTAGATTTATATGTAATATTTCTAATGCTAGATTGCTTAGAAATAGAATTGATAAATGCGAGGGCTTTGAGGCTGAGTATGTAGTTGAGAGAGTTATATATCTTTCAAAGCGAGAGTTTATACCTTTCCGTGAAAGGTTATTAGAAGATGAACCCAATATTACCAAGTATCAAGAAGATATGTTTATTGATTATAATGGTGTTTTTCACGTGCTTATGTATTGCTGTATTCAATGTGATGTAATGATACTTGTTTATAGCGATGGTGAAAATTATCCTAAGTATTGTTCTATAAAATCTAATGCAGGTGTGAAAGTTGAACCACGTTTTACAACTAGTCAGAGATATTCTCGAAACTGAGAAAATGTCTGCAGAAATACAATTGCAATTAAACAAAATTTGTGAACTTGAAGATGCTTTTGTTAAAGGGTTTTCAAAAGACAAATGGAAAGAATACTTTAATTTAGACATAGAAAAAGGTCAACTTCATAACCTTGAAATTGACCATGTGATTGAAATTACCTACAATGTTTGTAAGGAATTATTTTGCAAATAACTATAATATAATTTTCAATTGATTGATGATCGTGTTTACACTTGATGGGAAATACCAATACATAAACTTTGTATCTTTCAATAACAATTGAACATCCTCAACGCTTCTTTTTATACAAACAGCTAAATCTTCATGTTTTATTTTGTCAACATTATCGAATAGGCTAATAACATGAAGTAATGCAGATTGTCCAAAAGGGTTGGATTGTAAAGTTGTTATTACCTGAACAAATTTACTTTGTTTAATATCCTCTAAGAAAGCATGATATCTTGTCTTTATTATAGAAACGGATTCTCTTTCATAGTTATTATCTAATTCTTTGCCAAAATATTTTTTATAGATATTTGCATTATGACTCTTTAAAAGAAGCATGAAAGCAATCAGTATAGGATAGTAATATGGATAATTCTTTATATAACCAAAGCCATCTCTTTTTTCTTTACAAATTAAATTAAGATCTCTCATTATTATTTTTATATCTCTTGTTGAAACATTCAATGCATCAAACATCATTGCGACTATTTCTTTTACTTCTTGATCATAGTCGCTTCTAAAATTCATTAAACTTATAGCATAATTAGCGGTTGTTTCTGTTGGTAAGTCTATTTCATACTGTATAAACTTTGATAAATAACCATATGTGTCTGTATAATTACCAAACTCGTTTCTAATCGCTTCTTCTAATTGTTCTCTATCTAAAGCAATAACAATAATTAAGTTAGGAATGTTTAAAAAGTGATATAATGACTCTAATACTTTAATCTGATATTTAGGTAAACATCTATCGAGTTCGTCTACTAACAAAATTGTTTTTTTATTTTGACAAATCTCAGCCAATATTTTTTTACATTCGTCAATTGCTTTATTAAAGTCATCATATTCCTTAAAAATGTCTTGCGATTCAACTGCTGATGTTATATCAATGTTGGTTGTATTAGCTAAAGTCTTTGCAAGCATTATTGGAATCGCTTTAACAACTTTTTTAGCCACATTTTTCAATTTGTTGCCTGTGCTAGATATTTTGCTGATGCTGTACATTAATGGAACAATAGGATTTTCAAACAAATTACTTTTCCATGCATCATAGAGCACGACATTATATAGATTTTCTTCTTTGTTTTTTTGCTCTATAAAACTTAACAACGTGCTTTTACCCATTCCATAACGTCCATTGATAGCCATTGTTAATCCTTGATCGTCTTGATTGCCAAAATTGTTAAAAATTTGAAAAAGTTTGTTTAAGATTTCATCTCTATCTAATTTATCTTCTGTTATATCAATCATGAAGTTCTCCTTATTACAAAATATATTATAACACATAAGTACAGATTTTCATATAGCAAACAAGAAAAACTTTAAACTGCACCCAAACTGCAATTTTGCTCAAAAGTGCACCAAATCGTCACCGCGATTTTGGGTGGGGTTGATTAAAAGTTAGAAAAGATAGTCAATTTGATTGAGATTTTCTGTCAAATTGACTATAATTTTTATGATAATTGATAAAATGAGTGGTAGAAAAGTTATTTTAATGATTTTCTATTGCTCCTAAGCGATAGGTCGGATGTTCAAATCATCTCGGTTGCACCAAAAAAAACTTTAAACACCTAATTTGTTAATAATTTATAGGTTTTCTGTGGCGTTTCCTAGGGATATTAAACCCTACCCTAGAGATACAGGTATATATACTAAAACAACAAGTGAAATGGTTTGTTTTAGATAGCTATAGAAAATGCTTCAACTAGGTTTTATTAAATAAAATATAAGTAATTAAAAAATAATTAAGAATAGGAGTTGTATAATGAAAAAATTATTAAAAATCTGTTTTGCGATGTTGTTGTTTGTGCCGGTTATTTTATTGCTATCTGCTTGCACAAAAAATTTTTTTGTAAAATTTGATTATGGTGAAGGTCGATCAACACAAGTAACAGTACCCGGCGATTTTAAGTTGTATGAACCATCAGTAGAACCAAGAGCAGGGTATAAATTCTTAGGATGGTATGATGCTAACGATGCTAAATGGGATTTTGAAAATGATACAATTGAAAAATCAATTGTTTTAAAGGCAAAATGGGAAATTAACAAATATAACATAAATTACAATTTATATGGCGGCTATTTTAGTGAAGAAGAGATAAAGACCTATACAATCAAGGATGAAGTAAGAATGAGTCAACCACAAAAACCAGGATATGTTTTTTGTGGTTGGTATGACGGAGAAAATTTTGATAAAGCAAACCTTGTGACCGGCATTTCTAAAGGAAGTTTGGGAGATGTAACTTTGTATGCCAAATGGGACATGTATACAAGTGATGGGTATTTAATTGTACACAATGCAGAAAGGCTAAGAATGATAGATACCGTTCCTAAAGCAAGGTTAGTTAATGATATTGATTTAGAAGAAAGCGAGTGGACTCCAATTAATTATAACGGGACTTTTGATGGTGCTGGACATAAAATCTCAAACTTTAGAATTACATTAAGTTATGAAAATGTCGGGTTTTTTAGTTCTATTAATAATGCTGTAGTAGAAAATTTAACAATTTGTGATTTTTATATAAATACTGAACACATTTTTTCGGGAAGTGCTGGAGGTATTGCTGGAAGTTCTTACAACTCTAAGGTAAAAAACTGTACTGTTTCAAATGCAGATATCTCTTTTTCAGCAGTTTATAACTGTTATGTTGGAGGAATTGTGGGCAATTCAACTAGTTATTATGAGACTTTTGATAATTGCTCTGTTTTATCGACAAATATATTAAGTAGTTGTGCTGGTTCTTCTGAATACGACACAGCATATGTAGGCGGAATAGTTGGACATGATTCAAGCTTTGGTTCTATGAAGTATTGTTATTCAGAAGCTAAACTTTCTGCTATTTCTACTTTAGAAGAATATGTAGGGCAGCTTGCAGGTTATGCAATAGCAACAATTGACTACAGCAAAATGATAGAAGAAAATAAATATATTGAAATAAAAACAACTGATGATCTTTTGGGCATAAAAGAATTTTATAGTGGCTATTATAAATTGTTGGGAAATATCGATTTTAATAATGCTGAACTTACCCCTTTAAAATTATCATTATCATTGTTTGATGGTAATAATAAGAAAATTTCCAACTTTAAAATAACAACACCTACAGAAAATGCCGGACTATTTGGCTGTTTAACACATTCGGTAGTAAAAAATTTAGAAGTTGTGAATTATAATATAGAATATTCTTTAGAATATGGCAATATTTATGCGGCGGGAATTGTTGGATCGTCTAATGGTGGTGAGCTGCATAATTGTAGTGCAAATGGAAAAATTAATGTAAACACTCAAAATGGAGAAGTGTATAAAGGCACATTATCCGCATACGGTGGTACATTAAAAAATTGTTATAACACAACGAACACAGTTTTAATAAATAATGCTTCAGACTTAATTAACATACAAGGCAATAATAGTGGTTTTTTTGAGCTTACAGGCGATATAGATCTAGGCGGTATTGAATGGAACCCAATTAATTTTTATGCTTCTTCAGTTTTTGATGGAAAAGGATATACAATTTCAAATTTTAAGATAACAATAAATAGAACAAACAACGCTTTGTTTGGATATGTAAGTAATTCGGTTATAAAGAATGTAAATTTGACCGATTTTGAAATAACAATAGTCGATGAAGATTCAACAACAAAGCATATTGCATCTCTTGTTGCATTTTCTGAAAATACTAACATAGAAAACTGCTCTGCTACTGGGAGTATAAGTTTTACTAGTTTGAGTGATGGATGGGATAACTTCTTAATCGGAGGGCTTGTTGGTGTATGTGATAACATATATAACTGTTATTCTAAGACAGATATAAGCATAGAAAGTTCAAAATGCGGGTTGGCTATTGGTGGTTTAGTAGGTGAATGCATTAGCGTTTCAAATAGTGGTGTAGACGCAAATATAATTGTAAAATCTGCTCCTGGCGTAAATGTTGGTGGATTATGTTGCCGTGTTACAAATATTAAACAATCTTATTATTCAGGATCTATGACAATCAATACAACAAACCATGCCTATATTGGAGGATTAGCTTCTTATATAGCAGAAGAGATAAAAGATAGCTACAGTGTTATTGATATTAATGTAGAAGGTGAGAACGCTTACATTGGAGGCTTATTCGCATACACGAGTGGTGGATTAGGCTCTACAATAAAAACAACAAATTGTTATTCAGAAGGCGATATTGTGTGTAATGTAACATACTATTCTCATGTTTATGGTGTAGGATTTAGTGCTGATAGCAGCATAATAATAACCAACACATTTATTACAACAAATATATATTCTGAATCTCTAAATAATTATTCAAATGTAGGTGGGCTTGCATATGGTGGATATCCTGGAATAATCCCAGAGATCATTAATTCTTTTGTTAGTGATGAACAAGATGTAGTAATAGCAGGAACATCTGATGAGTCTGGTGTAATTTATGAGTATGGAATCTCTGCAACAACGCTTGAAATTCTTTTAGCAATAGAACAAGTTTGGGATCCAGCTATTTGGGACTTCCCAAATGCCGGAAATCCAACCTTAAAGGGATTAAACATAGATTAAAAATAAAAAGCAATCAACTATGATTGCTTTTTTATTTTCTACAAAACCTAATTAACAAGATAGTTTAATTGTGAATTTAATTTTAGCAATCTTAGCGATTAAAGTTTAAAATAATATGTTTTATAACATCTAAGTTAAAAATATTAACATATTACCATAATAAGATAGATGTTTCTTCTCCCCGCAAAAGATTGAGTCTAAGTTTTTTAACGTTACAAACAATCTGTAATCTCTATAAGAAAAGATCCATTCAAGCACAAATAAAGGGTGTGTATTAGCAAAGTTACCAAAGAGACATAATGGGCTCATTTTTTGTTGGCTCGAGCTTAGCCCATGCTAAACTCAGTTAGAGATTCGAATCTCCGTCAAAGCATTCCTAAGGGCTAGTTCGGGGTTCGATTCCCTGTGGGGTCACCAAAACGAACTCCATAATTAATGGAGTTTTTTATTTGATAAAAAAAAGACACTTTGTTGGTGTCTTTTTTGTTGTGAGTTATTTATTTTTTTTACTTGTTAAGCATGGCAATGGTTTTTCATGCAAAACTTTGTTAATAGTTTGTGTGACTTTGCCTTGGTAGCCGTTTGGCGCTCTATACTCCCAGCAGTTTTCTGCTTGGCCAGGTATATTCATGCGTTGGTCTTGGTCCTGCATCAAAAAGTCTTGCATTTGTATAATAACAATTTTGCTCTTACATTGCATCATGCGGCGTATACAGTCAACCAAAATCTGTTGGTCTGTACCATAGTTGATGTCCATAAGCATACAAAAGTCTGCTTTTAGATGTTGTGGCAATGTAGATAGGTAGCCAATAAAAGTATTGTTGTCATGTGTGCGAAGGTAGTATAAGCTGTTTGCAGGTACATTGTCAGGGAAGTATCTAAAAGTTGTGTCGTATATAGTAGTCATCTGAACAAGACACATACCCTTTAGATCAAACATTTTTTTGATACGGTTAGCTTCTTCTTTGTCTAGGCCTAGGTCTTCTACAACTATGCGAGACATATCGCAGTTTGCTTGCAAGGTGTTAAAAAAGTCTTCGCCACCTTTTATATACCATTCGCCAGTGCCAGGGTTTGCAACACTCCACTCAAAGTGTTCGGTATATCCCAAAAAGTGGTCTAGTCGCAATATATCATATTTGTTAAGCAATAGTTTTATTTTGTCTATTAGATATTTGTAGTTGTGTTTTTGCATATAGTCCCAATCATATACGCAAGTTTCCCAGTTTTGACCATCAGCGCAAAAATCATCTGGTGGTACGCCACCATATACGGTAGGCATCAAAGTTTCTGGGTCTAGCTTAAATTGCTCTGGACTAGCAAATACATCAAAAGAATTTGGATTAGGGTAAATAGGCAAATCACCAAGTATCTTTATGCCGTGTTTTTTTGCATAAGCTCTTACTTTTTGCCATTGACTATCTAATAGGTATTGTACATAACCATATTTTAGTATTTGTTTGTAGTTGGTTTTGATAAAGGTTTTTGCTTTTGCAGAAGATATCTTCCAATAAACTTTTGGCACATCTCTAAAGTCATCTACCTTAAAAATATCTAATAGTGTTTTGTAATAAGCATATTGATATAGCCAAGGGCTTGTTTCAAACTCACTCTCTACAGCTTTTTGAGTTTTTGAGTCAATATTGCTAAAAGCAATGTCAAAAAGTTTTGCCTTTTGTTCTTTTATTATTGTGTAGTTAACTGTTGGTGAGTCTTGCAATTTTAGCAATTGTTCTACATCTTTTGGGGTGATTTTGTTTTGAGCTAACAATTCGTCAGGATCAACAAAAATAGGGTCTATCGAAAAACAACAATTAGAAGAGTAAGGGCAGTTCCAAATGTTGGTTTCGTTAAGTGGCAAAATTTGCCATATCTTAAAATCGCGTTCTGCCAAAAAGTCGATAAAATCGCGGCTAGATTGGCCAAAATCGCCTATGCCATATTTGCTTGGTATAGAAGATACATGACACAACATGCCAAGAGTTTTTTTCATAGACACCTCACTTATCGATATTATAACAACCAAAAAAATATTTGTAAAATATAATAATAATGTTTGACAGGTTGCAATTCTAAAAAAAACAAAAAAGACACCAAAAATAGGTGTCTTAATTTTTTTAATAAACTATTCTGCATCAACACGCAAAGTAAAGTTAGCAGAGATGTCTTTGTACAATTTTGCAGTAATTGTATATATGCCAGGTGTCTTGATAGAATTTTCGATAACAAGTTGTTTCTTTTCTACTGCAAGGCCTTCTTTGTTAAGTTGGTCTGCGATTTCTTTTGCTGTGATAGAGCCAAATATTTTGCCATTTTCGCCAGATTTTAGTTTTAGTATAACTGTCACTTTTTTAAGTTTTTCAGCTATTGCTTGGCATTCTGCGCGCTCTACATCAATCTTGTGTTGAATAGATGCTTTTTGACCTGCGTTGATATTTAGTGTTTCGTTAGTTGCTTTTACTGCAAAACCCTTTTTGATCAAAAAGTTAATTGCATAACCGTCACTAACTTCGATAATGTCGCCCTTTTTGCCAGAGCCTTTTACATCTTTGGTTAAAATAACTTTCATAATAATTCTCCCTAATTTTATTGTAAGGTATATTTTGCCCTGTGTCAACAAAAAAACTTTTTATATAAGGTATAAATATTACAACTTTGGCAATATTTGAAAAAAAAGGATAACGCAATATGGATATAAGGTGTAGAAAAACTGATTGTAAGTATAACGAAGGTCTAGTATGCAAGTCTGACAAAACAAAAATAGAACCCAACCTTAATTGCAGTATTTATAAAAAAGACATCGCCAAACAAACAGATATTAGTAAAAATATATTTGAGGGGGACTACAAAATAGCGCCATACAAACATAACAAAAAGCTGTGCCTTGAGTGCGATGCTGATTGTCTTTTTAACAAAAACAAAAATTGTATCGCCAACGGCATAACAATAAATGATGTCGAAGACAATCCATTATGCATAACTTATATGAAAAAATAAAGACCAACTAAAGTTGGTCTAAATCAAATATTTTTACTTGAGGTGGAGTATATGTTTTTATAGTTGGTGTAGTAGGTTTCGGCGGTGCTACATATTGTTTTATAGTAGCTGGTGCAAAGTGTGAAAAAGCCAAATCTACATCAAAATAATTGTCTTGAGCAATACCTACAGCTGTTTGCAACTCTTGTGGAGTATTAACAAAGCATGGGCAATTAACCAATTCGACAAGATCTTCGTATCTACCGTTTTGATAATAAATCTCATATGCTTGATGGTTAGCCTCGTCATTGTAGTTAAAGCGTCTTGCAGTGTTAAAAAACTCTCTTTCTGCCTCTGGGCAACCATTTTGTACATAAGTTGATTGATATGTATGAAGACTATTAAACAAATTCTCTCTTAAGTATTGATAGTTTAAGATATAGTCTCTAAAGTTTTCTGGGGTTTGTCTAAAATATCTATTTTCTAGTCTAATGCACTCGTCAAGCATAGCATCAGTTTCTCTATTGATGCCTTTTGCTCTGCTAAAAAGTTGAATTGTACATGCTTTGCCAGCTTCTCTTGCTATTGTTTCGTCTTGATTTAACATATACATAGCGAGAGCATAGTCGCTTGCTGTACAAAAGTCAACATTCCATGCTTTTTCGATAGTTTTTGTCACTAGATATCCGTAATGTGGTGGGATAAAAGTTTTGTCACATTGGCCGTGCTCATCTTTTATGATAGATTTGTTATGTTGTGATATTGAGTGATGTTCTATCTCATGAAAAATTGCATCAGTTGTTTTTACAAATTCTTCTAGTTTGCGACAGCCTTTTAGTAGTTTGATATTCATATTAATTTGACCACTACAAATGCATGCAGTGCCAGATTGTTTTTTGTACGAAATGGTTAGTTTTTGTATGCCAAGTTGTGACATGCGCCATTGAGCAGCAGTAGTGATCCATTCTTGTATAAACTTTGGATCTTTGCGTCTTGCTGGGTATTCTTGTATCAATTTTTGGCAACGCTTTTCGTAATATTCTGTCTTTTTGTCTATGGTAACAAATGTATCAAACTCTTTCATATGTTATTATTATAAGGTCTTTTGAGGGGGTAGTCAATAGTCAATTTTGGGCAAAAGGGTTGCAAAATGCAAAAAACTTTGGTATAATACACACAGTTTTTTATAAGGGGGTAAAATACTAAAACAAAAAAATTATGAAAGCAATTTTAATAAAAGCAATAGTCATCGTAGCTTTTGTACTAGCAGGCGTAGGACTATTGGTCGCCAATAGTGTCACTTTGGGGATAGGTTTTTGATATATATTTTTAAGACAACCAAAAAGCAGGTTGTCTTTTTTATTTGACTTTGCTTTTATTTTTTTATATAAATAAAATATACAAATATTGGAGAAAAGACCGTGAAATTTTTTAAGTATGTATTTCCATTAATTTTTGCCGTTATGTTTAGCGTGCCACTTATTATTTATTTTGTAACTTTGCCAGGTATGCAAGCAAAGAGCGCACTAGCCCAAAACGGTACAAAAACAACAGCCTATATCTATGATTATTACAAATCATATGACGATGACGAAGGCGAAGATGAGTATAAGTTTTATTATAGATTTGAAGTAGCAGGCGAGCTATATGAAGGTAGAAAAAGTAGTAAGTCTTATTCTTACTCTCAAGTAAGAAAACTAAAAGGCACTACAATTGAGATAAGCTATGATCCAAATACTTTTGAAAGTGTTGAGGCAGACTACAGAGTTGATGATACATTGCTTATAGTTGGCATTATATTTGAGGCAATTGCTGTTGGTGCGTTTATAACATTTATATCTTTTGTAATAAAAGCTATAAAGAGAAGAGGCATCAAAGATAAAGGTGTACTTCGTATTGCACACTTTAGCGATGCAACAACCAACACTCGTATTAATGGTCAACCTTATTATAATGTAAAATATTATTGGCAAAATGATAATGGTGAATATATCAACCAAACATCACCAGCAGACTATACCTACAATCAATCTCAATACTATAGTCAAGTAAAAGACTTTGAGATAAAGACCATGGGTAAAGAAAGTGTTATATTTGAAGAGCCATTTACTAAACCAATACAAACAAACACAGTATATGCTCCAGAAGTAGATCAACAAACTTCTCAACAAGAACTAATCACTTGCGAATATTGTGGTGTCACCTTCAAAAAAGGCGAAACTAGATGTCCATGTTGCAATGGCCCTGTTAATTATGGTCGCAAATAGATAATAAAAAACCTGCTATATTTTAGCAGGTTTTATTTTTTTACTTTTCAGTTTTTGATTTTGTAGTTTTTGTAGCAGATTGTTGTTTTAACAAGTCTCTTATTTCTTTTAACAAATCTTCTTGTGTTGGGTTTGCTAATCTGTCTGCTTCTGCTTTTGCCTTTGCTTCGGCATCGGCTTTTTCTTTTGCTTCTTTTGCTAGTTGTTCTTTTTCTTCGCGATATTTTTGTACAGCATCAAAGTTGCTCAATTTGATACCACGAGATTTTAGTATTTTGCGATCTTCTTTGGTTAGTTTTGATTTTTCTACTTTTTCGCCAGCTTCTTTTAATAACTCGCTACTCTTCATTGCAACTTTAATAATAATAAACAATGTAAGAGCTATGATAAAGAAGTTAAGCACTGCAGTGATAAAAGCACCCCAATCGATATAAATACTATTAGTTAGGTCTACATTGCCTGTTGTTGGGTCGAATTCTTTCTTTAAGAAAGTAAATGCAGATGCCAAACCTTCGGCACCGCCTAATGATAGTAGGTAATTAATAAGGGGCATTATGATCTTGTTGGTTAGCGCTGTTACGATCGCGTTAAATGCGCCACCAATGATAACGCCCACAGCTAAGTCTATAACATTACCACGCTTTATAAACTTTTTGAAATCGCTGAAAAACTTTTTCATATGGTACTCCTTATTTATATTTTTTTACTACCCACATTATATACTTAAAAAAATGTTTTTGGCAACTAAATAAATATTTTGTTATTAAATAAATTTGCTTTTCATACCTATATGGTAGGAGTGTTATATGAAAAAAACTTTGTTTTGCACAATATTGCTTATTATTTGTTGTTTTGGGGCGCTAACTGGGTGTCAAAACAGGCAAGACAAGCTGGTTAATAATCTAAATACTTATACAATTGATGCGACTTATGATGACAATACAAAGTCTCTTACAGCTTGTCAAAAACTTGACTATACCAACACAAGTGATGTTGTTTTTGAGTTTGTTTGTTTTAATCTTTATCCCAACGCCTTTAGAAAAGATGCTACCTGCAAGCCAGTTTCTACGGCAAACATTGCAAGCGCTTATCCCAATGGCATGAGTTATGGAGATATACAGGTGACAAAAGCTACCGTAGACAGTATAGATGTTAAGTTTGATGTTGGTGGGCAAGATCAAAACATACTTACAATACATCTTGATAAGCAGCTTTATCCTGACGACAAAATAACAATAGGTATTGATTTTGTAGTGACTTTGCCCAATATTAATCATCGTTTTGGTTATGGTGACAATACATATAACTTTGGCAATTTTTATCCTATAGTTTGTGTGTACGAAAATGGTTTTTTTGACAAGCCATACAATGCAAATGGTGACCCATTTTATAGCGAAGTGGCTAATTATAATGTCACGCTACATTTTGATCCAAAATTTGTTATAGCTCATACTGGACGGCAAACAAGTTGCGAAGTTGGTGACAAAAAAGTGGTCAATATCGTTGCACAAGCTGTAAGAGATTTTGCTTTTGTGTTGAGCGAAAAATACCAAGTGGCTAGCAAAACCGAAGGTAAAACTGTAGTGTCGTATTTTTATTATAAAGATGATGCCTTTGAACAAAATTTGCAAACAGCAGTAGATGCATTAAAGACTTTTAACAATCTTTTTGGCGAATATCCGTATTCTACACTTAATGTAGCAAAGACCAACTTTGTACACGGTGGTATGGAGTATCCCAATCTTGTATACATCTCTGACGCAGTCACTGACAAAGCCGAGTATCAAAATACCATAGTGCACGAAATTGCCCATCAGTGGTGGTACAATTTAGTTGGTAGCAATGCCTATGACAATGCCTGGCAGGACGAAGGACTTACAGAGTTTTCGACAATATTGTTTTACGAAAACAACCCGCAATATAATGTTGATACAAACGAGAGACTAAACAACACTCTTGCAAGCTATATGCTTTTTGTTGATGTGTTTGAAAGTGTCAATGGCAATCTTGATACGAGCATGAATAGGGCTCTTAATGAATATACTAGCGAGATAGAATATGTATATATGACATATGTAAAGGGCAACTTGATGTTTGATCATATTAGGCAGGTTATGGGTACAAAAAAATTTGTAAAAGCAATGCAATACTATTACAAGCACAATTTGTACAAAAATGCCCAGCCACAAAATCTAATAAGTGCACTCAACAAAAACACATCTTGTGATATGGAGAGTTTTGTTGAGTCATACTTGAGTGGCAAAGCGATAATAAAACAATATAAATAATATAATTTGTTGCAAAACTTTTTGCTTTTTGTTAAACTAATTTTGCATTAAAAGGATGTTTATGAGAGCAGTAAGTTTAGCTAGTGGTAGCAAAGGCAATTGCATATATGTCGAAAGTGGCCAGTGTAAATTTTTGGTTGATATCGGCTTGAGCTGTTCGGCTCTAGAAGAAAGACTAAAAGTTGTCAATATAGACCCAAGTAGTATAAGTGCAATACTAATAACACATGAGCATGTTGATCACTTGCAAGGTGTAGGCGCTTTTGCTAGAAAGTACAAAACAAAAATATATATGCATACTAATGGCTATCCATATATCATAAAAAAGCTAGGCAAGATAAACGCAGAACAAATAGTTTGTTTTGCTAGTTCTGACTTTTTTATCGATGATACTATGGTCACAGCGTTTGAGATACCACACGACAGCAACTACTGCGTTGGTTATGTATTTAATAACAACAACAAACGCATTGCAGTAGCAACAGATATGGGCCATTATCACAACTTGATAATTAACAAACTAAAAGGTGTTGACCTTATATATTTAGAGTCTAACCATGACGAAAAGATGTTGCTTAACAATCCAAAATATTCTGCCAGTCTAAAAAATCGTATTTTGTCACCAAGAGGGCATTTGTCTAATACCAACTGTGGCAGACTTATTGCAGAACTTGTTGGTTGGGGCCTAAAACAAGTTATTTTGTCGCATTTGAGCGAAGAAAACAATACCCCCATACTTGCTTATACAACAGTAAAAACAGTGCTTGCAGGTATGGGTATTATAGAGGGTAATCATGTATGTGTCGATGTCGCAACTCAAAACAAAATAGGAACTTTTTTTGAGATTCAATAAAACAAAAATCGCCAGCTTTTGTGCTGGTGATTTTTTACATTTAGTTGCATTAAAAATAATATTATTATATAATTGAAATATTAATAAAGGACTTAATGATGAAAAAACAAAGATTTAATTACAACGCCAAAGACGGCGCTAATATATTTTTTTGGCTATTACTTGCCAATCTTGTATTAAGCTTTTTCTTTGTGGCGCTATTGTCTCAACTAGCAACTGCTCAAAACATGACAATAGAGCAATATATGGAGACCGAAACTTATGTATACATTAATATGGCGTTTTCACAACTAATACTAATCGGTACGCTTATTACATACAACTTGATATGTAAGGTAAAAACAATACCAGCAACTCGCATCAAGACAAAACCAAACTGGACAGTAGTTTTGATGTGTGTACTAATTGCTTGGATATGCTTATTTGGTTCTAATTATTTTGTAGGTTTATTTGACTTTGTTGTGTTAAAAATTTCCGGTCTAGAAGCTACACAATTAGAAGTTGGTAGCAGTATTTGGACATTCTTGCTATGCACTGTGTTTGTTTCACTTTTGCCAGCAATATTCGAAGAGTTGATTTTTAGAGGCGTTATGTTTAACGGCTTTAAGGCAAAATATTCTACAAAACATGCTGTATTGTTAAGTGCATTATTCTTTGCTTTGATGCATATGAGTATTAGTCAATTTATTTATCAATTTGGACTAGGTATTGTGTTTGCACTTATTTGTCACTATACAGGTTCGACATTGTATTCGATTATAACTCACTTTGTTAACAACTTTACTGTTATACTTATTTCGTTTATTGATGATGGCTTGTTTGTTAACACTGCTTGGGGTTTCTGGGAAGTATTTGGTGCATTTGCGCTATTGCTTGCTGGCATTGCATTAGTTATTGTAGTGTTAAAGGTCTTGCAAAAATATTGCCAAAAACACAAAACTGCAGCATACCATGTTGTAGAAAAACCTGAAATTGAAGAGCAAATCAAACAATCAGAAGGCTTGACAGCTTACGAAATCAAACAAATTAGCACTCCACGCTTTACTGACAAGGCACTTTTAACTATAAGTCTTGTTTTTGGTATAGTTATGTGGGTATTAACTGTTTTATCATAATAAAAAAATTTTTTAAGGGATGATATGAAAAAAACTACGCTTTTTTATACCAACTTAATATATTTTATTTGCGCATGCGCGCTGGTCTTATTGTACATATTGGACAATGTTATAGACTTTTCGTTTGTAGATCCAACTTTGTACGAGGCGTTATTTAGCGTAGTTTTGCAAGTGGGTTTGTTGTTTGTGCTACCTATTACTTTGTATTCGATATTTACCAAACAAAGCCCAAAACAAACATTCAAAGACTTTAGATACAAAAAGATTAGTTTGTTGTGCGTAGTGTACTGTATTATTATTGGTCTATGCTGTTATTTTTTGAACTTGGCAGTTGCTTCGTTCTTTTCTAGCATTATTAGACTATTTGGTTATGAGACTGTACCTTCGACAGGTGGTGCTGCTGCTAGTGATCAGATAGGCTCACTTATACTAAATATTATTTTGGTTGCAGTATTGCCAGCTATCTGCGAAGAAAATTTGCACAGAGGTTTGCTACTTTCTGGATATAGCAAATTAGGCATGAAAAAAGCAATAATATTGTCATCTGTTTTCTTTGGATTATTGCACCTTAATATTAATCAATTCTTTTATGCAACAATACTTGGCTTTTTGATGGCATTAAGTGTTGTTATATGCAAAAGTATTTATCCTGGTATGATAATACACTTTCTTAACAATGCGTTAAGCGTATATCTAAATTATGCAACCCAACACAACTTGTTTGGTGGCAAAGTACTACCAACAATAGAACAAATTATTGCTGGTGGTGGTACATTTAATGCGTTTGTTAGTAGCTTTTTGTTTTTGTCATTTATCGTTGGCGTGATTATATTGTTTTATTATTTGTTGCTTAAAGAAATGCGCATCAAAAAAATACAACAATTGTTTGACGACGCTATGAAGATAGAAACAACAGCAAAAGAAAAAGAAAAACTAAAAAATATCGACCCAAAAGCTAGACCATTTTCTAATACATATCTTAACAATTTAGAAACTCTAAACTCAATGTTAATGAAATATAATGGTATAGGTGATAATAAAAAACAAGTATTTACTAAAGAAGAAAGCTCTAGCAAAAAATTTACCTTAAGCGAACGCATACTTGTTATTGCGACATTTGTATTAACTGTATCAATAACCATATTTACATTTATATGGGGGTTGTTATGATTAAAATAAAAATTGTATGCGTGGGCTCATTAAAAGAACAATATTTGCAACTTGCCCAAGCAGAATATACCAAGCGCTTGGGCAAATTTTGTAAAATAGAAATAATAGAATGTGCCGAAGCAAAAATAGATGCTTCTAGCGAAGCAAATATTCAAAAAGCACTAGCACTCGAAGCATCAACAATAGAAAAGCACCTTGCAGGACACATTATTGTGCTTGATGTACTTGGCAAACAATATGACAGTGTAGAATTTGCCAACAATATAAAAAACATTGTTTTGGGTGATAGTCAAATAACTTTTGTTATAGGTAGTTCGCATGGCCTTGCCGATAGCATTAAGCAAAAGGCAAACATGAGATTGAGTTTTTCTAAATTTACCTTTCCACATCAACTAATGAGAGTTGTTTTGTTGGAACAAATTTATCGTGCAATGTGTATAAATAATAATATAACTTATCACAAATAAGGAGATTGGGTTTTATTATTACTTTTGAGTACATTTTGCAACAACTTAATAATCTAAAAGCAACTACCAAATATTTTAGTATAGGCAAAACAGTTCTAAACAAAAATATTTGGTGTTTTGTTTTAGGAGACAATTTTAACAAAAAGATAATAGTTCAAGGCGCTATTCATGCAAGAGAGTATCTTACAAGCCTTGTTATTATTGATATGATAAAGTATCTAAAAAACTTTGATTTTGACGCCACCATTTACTTTGTGCCGCTAGTAAATGTAGACGGCGTAAAAGTAGTTATGCAGGGGTTAAAACCCTTTGTAGAAGCAAAACAGGCGCTACTAAAAAAGGTAGACTATGTCAATAATCTTAAGTTATACAAAGCTAATCTTAACGCAGTTGACCTTAATGTAAATTTTGATGCCAACTGGGGCGGCGGCAAAAGCAATGTTAATTATCAGTGTTATCAAAATTATATCGGTCCGCATCCTAATAGCGAACCCGAAACACAAGCATTAATTAACTTGACTAATATGGTAAAACCAGATGCGACAATTAGCTATCACCTAAAAGGCGAAGTTGTTTATTATGGTTTTTTAGGTCAAGACAAAAACACTTTTTTAAGAGACAAAAATTTGGCAAAATTTATATCAAAAAAGCTAAATTATCAAGCAAAACAGTCAAAAAATAGTGCAGGTGGCTACAAAGATTTTTGTACAACATATTATGGCATGCCTGCCTTTACTATAGAAGTAGCAAAAGATAAATTAAAACATCCCATACCAGATACAGAACTTGATTGTATTTGTAGACAAAATCGCAACATATTGTTGCATTTTATATCACAACTGGAGAGAGTATGAACGATTATATGTATATGGCCTTACAGCAGGCTAAAATAGCTCTAAAACATGACGAAGTGCCAGTAGGAGCAATAATAGTAAAAGACAATAAAGTCATTGCAAAGGCATATAACAGGCGCCAAAAAAAGCAAAATGCCCTATATCATGCAGAAGTTTTGGCAATAGACAAGGCTTGCAAAAAACTACACTCATTTAGGCTGACAGATTGCACCATGTATGTGACGCTAGAACCTTGCCCAATGTGCGCAGGAGCGATAATCAATGCGAGATTAGGCAAAGTAGTTTTTGGGGCATATGACCAAAAAAGAGGCTGCGTAGGCAGTATATACAATCTACTTACAGACAATCGTTTTAATCATAATCCACAAGTAGAAGGTGGCATTATGGAAAAAGAGTGTGCTGGCATTTTGTCAGACTTTTTTAAGCAAAAACGCAAAAATAAGGAGCAAGACGACTAAATAATTAATACATTGACAATCAAGTATTTAGTTGTTAAAATAAAATTATGGAAACATTAACAATGACATCTATTGATCTAGATAAAGAATTGCAAACAGCAACCGTTGCACAAAAAAAACAAAGTGTATCGGTTATTATTTTGCTTGTTCAAAACAAAAATTTTGTAGGTGTAGACAAACCTTATGAGCTTGATTTGTTGGGCAAATCTATGCTTGATTGGGTAAAACTTGCTTGTAGCGATTACAAAACTACACTTGTGCCATACAACAACTCGCAAGATGTTTTGCAAGTGATAAAACCTCACATAGATGATAGTGAGTATACATTTGTTGTTTATAGTGATACTCCTTTGTTAAAACAATCTACCGTACAAGAGGTCATCGATTATGCATTGACCAAACAAACAAGTGTTTGCAAGTTGACTAGAGGTTATCTTTTTAACACAGATTTTGTACGCAATGCTGACAAAATATATACAGCAGAACCAAGATACTTTGACGAAGAAGATTTTATGACTGCTTTTAATAACAAACAGCTTATGATCATCGAAGATATCTTAAAAAATCGTATTATTAGCTTTCATCTAAATAACGGTGTTAGAATAATGGACCCTGCTACAACAACAATATATGCAGATGTCACTATCGAGCAAAGCGCTGTTATTTATCCAAACAATCACCTATACGGTGTGTGTTATATAGGCAATAATGTCAAACTTTTGCCAAACAACTATATAGAAAATAGTATTATTGATGACGATAGTACTATTATGTATAGTGTAGTAAAAAATTCAAAGGTGCCACAAGGCAGCAAGCTAGGACCTTTTGAAAAAATTATACAATAATTAACAAAAAGACTTTTTGTCTCATATAACACAGTATGGAAAGTTATATAGACAAACAAGTAATAATAGAAAAAGATGTTATTATATATCCAAACAACACTATTATTGGCAAATGTATCATAAAAAGCGGTACAATTTTGTATCCAAACAATTTGATTGTAAATAGTGTTATTGGCAACAACTGTGTCTTGTACTCGTCTACAATTAATGATAGTATTGTAGGAGACAATACAACAGTAGGTCCTAATGCTCACATTAGGCAAAATGTCACTATAGGTAGCAATGTGCGAATAGGCAACTTTGTCGAGATAAAAAACAGTATCGTAGGTGATGGCTGCAAGATAGCGCATCTTACATATGTAGGAGATGCAACTATGGGCAAAAACTGCAATCTTGGTTGTGGAGTTGTATTTTGCAACTATGATGGCAAACAAAAACATAAGACAACAATAGGTGACAATGTGTTTGTAGGCAGCAATGTCAACCTTATAGCACCAATAACTATAGGAGACGACTGCTTTTTGGCGGCGGGTTCTACAATAACACAAAGTATGCCAGCTAATACCTTTGCGATAGCAAGAGTTAAACAAACACAAAAACCAAAAAGGGAATAAATATGTATCTAATAGTAGGCCTGGGCAATCCAGGAGACAAATACCTAAAGACATATCACAATTTAGGTTATATGAGTATAGATATCTTGGCGGACAAGCTAGGGGTTAGCTTTGACAAGACAAAATATAACGCCAATATCGCTCAAGCAAAATATAATGGCGAAAGCTTAATTTTGGCAAAACCTCTAACTTTTATGAATTTGAGTGGCGAAAGTGTTATAAAATTTGTTGCAAATTATAAGCTAAAACCATCTCAAGTTATTGTTTTGTGTGATGATATTGACCTAGAGCCAGGCACTACAAGATATAGAGAACACGGTAGTGGTGGTACCCATAATGGTTTGAGAGATATTGTAAACCATATGGGAGAAGGCTTTAGGAGAATAAAGATTGGTGCTGGCGTAGATCGTAGTGTAGATCTTGCTACTTATGTACTAAGTCGCATTGACGATAAAAAAATGGAACAAATTGCTCCAGCTTTGACCGAAGCTGCAGAAAAGGTTTTGGGTGTTATTGACAACGACATCCGTCAAAAATAGTATGTATAGTTTTGTTAATATAAAAAAATTACAAAGTTTAGTCGATACCGACCGCCACATATCAGTTAGTGGTCTTGGCGTAGGTGAACGCGGCTATATTGCAAATAGTATTTCGGATCAGAAGCAACTATTATATGTTGCTCCTGATTTTTTCGTTGCAAAAAACATACAAAAACAACTAAAAGCACTTGGCAAGAGATGTTTTGTTATATCTGACAAGCTACCTGCCTTGTTTGGTGTTAACGAAAAGACCAATCCTTTGTTTAAGGAATACATCGCCGCTATTAACAGCATTGTAGATGGTTCTTTAGATGCCCTTATAGTTTTGCCACAAGTATTGTTGCAAAAACTACCTTCACCACAAGTATATAGGTCTAATTCGCTTATATTAGATTGTGGCAAAGAGTATTCGTTAGAAGAAGTATCTAGTTTGCTATCTTCTATGGGTTATCGCAGAGTAGACAGGGTAGAAGCAAATGGCGAATACTCATTAAGAGGCGATATTTTAGATGTATATATCAACAACGAGACTTTTGCTACACGCATAAGCTTTTTTGGAGATCAAATAGAGAGTATAAAATTATTTGATCCAGCAACTTTTAAGACAGTATCAGAAAAAACACAAATAAAACTTTTGCCAAACTCTTTGGTATTTGTAAATGAGACAATAAGGCAAGATGTAGTAAAGCAAGCCAACAATTTGCTTGCACATCAAGACCTTACATCTTCTGAAATGTTAAGACTAAACGAAGTTATTTCTAATCAATTAGATTTTATCCAAAACAATATTGCAATTTCGACTGCATTTGTGGCACCGTTTATTGATTATTACAATGCAGGCATTATAGATTATTTTGATGACAAATCTTTAATCATCTTTGATGAGCCAAAGATAATATGCGATGCAATCGCAACTACACTTAACGAACTTGATGAGTGGTTTGCAGAATTTAGACAAGCAGGAGAACTGTTTGATAAACATAGAGAGTTTTATAAAACAAAGTCTCAAGTGTTTGATAATATAGATGCAAAATATTTATTAAGCTTTATGAGAGTAAGCAACCAAAACAAAATTTTTGCTCCTCAAAACATAATGACCTTTAGATGTATACCTACTCAAAAATATTATAACGACTGGTCAAACTTTAGTTATGAGCTTAATGTATTTAATAAAAACAAAACAACTGTATTTTTAAGTTGTGGCTGTCCTCTTACATACAACAAAGTTCTTGGTATGTTAGATAGCTTTGGCGTTAAATATAACCAAGTAAAAACATTAGATGAACTTGTTGACTTTGAAATAAATATTAGTGCAACTAATATCCCAATTAGTGCTGGTTTTTATGAAGACGGATTTGTTCTTATTGGTAGTGATGATCTTAACCAAAACCCAATAAAAGAACAAACTGCTAATGCAACCGTACAAGACAAGCCTGCATACTTGCCAAAAGTTGGAGACTTTGTCGTCCATCAAAATCATGGTATAGGTAAGTGTATTGCTATTCAAAAATTAAAGCTAACAACAAGTTATCATGACTATATTGTTATAGAATATCTTGGTGGAGATATATTGTATTTGCCTACAGAAAACACAGATCAGATATCTGCATATGTGGGTGATTTTGCACCAAAGTGCAACAAAATTGGTGGTACAGAATTTTTCAAAACCAAGCAAAAAGTTAAGTCTTCTGTTAAGACAATGGCGATTAATTTGGTCAAAATTTATTCGCAAAGACAAGCTAGCAAAGGCTATGTTTATAGCCGGGATAGCTACCTTCAACAGGCCTTCGAAAATGCCTTTCCATACCCTTACACGAACGACCAGTCGGAAGCTATAGCCCAGATAAAAAGGGACATGGAGAGTTCTAGAATTGTCGACCGATTGGTCTGCGGCGATGTTGGTTTTGGCAAAACAGAGGTCGCTTTGTGCGCTGCTTACAAGGCAATAACAGACGGCAAACAGGTTGCAATTATTTGTCCTACTACCATACTTTGCGAGCAACATTATAACACTTGCGTTTCTCGTATGAAAGACTTTATGGTAAGGGTTGGCGTTATCAATAGATTTAAGACCAAGTCAGAACAAACCCGAATATTAGACGACCTAAAAAAAGGTGACATAGATATTATCTGTGGTACACATAGGTTGTTATCTAATGATGTTAAGTTTAAGGATTTGGGCTTACTTATTTTGGACGAAGAACAACGCTTTGGTGTCGAAGACAAAGAAAAATTAAAGTCTATAAAATCCAATGTAGATGTTATAACTTTGTCAGCAACCCCAATACCAAGAACTTTGTATATGTCTTTGGTTGGCATAAGAGATATTAGTTTTCTTAACACTCCACCAAAAGATCGCATCAACACCGAAACTTTTGTTTTGGACTACTCTGACACTCTTGTTGTAGATGCTTGCAAAAAAGAACTTGCCCGTGGTGGACAAGTTTTGATCGTGTACAATAAGGTACAAAGCATATATGATTTTTATGCAAAAATTTCTAAATTGTTGCCAGATGTGACAATAGGTGTTGCGCATGGTCAAATGCAAGCTAAAGAGTTAGAAGACAATATTTACAAATTGTTTACAAAGCAAACTCAAATTTTGATTAGTACCGTGCTGATAGAAAATGGCATTGACTTGCCATTTGCAAATACACTTATCGTTATTGATGCTGACAAACTAGGCTTGTCACAACTTTATCAGTTGAGAGGTCGTATAGGTCGTAGCACAAGATCGTCTTATGCATATTTTACATTTGAACGAAACAAGATTTTGTCACCAGAGGCTTATCGTAGACTTGATGCTCTTATGGAGTTTAGCGAGATGGGTAGCGGTTATAAAATTGCTATGCGTGACCTCGAAATAAGAGGTGCCGGCGATATTCTGGGTGCAGAGCAATCTGGACATATGGAAAAAGTCGGCTATGATATGTATATCAAATTGCTAAACGAAGCTGTTAGCGAGTTAAAAGGTGAAGTTGTAGAACAAGCAAGAGAAGTAAAACTCGATATCGGCATAAATGCATATATACCACAAGACTATATTGTGGGTGACGAAAATAGAATTTTGTACTATACAAAAATCAGTAAAATCAATAACAAAGAAGATCTTGACAAATTGTCTAAAGAAATTAGCGATAACTTTGGATCTTTACCTGCTGCTGCAGAACAACTATTGCAAGTAGCATATATCAAGAGTTTGTGTCAAAAAGTTATGGTAAAAACTGTTTCGATACAATCTTTTGGTGCAAAAATTGTATTTTATCCAGAAGTTTCAGAGCAAAAATGGTACAGTTATTTGCAAGATGGAGACTACATGTTTAGACAAAATGCAAGCAACCATCCAGAGATATTTGTTCAATATCGTGATTCTTTGCAAAAAACACAGCAAGAAGTGATAAAATTTTTGGTCAATTTGACCCAAAAAGTATAATTTGTATTTGATTTTCTTAATTGATTTGTGTATAATTAACTTACTATGATGGTTTAGACTTGCCTTTTGTGACAAAACTATACCAAACAAACTGTTTATAGGAGTATATGATGAAGAAAAAATTATTTAGCATAATCATGTCTCTTGTTATGGCCACAAGCATACTAACTGGCTGTAATTTGTTTACTAGAGACACAGATGCTTATTTAACTCAAGTAGTTGCTAAAGTTGGCGATGTTGAGATAACTAAAGAAGAATTTATCAATGGTTATTACAACTATGGCGCATCACTTATGCAAAATGGCACTACACAAGAAGACGCAGTAAAACAAACTATTGATATGTTGTTGCAAAGAGGTTTGTTATTGCAACATGTTAAGGCTAAAGCTCAAGAAGAAGTAAAAGCTAACATTGCTCAAGAAGATTATGTATACGAAGTAACTACAAAAGAATATAACAATGCCGTAAGAGAAAGCTGGGATTATATCGATGGCAAAGTTAAAGAAATAGTTTCTAAATATGTAGATCTAGATGGCTTTATACCTAGCGAAGAAGAAGAGGCTGCTCCAACTTTCAACCCAGAGACAAAATTTGAAGCAAAAATAGCTATCGAAAATGTTAATGGTGAGTGGAAAGTTAAAAAAGCAAACTACACCTTTGAAAATGAAGATGCAAAACTAAATCTTTATAACTACGAAAGAACAGATTATGCTAGCAAGAGCATTATGGACAAAGCTTGGTCAGAATATTTGCAAACTTTGCGTGAAGACGAAAAACAAAGAAACTATCACAGCAAAAACAATACCGAGCTTATCAATAGAGAACTAGACCGTATCTTTAAGGTTAACCTAGACAATGCATATCTATCAAAATTCCAACGCGTATACGAAGATAACTATGGTTATGGCGCAGATGGATATTTGACTCAAGATGTAATTGCTCAAATTATCAAAAAATATACTCAAATGTATAATGCCAATGTAGAAGAATACAATGTGACTAGCGATGGTTTTTATAACAATGTAATTTCTACAGACAATGGTTCAAAATATGTTTATTTTGGTCAAAGCGAAGCTGTACTAGAAGTTCAACACATTCTAGTTAAATTTGACGAAGATGCAATCACAGCTATCAAAGAAGACCCATACCTTACTCAAGCAGAAAAAGACAGCAGAATTGCACATCTAAAAAGCGTAGATGGTACAATCGCTACAAAGCGTGACAACAAAGGTTTTGATACAGATACAAAACTTTCTGTTAGCGAAATATATAACAATATCCTTAACTTGGTTGCTCAAGCAGACGCTGCTTATACTCGTGGTTCTGACTTGTATGCAGACTTTATGTCTACAGAGTTTAACAAACTTGTATATCAATACAACCAAGACGAAGGTATCCTAAATGCTCAATTTGACTATCGTATTTCTACAGGTCACTCTACAATGGTAGATAGCTTTACTGATGCTACTAGAGCTTTATATGATAATGGCGACGGTTATATCGGCGCAGTATCAGCACCTATCGAGAGCGAATACGGATATCATATTATTATTTTAAGCAATGTTTGCACAAACCTAGATCCAGCTAGTGCAAATGTAGAAACTCTTTATAACAAAAAGACAAGTCGCTCTGCTGTAGCAGAAGACAACTATTTAGAATTTTTATATTCTCAAGTAGTAGCAGCAGAATATTCTAGCTTTGAGACAAGAGTTCTTAATACTCTAAAATCTGGTTTGACATTCAAATATTTTGAAAGCAGATACAAAGATTATCTATAAAAAGTAAAAAAACTATCTTAACTGATAGTTTTTTCGCTATAAAAGAATTATTAAAAGGGGGCATATATGCAAGAGTCTAGCACTGTAAAATCTACAGTAAAAAAACCTGCAAAAACACGCAAAATTGTTCAAAAAATAGACAAAGAAAAGCTAAAAATAAAAGCCCCTATACTAAAAATATATAAAAAATTAAGATCAAACTATTGTGCTAACTTTAGTCAAATTAAGTATTATACAATACTAGACAAAGGTATAGTTAATATCGGATCTGTCGAAGAAAAGAAAGACGAAAAAAAGGTATTAGAAGCAGTACAAGTAGTTTCTGCACACAAATCAAAGAAAAAGAAGATTTTAAGTGCATGCATGATAGTATTTAATATTGTATTTATTGCACTATTTATCTTTATTCAAGGCAAAAAAAGTCTTGTTGCTCCACCAGATGATCTTAATGCTAGTTGGTGGTTTTTAATAATAGCTCTTGGTTTGAGCGCTCTTTGGGTTCTTGTAGATACATTAAGATTTTATGTGTTAATTCGCAAGGCTACTAATTGTCATAGACCAGTGCTTGCTTACAAAATATCTGCACTAGGCAAATACTATGATATTATTACGCCACTATCTACAGGCGGACAACCATTTCAAATTTTTTATGCTAACAAATATGGCCTAAAAGCAGGACAATCTGTTTCTGTTGTTATGTCAAAATATATGTTTCAACAAATTGCATATTTTATACTAACAACAATTGTATTGTTTGCAAACTTGGGTGTAAGTGCTACAAGCACCGGCACAACAGGCGAAGCTGTATTTAGTATTATGTGCTGGATAGGTTATACCATTACTGCTGTACTAATTTTGGGCGTATGTTTGATTATGCTTAACAAAAAAGTCGGCGTAGGTATAGTTGTATTTTTTGTAAAGCTTTATTGCAAAATATTTAAGAAAGATTACAACAAGATATTCCGCAAGGTTATGAAGGGTGTGACTTCATGGCAACACATTATGCGCCGCTATCGCAAATCGCCATTTATTTGGATTTTTAACATATTGGCATCATTACTGTTCTTCTTAATACAGTATTCTATACCATTCTTTATATATTGTGCATTTGAAGGCTTTGACTTAAGTTTGTGGCCTCGTATCGTCACAATGTCTATAATGGTCGACTTGTCAACAAGCTTTAACCCATTGCCTGGTGGTACTGGTGTAGCAGAACTATCATTTGATGCGTTCTTTAGAAGTCTTTTTGCCGGCAGTACATTGTGGGCAATGCTTATCTGGAGAGTATTGACTAGCTACATTTATTTATTACAAGGCATAGGTGTGCTTGTTTATGACTATTCGTATGGTAATCGCAGATTGTTAAAAAATAAAGATAAGTGGATACTAAATAGTATGACAAAAGAACATAGAGCTAAATATCTAGCAACACATAATGTTTCGGCTAAACAATAATAAACAAAAATCACCACAAACAGTGGTGATTTTTTTATACCAATTTGCTTGGCCGCACAGTATTATCATATATGTTATATACATCAACCAATCTTTTTAATAGGTGTGGCTTTTGTCTAAAGGTATTGCCATCAAGGGGTGTTCTGTCCATAAAGAGCACCTTATTTTTTTTGTTAGGTAGATAATTATAAAAAGGTTTTATGCCAACCCCACAAAACATATTAAAACCAAACTGTTGTAGTAGTTTATGTTTGGTGCAGATGTTGCCATTATTATCAAACACTTGCCACTCGCCGTACGGGTATACATAAATATCAGTTTTTCCAACAAGACTTTCTACCTCGTCACGCCAACTTGTCAATTCTTGCAAAAAGTGGCTATCAGATATCTTTTTCATATGATAATGTCCGTAGCTGTGGCTAGCAAAAGTCCAGCCCAGTTGTTTTAGTTTGGTTATAATTGGTTTTACTTTTTTTCTTTCGATAATATGGTTTGGATGTTTGCTTTGCGTGCGATAACCCAAAATGCCATCATATCCGGTTAGGCACAATATGCCTCTAGCGTTGTTAAAAGAAAAATCTGGGTGCTGTTTTACAAAGTTTTCTACAATAAGTACAAACTCATCATCATAATTGATATTTGGCGTTTTTGTTGATGTAAAAGATGCCAAATTGTTGTTTTTGTCTAGTATTAGTTTGTCTATCATGCCCAGGTTCATTTTTTTACGATCATAATTAACATCATCAAAGGACATAATAAGAGGTTTTTTACCTTTTGGTAGGTATAGTGGTATTTTTGTTGCTATGCCATTTTTTATTGTATAGGTGTCTCTGATGTTTATTAAAACATAGTTGTTGTCATATAGCTGTTGCAATGTCTTGGCAAACTCGTCTTTTGTTATGCAGTCTATATCGTAGTTGTTTTTCATAGGGTTATTTTTGTCAAAAGACAATTGTGGGTCTGCAAGCAAACAGTGAGTAAAAACATGTTCTATTGGCCCTTTATACAATATTGTATTGTCTTGAGCATATGCAGCATCTTTTGGCAATAATATACTCAAAGCAAAAATCAACATCAATAGTAACTTCATACAAACAATCCTTTTTGTGTTAGTATGTGAAGAATTTTACAAAACTTTGATTAAAATATAAAAATTTGGCTATATTTTTGTTATGAAAAGATTGCTGTGTATAGTTTTTGTTATAGTTTCTATATTTTGCTGTAGGGTGAGCAAAGATTCTTTTTTGCAAGTTGTAAACATGCCTGTTGGTAGTAAGTATTCTTTGTTTATAAACGATATCGCAGTGCCAGCTTTTGCTGGGGTAGAAAGCATAAAAAATGGATCGCTAAATATACTAACATGTACATCAAATAATGCTTGCGAGCTTTATTTGCAATACAAAGACAATGTTTTGGGCGAACAAATATCATTTGAGTGTGGTGTAGGCGACTTTTATAATGTGTTAAAAAACACCAACTGTAAAGTTGTGTATACCGAAAATGTTGGTCCTATTATTAGCTTTTATTGTTATAGCGACAAACTTAACGGCGGCATTGTTTTGCCACAGGGCAAAGTAAACTTGCAGTTTTGCTTTAATAACGGCACTGCGACAGTTGGCAGCCCTATTATAATAGGTAGTTATTAAAAAAAATGTTTATAAAGCATATGTTTTGGCAAACATTATTTAGGGGGATAATATGGATAAAAAAAGTATAAAATCAAAACTAAAAGATTGGAGCGCAGCTATTACAGTCGGAGTATTAATTTTGGGTGTTGCAATTGCTGCAAGTATATTTGCGCCAGCACAAATTGTAGACAACACCACAAATGATCCTATACAAGAAAATGTTAGTGTGTCAGCCGAAAATGTAGAGTTTGCCATGCCTGTAGAGGGTGGGGTGCTATTAAAAGATTATTCTGCAAATAAATTAAAATACAACGCTACACTAAAACAATGGGAGGCACACAAAGGTGTCGATATAGGCGCCGCCGAAGGGACATTTGTACTTGCTGCGACAGATGGTACAATTACTAATATTGAGACAACACATCTAAAAGGTACAAGCATAACTATAACTCACAAAGATGGTTTAAGTACAACATACTCATCTTTGGCCGAAGATATTGCTGTTAAGCTTAACGAAACTGTAAAAAGAGGCCAAAAAATAGGCAAAGTTTCTACTAGTGCCAAGGGAGAAAGTGCTGATGGTGCCCACTTGCATTTTGAAGTAATAAAAGATGGAGTCAAAGTAGATCCTAATTTGTACTTAAATTTTGGCAACAAATAAATTGCAAAAAATAACAAAAAAATGCTTTACTAATTTTGGTCATTGATATATACTTTTGGTATAAATAATTATCTTTGGAGGACAATTATGACAGTAAAAAAAGTAAGCGCAATGTTGGCAAGTCAACTTAATATTGATGAAAAAGTTATCAAACCTACTTCAAAAATCGTAGAAGATCTAGGTGCAGATTCTCTAGACATGATCGAAATGCTTATGACTATGGAAGAAGAATTTGGTGTTAGCGTTCCTGATGATAAGGCAGAAACACTAAAGACTGTAGCTGATATTGTTAATTTTATTGACGAAAATAGCAAAGAAGAAAAATAATAATGTCATTTAAGGTCACCCTTTTAGGGTGATTTTTTATTGCAAAAAACAGTTAAATTTTGACATAAATTTGCATATTTCAACATATATTTTATTATCAAAAAAAATAGAGGTGGATATGCAAAATATTGATATAAGAGTAAAGCAAGAAGCATTGTTTATTTTGAAAAATAACACCACGATAAGAGATACAGCAAGGCACTTTTTGGTGAGCAAAAGCACAGTACATTATGACCTATCTTTTAGGCTAAAATATGTGAGCTTTGGCCTTTATAAAAAGGTCAAAAAACTACTAAAAACCAATTACGAAACAAGGCATATAAGGGGTGGAAATGCTACCAAAAATAAGTATAATTTGGCCAAAAACAGCTAGTTTTGAGCTTTTTTAAGAAGTAAAATTTGTTAATAATTTTACTTCTTTTTTTATTAAAAATTACCTAGATTTTTAGCCAAAAACAAAAGCCTTTTTTAGGGGTTTTATGGGTGTATTTGTTTGACAAGATTATATATAATAAAATATAATTATATATATTAAAATACTATGTGTATTTTTTAGACAAATTCACATAATAAATTGAGGGTAAAAAATGAAAAAGACTTTTGCATTCTTATCAATGTTATTAGTTGCTGTCACAGGCTTTTTATTTGGCTGCAGTAGTGACAAGTATGCTAATCTAAAAATTCAACTTTCTTCACCAAATCTTTCTGGCGAAGTTTTAACTCTGTATTATGGACAATCGACTGATCTGGCCGCTACCGTTTCTGGTATTAAAGGCATTAACAAGTCGGTGTATTTTTCTTGCTCTGATCCTGATGCTTTAGAGTTTTCAAAGATTAATAACAACGAAGATGGTACTTCGGTTGTTGTAAAAGCTCTAAAACCTACTTACTCTAATCTGTTTACCCTTACAGCAAGATCAGTAGAAGATAACACAAGATATGCACAAGTCAATGTAAAAGTTATTTTGCCAATACAAGGTATGGACTTTAATAATAACAAAGGTCAAATGAAAAACTTGGCAGTGTCTAGCACAATCCCTCTAAAGCTAGCAGAACAAATAACTTTTTATCCTCAACAACCATATGTCACCAACCAAAAGGCAGTTGCTTATAGCATTGTTAACTATGGTGTAAACAATCCAAATGATATAGCAATTGATCAAAACGGTATACTTACAGTTGCACCAACAGTTGTAGATAACTTAACAACAGATGCTTCTTGCTTAACCGTTAAGGTCTCTTCATTAGATAACGAAAGTATTTCTACCGAAGTAAAAATCAATGTTATTAGAGATATCGATGTATCTACAGTATCATACGATGGTGCACAAGTTTCATTAAACGGCGCTTTCGAAGACAAAACCAACATCGTGCTATTCTCTAACTCTTCTGATTATTATAGCGAACTAATATCAATAACAGTTCAAACCGGACAAGAGTTAGAAATTACACCAATTATTACAGGTGATAACAATGTTGTAGAAGCAAACCATGTACTTGGCGAAGATAGCTATACTAGCATAAACGGTGTAGTTAATACTCGTACTCAAAAGTTCAAAATAAGAGCAAAGAGTATCAGAGGTGTTAGTTATGTTAACTTTAAGATTAAGATAAAAAACATCGCCAACGATATGGAGTATTTGCTAACAGATGATGCAAAACTTACCGTAGAAGTTTCTGGTTTGCCTAAAGCAATCGACCTAAAACAAGACGGTACTTCGTATAATAGTTTGAGTACATTGATTATTTATGATAGTTATCAAACTACTCAAACAACTATGATGTATGGTTCGAAGATACTTGTTAATGTTTCTTCAGAATCAAACTCTGCTGTAGACGAACAAAACCAATATGTAAAAGTAGAAGTTTTGGACGGAGATAGAGATGTTAGTTCTTACTTTACCTTTAGCGATGCTAATGGTTTAGACATTACACCTGTTGATGGATCATTTAATATCTTATCTAACAACGCTTTTTATGTTAAAGCAACAGATGCGTCTATAGGCAAAACATTTACTATCAAATTTACTACCGTTATTAACAAGTTTATAGAATATGCTAACGGTAGCGCTTCTGGTGTACAAACACAACTTGTTTCAAGCGAATATTACTTGCAATCAAATTATGGTGTAAACAGCATCGAAACTGACAAGAGAGAATATGTTTTGAAGTTGTTTACTGGTACAACAGCAGCCAACTCAAACAAAACAAAATTAACACTTACATTTAACGAAAACGCTGATACTTCTAATGTAGTGACAGAATATAACAGCGAATATATTAATGTAGAAAAAATTGACACAAATACATACTTACTAACAGGTATAAAAATAGGCGAGCTTAACTTAACATTTGTAGCAAACAACGGTTTCTCAAAAACAGTTAGAGTAAAAGTTGTTCAAGAAATTACAGGTGTTGATATAAAAGTTGATAGCCCTATTAACAGTCAAGTAATAACTCAATCAGAAAACAATATAGATGGCAAACTATTTAAGGTTAGTGCTAAAGCTGGTGGTAGATTTAATGTTTATAGCGTAGTTTACCCACATGTATCTGGCATTATTTCTTACGACTATACTTCTAGTGAAGAAGCAATTGCAACAATCAATACTTCTGGTATGGTTGTCACTCGTTCTGCAGGCGAAGTTATAATCGAAGTGACCACAACATATTATCGTTTCGAAGTTGATGCTAGTGGTTATCTAACAGTTGTAGAAGATACCTTTGTTAATAACTTTATCTTAACAATATTTATACCAACAGCCAGTGTAAGCCTAAATCAAACAGTTGTTAATGTATATAGTGCAGAATCACTTGGTTTTGATTATAAAGATCAATCATTTATAGAGATATATGCGTTAATATCTCCAGTCACTGCAACAATATATAACAATCCAGACCATATCTCATACACCTTAATTGGTGACAATGGCAACTTGGTTGAGATTGCTACTGGTAGATATCAAGCTTTCTTAAATAATGGACAAACTAGAGCAACAGTAAAAGTTGTTGTGACAGTTAACGAATTTGGTACAGCAACTCCACTTGTATGTACAGTAAACATTATCAAAGCAAAACAAATAAAAAATATCAGCGTTGATAATCTAGAAAAATCTAACGGTATATACATACTAAATATGCGTCAAGATGAGACACACTCTCTTGCAGTAAGCTTTGACCCAACAGATGCTTATATTACAGAACTAAAATTAGTTTTGATAGATTATGATACTGGCGAGATGTATACAGACAACAGTGCTGTAAAACTTGTGACATTAGATACAACTGATGGCTACAAAATTATTTCTAGCCCAGGTGGTTATCCAGACCCAATAGACAATGCTGGTCAAATATATTTGAGAATATATGCAAAAGATAGCATGACAGCTGCTTTTGCTGGTACCGTATATGTTGATATTTATATCAATGTCACAGACGGTTCTGTTAACAACCCATATGTTGTTAGCAATGTAAATGAGCTTATCCGTATAGGTGATGCTCCTACAAAACACTATGTACTTGGCAATGACATTGACCTATCTGGTGTAAACTTTAGACCGATGACTACTTTTTCTGGTACATTAAACGGTTACTATTATGTAAAAGGTATCGACGGTGCAGAGGATATCAGCAGATTTAGTACAATTTCTAACCTTTCTCTAGAAGCTAACGGTGTTAGAAATATTGGTCTTTTCCAAGAGATTGCAGCTACAGGTGCAGTGTTTAATATTCACTTAACTGTTTCTAGACTATATGTTAGTGATATAGAAGACATAGCAAATATCGGTTCTTTGGTAGGCATAAACAATGGCTTTATCATGAACTGCTCTGTAGAAATAAAAGACTTTATCGTAGAGAGTTATGACGACATACTTACTGGTGATAATGAGTTTGTCAATGTCGGTGGTATGGTAGGTCAAAACAAAGGACATATATTTAACTTTGCTACAACCCTAGGCATAGAAGCAGGTGGTTCTCCATTAGGTCTTACTACTGCCGAGCTAAAAGATGACGGTGCAGACTATTTTGCAGATGCAACTTTTAGAGATATTATCAATGCTTATGGCACAGGCGGCATCTTAAACGATGATGCAAACCTAGCTGCATTAGGCATGACAGTTAATGATTTTATAAGATTAAGCATGCCATATACCAACTATGTAGATGGTATGATGGTTATTAGAGATAGTAGATATCAATATATCAATGCAGGTGGTATCGTTGGTAATAACATGAATACTGTTTGTGGTATATATGGTATTTACAACAGAATTGACGAAAGTTCTTTCCAAGTAGGTGCAGAACAAGAAGTTATCTTTACTGCAACTGTTCAAAACCAAGGTATTGACAGCTCTGTAAAAATCACTCCAAATGGTGCTACACTAAAAAATAAATCAACAACTATCGGTGGTGTTATTGGTTATATGTCAACCAATCCAGCAACATCAGATATTCCATCTCTATACAATGTAAGTTCTTCTGGTGATCTAGAAGGTCTAAACAATGTTGGTGGTATTGTTGGTAAGATCGAAGGTACTATCTCAAGAAAGGCAATAGTTTCTACAACTCACTCTTCTGGCAGAATTAATGCTTCAGAATTGGTTGGTGGTGCTTTTGGTTCTGTTATTCAAGCTAATATAGCTTTTGCTAGAGTAGAAAATTATCAAAACCTTGATGCTGCTGGCAGCAATATATTAATACAAGCCCGCAACAAAGTTGGTGGTGTAATTGGTAGTGCTCAAGCAGTAAATATTTCTTATATTTATGCTGTAACTTATGTTGGTACTGCTAACAACTATGATATAAAAGTTAACAACAATGACCTAGAAGGTTATGTTGGTGGCTTGGTTGGTTATGCAATTACTTCTAATATTACAGATTCTTATTCAAAGCTAAAACTTAATGTTAATGTAACAGTTTCATCAAGTATAGGTGGACTTGTAGGTTATTTGGCTAGTGCTTCTTCTATTAGAGACTGCTACTTTATGGGTGCTTTGAGAGTAGAGCCAAACCCTGGTGCCACAACATTCTCTGGTACAATTGTCGGTGCAGTCGCTACTGGAATGAATGATGCTTGTATCGATTATGTTTATACCACTGTTACTGGCAACTATGTAGGTAACCAAACAGCTTGGTATATCGGTTCTACAACAGTAGTAAGCAACAGAACAGCTGCTTCTAACTTTGCAGAAACCAGAAACTGGAAAGAAGATGTTGACAATGTTAACAACAAATATCCAGTATTAAAATATACAGTAACAACAATAGATGATGCTTTTGAAGCGTTGTTTATTAAACTTATACCAACAAGCATGAGAGTAGTTGTTTCTACTTCGATCGATCCTTCAATCGATGCGGTAAGATTAGAAAACGACAACTTGCTAATTAAGTATAGTGCAAACAACGAAGACTACAACATTTATAACATTACAGATCTTTATAGTGTTTCTGTTACTCCAGAATCAATCAAGCAAGTTAGCTTGATTGTGACAAGTAGCAATCCTAATGTTATAAAGATTACAAACAATGGTCAAATTATCACAGCTGGTATTGGTAATGCAACATTAACATTTACTTCTCGTATTAACACAAGCTTGCAAGTTGTAAAGACAGTTTATGTTGTACAAAAAATAACTTCAATGCAAATATTTACAAATGCTAACCTAGCAGGTGATGGTTTGCTATACGGTGATGATGGTTTTGGTAATCCAGTCATCAACGAAGTAGCAGTAAGAAAAAATGGTACTCAAAACTTGTATCCAACATTCTACTGCGACGATCAAATTGTTTACCCAACAGTAGATGTGAATTATACAATTTCTGATGAAACTTATTTAGAAATTAATAATGATATTATTACTGGTAAGTTAGAAACTGCAAGTCAAAGTGTTATCGTAACAGTTTCTCAACAACTACCAGGATTGGTATCTCCAGTAATTTACTTTGGTGCTGCTAGTGATTTGAAATTTAATGTTTCGGTTTATTCTGGTGCTACAGGCATCACATTAAGTCCAAACAACAAAACTCAAATTACAAAATATGTACCACAACAAGTAGCATTTACTCTAGAAACCGACTCATCAGTCGATTATGTCACTGTAAACCTAATTGATAGCCAAGGATATGTTTATAAGCCTAATTTGGTGACAATTGAGGGTGGCGACCGTGTGGTCGATGGCATTTTGATATACGATAGATACGGAAATCAACTAATGCCAGAGGCTGGCGGCATCCAAAACGAGCAAGAATTAATTGATACATTACTAGCAAATTTGATGATTAGTATTAGCAATTCTTACTTTGTTATGGATATAACCAATAGCTATACTGCAACAGTTGCTATTGAGATTAAAGACAACTTTGCATACAATGTAGAATCTTCTACTTACTACTTGCAAGTTGTTGCTGGTTCTAACGAAAACATTGCTGGAACAATCGAGATCGAAATTGTACCACAAGAGTTGTTGCACATGGATGCAAGTTATCACTTGTTTGAAAATGTTAACTCAACTACAAATGGTTTTGTTTTCGAAGAAAAACCAAGCAATGCAATTATACCAGGTAGATTTGGTATACTAAAAATTAATACAGCTCCAGTATATGCAGGTATTGAAGATTTCTATTTGCATACAGAGGGTTCTGAAGGATATGTAAATTATTCTCAATTAGTACTTGATACAGTAAATTCTATTTTGGTAGAAGGCGAAGGTCGTAAAGAAGTTTATATCTTTGCACCAACTCTATATGTTCAAGATGAAAATCCAGACAACTATAGATTGATTCGTTTGTCAAATTACTTCGGTACAGAGGTTGTTGTTTTGTCAGAGTACGAAGTGACACCTTCTATAAAATACGAAGGCGATTATATCTTAATCAAAACTGATGAAGTTTTTGAAGATAGTCAATATTATATCACTTATCAAAAATACAACTTTGATGGCAACTTGTATTTGCAAATGGTATCAAGCTCTGGTTTGTATGTCGTAGATAAGTTTGATGTGCATCTATATGCAGAATATGCAGATGGTCGTACATATAGATATTCTCACGAATTTGTTGTTAACGATTTGCCAAGTATTGAGATCACTACAAGCAGAGATTATATTTCTGTAGTAAACGCAGGCCAAGCAAACTGTGACACTATTACAGTATCTGCATCATTGACAGATGGCTTGACTGGAGATATCACTTTAACTCAATTTGGTTATCGTTCTATGGCAGAACCACAAAGTTCTAGCGAATACTTAAATATTGCACAACTATCTAGCGATGGTGTTTTGTATCTAAAGAAAGTGATCGATGGTGACGACAATATTATTACAGACCAAACAGCTCAAATAGGTGACACAATAGTTATTGTTGCAACATACACTATCAATGTCGATGGTAAGATAGAAACAATAACTGCTAAAAAGAAAATTAGAGTAGTCGATGTCGTTTTGGAAGATGTAGAAATCGACAAAGTAAACTCTGACAACTTATTAAGCTTTACAGTTTCTAGCACAATAGAGCTAAAAGCAAAAATTGTTGGTTATGGTGACTCTGTAGAAATTAACAACAAATCTATAGAGATATCTCGTCAATTAACTGACACAGGTGCTCAAAAAATTTCTTACTGGAAATATGTTCGTTCTAACGGTAATACCGTAAACATTGATGATGCATCATTGACATTGCCATTTACAATAAACAAAACATTTGTTGGTTCTAATTCGGCAATTATATCATTGGTTGGTTCTACACAAGCTGGTGCAGTACTAATGCAATTGTCATTCTATTATTACTATACACCTGCCGATTTGAGTGGCAACGGTGGTATGTTGATGTTTACAGACAACCCTAACTTGGTTGCTGGCAATGTTTCTTACTTTACAAAACAATTTACAGTACAAGTTAATGCAGATTCTAATGCAGATAGACCTATACCTATCTACACATTGAGCGATTTGTATGGTATGTCAGAAAATGGCAACTATATCTTAATGTCAGATATAACCATCGAAAGACATACTCCAATCAAAACTACTATTGCAAGTTTAGATGGTAATAACAAAATTATCACTATCAAAAACTTTGAGTATGACGACAATTCGTCAGGTTCTGTTTCTAACGCGATTAATTTAGGTCTGTTTGACACGGTAGAAAAGAACACAATAATTAAGAATGTGATTGTTGCATACTACAACAATCAACAAACTCCACTAAACTTGGTTAACTATGCAACGATCAACTTTGGTGGTATCGCCGCCGTTAACAATGGTATTATTACTAACTGTGATGTATTGAGTGTATATCCACAAATGGTAGTTAACGAGTCTGGCGCTAGTGTAGACAGTAAGACTCTTACTGCTGACAAAAAGTATCCATATATCAAATACACATTCAATATTCAATCTTCTGTACAAATAGACGGAACTATTGTTGAAAGCAACATTGGTGCTTTTGTTGGTAAAAACGGAGCTGACGGTAAGATTACAAACAGCAGAGTAGGTAGAGAAAGTGTAACTATTATCACTCCAAGAGATAATAACGGTACTACTTATGGCGAGTCTGTTTACGAATATACTGCTCCTGTCACATTGATGAGAGTTGCTGGTAGCGGCAATATCGGTGGCTTTGTAGGAAGCAACACAGGTATTATCAGTAGCTGCTACTTCAAAAATGGACAAATAGAAATTACAACATATGGTTCTAACTATACACAAGTTGGTGGCTTTGCAGCTGTTAACACTGGTGCAATATACGGATCATATGCAGCAGGTTGGGAAGAAGAGCTTTATCTAAACTCTGCATACAACTATCTATTAAGTCAACAACAAGTTAACGCCGAAGGTACTACAGTAACTATTACTAGTAACGATGTTAACGCAAGCAGAAGAATGGGTGGTGGTCTATTCTCTAATGCAAATATTGCAGGTTTTGTTTATAACAACGGTGGTGTAATTAGCAACAGCTATGCAGCACTTAACCTAAACGGCAACCCAATGTTTGCTGCAAATCGTCACAACATTACTTCTTCTGTACAACTTACAGAGTTTGGCAACCTAAATGCCGGCGGCTTTGTATTTATCAACGCAGAAAACGCAAGAATAGAAACAAGCTATTCTGTAAGTAAACTAAAATCAAATATCACAACACATGGCGCATTTGTTGGTGTATCACCAATTAGTGGCGATGTTCAAAACCAAGGCGTAGTTGATAAGTGTTATTTCTTGCTAGAAGCAAAAGAAAACATTTATGACGACTACGACCCAGCATATTCTATTTCTCAATCACTAGAGTTAGAAGATTCTGAAATAGATATTAATACTAACGAATTTATCGAAAAAGGTAGCTTTGCTGGCTTTAGCTTTGATAACGAAAACTATGCAGAAAAAATGGTTTCTGGCGCTATCTGGGCTATGAAGGTAAGCAATACTGGTTCTGGCGAGGGTGAAGGTGGTACAACCAGCAATGGTTATCCAGAACTTATCTCTGCTAACAATATCGCAATATCTTTGAGAGTTTTGAGAGTAGATGATACTAACCCTAACTTGTATTCTTATATCTATGTACAAGATTTTGAAAAAGGTTCTGCTAACAATCCTCAAATTATCACCAGTGCTACTGAGTACAACAATTTGTTTAGCGATATCTTAAGCTCATCTACAACAATCGAAAATGTTAATGTTAAGTATACAGGCAACATAAGACTTGTCACTAACATTGACTTTACCGGTGTGACTGCTACATCATCTAGCTTCGAATATTCTTCTTTGATCAATTCAAAATCTATATTTGATGGCAACAATATGTATATGTACAATATACTATTGAGCGATGAGAGTGCTTCAAACACTGCGTTTGGTTTGTTTAAGTCATTAAACAGTGTTGGTGTTAAAAACTTATCTCTAACAATAAGCAAAGTAAGCTCAACCAACGGTATTGCCGTAGGTGCACTTGCTGGTGTTATTGTAGATAGTGATATCAACAATATCAACATCGTTGCTGCCGCAGAAGGCGCTGCCGTTTCTGGCAAAAACTTTGTTGGTGGTCTTGCTGGTATCATATTGTCTAGTGATGAAAAAAACCTTCACTATGCAAACAATATTCAATCAAATGTTGCAGTTCTTGCAAGTTATACTTCAGAAACTTCAACAAATATCGTTAAGTCTGGTGAGCTATGGAACTACATTATCCCACCAGCAAAAATCGAAGGTTCAACTTCTTCTGACAACAACTTAAGACTTCAATATTTGCCTAATAATGTATCTTATGCAGGCGGTATTGCTGGCGTAATAGATTTGCTGCAAGCGTTCAATTCTGACGGCACAGCCGACGATAGCAACGCTAGAAAGAGCATTGCAAAGGTTAATGTTCGTTCTGCCAATGTTGGTACACTACAATTATTTACTTCTCTAGAAAAAGGTATCGTCCTTGATAACGAAGTAAACATCGAAGCAGAGTTTGCTGGTGGTGTATTTGGATTTATCGGCGAACAAACATACTTTAAGGAAGGTTCTTTTGTAGTATACGAATCTAGTGTAAACCACTATATCAACTCAACAGTTGCTGCAGGTGGTATATCTGCTATTAACTATGGCTTTATTGAGCAAGTATATGTATCTCATGCAGAAGAAAGACAAAAAGAACTTGATGGTTATCTTCAAAGTTTGGTGACTGGTACAGCTAACATTGCTAGAGGCAACGAAACATTGTACACAGGCAAACCAACATATCTTGGTGGTATAACTGGTATCAATATCGGTAGCAGATATACCAATAGCGGCGCTATCAAAAACTGCTACAACCGTGTAGACTTAAGAAATAGCGAAGCAACAAGAATCGGTGGTATCGTTGGTGCTACTCATATTGGTAGTTTGACCAATGTTTATACAACAGCTACTATAATGGGCAACCTAACCAAAGAAGATACTTACTTTGGTCAAATTATTGGTCAATTGTTAGATAACACTAACAATAACTTCTATGTAGAAACAGTTGTTGTTTCTGCAGGTGATAGTAGTTATGAATTAGAACTTTCTAATGTAGTTGCTATTAACGCATGGAACGGAGCAGACTTTGAAGCTCTTGTAGAATATACCGAAGTATATGGTAGAAGCTACACTAATGTTGATGGTGAAAATGTAAAAGTAAAAATTGGTGCAATTTATGCTCCATATCATGACTCTACAAATACTGTAAAATACAATGCTTACGAAGGTTATGTAAAAGACTTTGGTAAGAGTGGTGCAGGTACATTCTTCTTTGATAAGATTTATAAAGGATATAACAAAAACTCTGATAGAGATTATATTAGTCTATATACAGGTTGTGAAAATTTGACAGGTGAGAGCAATAACAAACTTTATTACTACACCGAACAAAACCCAAGCAACTTGATATCTCAAGATGTATATAAAGATTTGATGACAGTTCAAGCTGGTGTTGTATCAGATGCAAAACAATCAATCTTCTCTACAACAGTATGGTCAGACCGTGTATGGTTATTTGATGATACTAGAGCATTGCTATCATTAAGATTTGGTTATATACCTAACATTTCTTCTATCTATACTGCAGAAGAATTCTTAAGTATTATCAATGAAGACCCAGCATCAAGTCGTACATATGTTATTATGAACGACCTAGACTTTAATAAAGAAGGCACTAACCTAACTGGTCAACTAATTAATATTGGTTCTAACTTCCGTGGTACTATTATTGGTAATACAATAAAAGACGAAGACGGCAAGAATCCAAGAAAACCAATACTATTTAATCTAGTTATCGAAAGTAACGGCAAGAGTGACACTTCATTGTTTACAAGTGTTACAAATGCTCACTTCCAAGACTTTAATATAGTAGTTTCTGACTATATCGAAAACTACTCTGTTGATGAAGAAACAGGCCGTGCTGTAAACACAAGATCATCTATCTTCTTGGGCAATGCAACTAACACAGTTGTAGGTAATGTTCATATTTATGACAACATCAAGATGATACAACATTCTCATTATCTAAAGACAAGAATTAAAGACAGTGATGAAGACTTATTCTATGTAGATAATGATACATCTGATGATGACAATGTTAACAAAAACTTCATTTATGTTGGTAAGGGTGGTAGCCAAAAGAGCGTTGTTATGGATGGTAAAGACATCGTGACTAACGCAAACTACTTTGGTGGTATCGTTGCTAACGCAAACAATGTGACAATAAGTGATAGTTCATTTAACATTAATATCAAATCAAAATATTCTGCAGACATTTTACCTGCAGATGCAAATGTATTCTTTGGTGGTATCTCTGGTAGACACCTAGGCACAATCACCAACTCAAAAGTGACAGGTTCTATCGAAATTGCCGAAAGCGGTAGTGCACTTGCAAACACAAGCAACTTGTACGCTGGTGGTGTAGTAGGTTATCTAGCTGGTACATTAACTAACATCACATTTGGCAAACCAGGTTCTAATACAGAAACATTATTTAGAGTTGGTTACGACTCTGACAATACAGTTATTGATGCAGCTACTAACAAACAAGACATGTTTATTGGTGGTGTAGTAGGTTCTGCTCAAGCATTGCTATCTTCTGACTCTGACCAAGTTAGCGAACTAAAGAGTCTAAATGTTTATAACATTAAGATGGAATTGTATATTAAGAGCAAATCAACCGTAGGTGGTGTAATTGGTATTAACGAAATGCCTGCCGATGGTTTGTCTTACAAAAACAAAAATGCAGATGTTCATGCTTATGACAAAGAAAATCCAGATCAAGCTGTTGGCGACATATTTGTTTATGCTATAAAGAAATGTGAAGTTAACCTTGGTGGCTTGATTGGTAAAAATACCTATACTCAACTTAACAATTTAGTTTCTAATGCTAACATTCATTTTGAAGACGAAGACGCTGTAAAAGCTACTTGTAAGTACAATGTTGGTGGTATTATTGGTACTACTTATGGTGTGACAATAACCAACGCTATACAAGAAGCTCACAGTATCAAAGTTTACTCTCAATATGGTGTATTTAATGGTATTGGTGGCGTTATTGGTGCAGTTGAGACATCAGCTTCTGGTTCTAGCGAAGTAGGTATTAACTATGCATTTGTTACTCCAGATCTAATTGTGACCGAAGATGACAATTCTATTATCGCTGGTGGTGTTATTGGTAATGCAAGTGCCAATGTATTAACAGTAGCTAATACAGTTGTATATTCTACAGTGACAATAAAGAGCAAAAAGACTGCTTCTAACATGAATGCAAGAGCCGTGACATATGGTGGTATCGCAGGTTCTATCAAAAACTACAGACCTTCTGATGCAACTAATGGTGCAGTTGCAGCTGTGACTGTATATTATCCAGATGTAGCTAATATTGAGCTTTCTTCTGGTAAATTAGTAGAGCACAAGATAGGTCAACTATTTGGTGTTGTTAGTGATACCGGTGTTAAATATGATGGTTTGTATTATAACGAATCAATCTTTGCAATGTATACAAATCAATACTTTGCAACAGCAGTAGTTAACTCTAACACTGTCAATGTTAGCCAATCAGCTCTTGACACTGTTACAGATCCTGTTTCTGGTGATCCAACATATGGTTTGGTTGATAGAGTAAACTTAATTATGCAATATCCAACCGAACTTAACTTAATCAAAAATTATATGAGCAGCGTGTTAGAATTAACAGTATCTCAAAGTGCATTTACTTCTTACTATTATTCTCGCGCAAGACATTATGTTGGTACAGCTAGTGGTCAATTTACACAAGTTGACGGCACCAAGCTTAACCCAACCGAAGTAGTAGGTAGTGGCTTTAGTTATCAAAGACACAATTACTACAGACTAACTGGTGACTATACTGTTGCTTCAGCAGTAGTTTTACCAGAAGGTGCATTCTTAATTGCAGATGGTTTTGCAATTAAAAACACTAACTTCAGAGCTCCAGCATTTGAAAATATCAGTCAATATGCAGTTGTTTCTGGTATGTTAATACAAGGCGCAAACATTAGTGGCGTAAACAACGCAGGTATTCTTGCAAAGACAAACAATGGTTTGATTATTGCTTGTGGTGTTTCTGGTTCTATAACTGGTGATAGCGTAGCGGGCTTGGTTGGCGTTAATAATGGTGTTGTTATGGATTGCTTCTCAATAGCAACCGTTACAGCTTCTACCGGCAAGCAAGCAGCTGGTTTGGTATTCCAAAACGCAGGTGGTATCATTTCTTGCCACGCAACAGGTCTTGTCACTACAGACTCTACCGGCAAAGCTTCTGGTTTTGTTGGCAATAATACAGGTATTGTGACAAGCTGCTATACAGTAGCTAATATCTTTGGTGGCGAAGGTCAAGAAGATAACATTTATCCTTTTGCAATAACCAATTCTGGCACACAAAAATACAACTATTATGACATCAACGCATATGTTGGTAGCCATAAAGAGTCAAAAACTAGCACAGCTGTTGCAAGTATACAAACTTCTAGTTTGTCTAGTATTTATGAACTAAACGATAGTGGTGTTTTGGCAAAAACAATAAGCATTAACGGCAATTGGTACGAAAACAACTATCCAATCAATGTTATTGCAAACAGTACTCTTGCAGCACAATATACTCAATCAATGACAAATACTTGGTTTAACTATGGCTATGGTGTTGTTAACCTAGACTACACTGTAACAAGCCCAGCAGGTAAAGCAAGATTGCTATTGATGTTATATACTGGTAATGGTAAGCCATCAGATGGCAACAAAACTAACGGTTTTGACAACAGCCCATATCAAGTAACTAACGCAGGTATATTAGAAGCATTTGTATTAAGTGACCATATCGAACAAGTTAAGAGCTGGTACATTGTTATGAACGACTTCTCGTTTGCAGCATATGATAACTGGTCTGATACTTGGGACGAAAATGGCGTATTCTTCCGTGGCGACTTTAACGGCAACGGTAAGAAACTAAAAGATATGAATTCTAAAAACGGCTTGTTTAGAGTGTTCGCAGACCAAGCAAACGCTTATAACTTTACTTTGACACATGCATTCTCTCAAACAGGTCTATTAGCAGCTCAAATGCAATCTGACTCTGGCGATGTTGCTACATTAGAAAATATTATAGTAAAAACTGACAAACTAGACGGTGCTACTTATAATGTTTCTGGCGATAGCGCAGATAAGTTTAATCAATCTCCGGACAAAGGCACTTCAGCACACGACTTTTACTTTAGTGGTGGTCTTGTAGGTTATATGCTAGGTGGTACAATCAAAAATTGTGACATCGAAGGCAGTAGCTTTAGCGTGACTAACACTCAAGGTTATGTTGGTGGTTTTGTAGGCTACTATACTGGTGGTAAGATTATCTTAAAAGATAAGACAAATGCATTTAAGAACATTACAACAGTCACTGTAACAGGTAATTATGCTGGTGCTTATATCGGTTATGCAAATAGCTTTGGTGCAAACAATGATGCATCAACAACAGGCATTGGTATTAATACTAATGTGACTGTAACCGGTGAAGATAGCACAGCTGGTTTTATCGCAGTTGCAAAAGATTGTAAGTTAGTTTCTATCGAGACAAAAGCTGTTTTAGCAGCTACTGGCGACACAATCGGTGGTTTGGTTGCAAAAGCAGAAAAAACAACAATTACTACATGTAAAGTTATAACTACTGGTGCAATTTCTGCAGCAAGTTATGCAGGTGGTGTTGTTGGTATTGCAACATCAGGATCGACCCTTACTAATACAACAGTATCAGCTACTGGTACAATATCTGCTGATATTGCTGGTGGTATCGTTGCATCTCTATCAAACAGTACTATCGAATACAACAACGCTACAGCTACTTCTCCAGTAGCATCTGATAATGTTGCAGGTCAAACATATGCAGGTGGTATTGTTGGTACTATGGACAAGTCAACCATAAAAGGTACAACTTCTAACAAACTAACCAATACCGAATCTGTGACATGTAATGCAGATGCAAATGGCGATGCTGCAGCTGGTATCGTTGCACATATCGCAAGCAGCACAACAAATACATCTTCTATCGAATATGTTATCAATCAAGGTTCTGTATCACTAAATACAGGTTCATATAGTGCTATTGATTCAACAACTACTTATCAAGGTGGTATCGTTGGTAGAATTCAACAACAAACAACTATCAATCAAGCATCTAATAGTGGTACATTTGCCAATACTACAACAGTAGCATCTGACAAAACATCTGGTGCTGTTATTGGTGGTATTGCTGGTGAAGCAAGAGTTGATATTGCATTTGCTAATGTTTCTAACTCAAGCAACATCAATCTTTCTGCAGATCACATGGGTGGTATTATTGGTAAATTTGTATATTCTGGTAGTGGCGAATCTATCAAAGTAGCTAGCAACACTGGTTCTATTACAAATACAACTAACATTACTACTGCAGATGCAGATATTTCTACAAAAGCTTCTACTGCAGGTGGTATAGTAGGTCATGTCACTTCTGCAAAAATATCAGAGAGCACAAACTCTGGTGCAATAAGTGGTTATGTTGCAGGTGGTTTTGTAGGCTATGCTTATGCAGGCGAAATAAAAGCTTCTACAAATAGTGGTACTGTCACTGCTGTGCACAATGCAGGTGGTATCGGTGGTGAGATGGATTCTGTCACACTAAATACCGTTACTAATGCAGCAGCTGCTACTGTCACTGCTACTGTAAAAAATGCTGGTGGTATTGCAGGTAAAGCAAATGCTATGACATATACCTCTACAATTGTAAACAAAGCTAATGTTGTTGGTGTAGAAACTGCAGGTGGTATCGCAGGTGAGTCTATAGATATTAAACAATATACTACACTTACTAACGAGGCAACATCAATTTCTGCAACAAACAATGCTGGTGGTGTATTTGGTACATTTGCTACTGGTACATTATCAACTTCTGCAATTGTTTCTAGCAAAAATGCTAGTATGATCACTATTACTGCTAGTGGCGCTTCTGGTTCTGCCGGTGGTGTTATTGGTTTTGTAAAATCTGGTACATTTAACAATGCATTTGATTTGAGTGCAATGACTGTAAATGGCCTAAATGCTGGTGGATATTTTGGTCAAGTTAGTCCAAATGCCGAGGTAAAAATAGAAACAATTACTCTTAATGTAGCTGTTACATTGGGTGATTCTGCTACACCTATGAGCAAGGGTGGCGGTATTATTGGTTACCTTAACAAAAATGGCAAAACTGTCACCGTAAAAGGTCTAACCAGTGGAAACAAAACTTTCACAGCTACAACAACTTCATCTCACGCTTATATTGGTGGTTTGATAGGTTATTCTACTGGTGAAATTTTGTTTGAAAACTTTACTTCTACAGCAAATTCTATGACCGTCACTGCATCTAACGCAGCTTATGTTGGTGGTGCGATAGGTTATATGGATTCTAGCTCAGAATTAAAAAATGCTACAATAAAGAGCACTAATACTATGTCTCTTGGCACATTAAGTGCTTCAGAACATGCTATTGGTGGTGCTGTAGGTTATTTGAAAAATGCAACTATTACTACTCCAAAAATTGAGGCAAAAACAATTACTGCCACTGCAACAGACAGAACTAATGTTTATGTAGGTGGTGTAGTAGGTTGTATGGAAAGTTCTACTGTACAATTTGTTCACTCTTCTGCTCCTACTTCTGCACAAGTGCTTCCAACAATAACTGTTGATGGTACTGTAGGTGGCGTAGCTGGATATATGAAGGGTCTATCAAAAGTAGAATCTACTAACAAAAACACCAAGATTGCTGGTACATTTACTGGTCACTATACTGGTGCAGTTGTTGGTGAAAGTGCAGGCGATTCTGGTTCTGCAATTACTAATATACAGATAGAAACAACCGCTACTACAGGTTTTAATGTAGGTGGTATAGTTGGTAGAGTAAGCTCTAACTTGTCTCTATCTAAATGTATTCTTGCAAGCAATACTTCTCGTAAAGTTACATCTTCTGATGCTTCTGGTGCTGCTGGCGGCATGGTTGGTTATGCTAACTCTCCAACATCACTATCTATCGACGATTGTGATACAAAGATTGCTATTGGTAGCGATACAGTAGAGACAGCAGGTGGTATAATTGGTACTGTTAACGCAGGTACAATTAGTATCACAAACTGCGAAGTTAATATGGAGATTACTTCTACTACATACGCAGGTGGTATAGTTGGTTACCTAACAAGTCCTACTGCTGCAACTATTACTTCTAACAAAGTAAGTGCAAGCAAAAACATTTACGCTTCTGCAGACACTTCTTATGCAGGTGGTGTGCTTGGATATTTGGCTGGCGACGCTTCTATTTCTGATAATACTGTAGAGAGTCGTACCATAAAAGCAAAATATGCTGGTGGTATCTATGGTGAGTATAGTGGCAATGTGACAACTAATGTACAAACAGCTATTAACAATGGCTCTTACAAAACTATCACTCTAGAACCTACACACGCAGGTGGTATGGTATTTGGTAAGTTGTCAGGTAGCACTGCATCTATAACAATCACTGTAACAAGAGATTCTATGACATTTGTAGACTTCAGCTTAAACTCTGAAAAATACTTTGGCTCTTTTGCTGGTGATGCGTCTGGTGTATCTAGCATAAAACTTGTTAACTTTGATACAAACAACAAATCTACCAATGTAAAAGCTATCAACTCAAGTGCAGACTTTGCAACATTTGCAGGTTATGCATCTGGTTCGTTGAGTTCTATTGAGACCTCTGATTGCATTATTAAGAGTATGAAATGCTTAAGAATAGGCTCTATCGTAGGTAGAACAGCTGCAGATATGTCTAGTTGTACAGCAGCTTCTAACATATCTGGTGAAGTAAATGACGCTGGTGGTGTTGCTGCATATGCAAGCAATGTCACTATTAGTAGCTGTACTAACACTGGTACAATTTCTATGACAAACAAAGATACTGGCACAATGCGCGTTGGTGGTGTAATTGGCTATGCCGATGGCACTACAATTAAAGATTGTTCTAACAGTGGCTCTGTCACTGCAGACAGCTTGTCAACAACAAGCAAAAATGTGTATGGTGGTGGTATTGTTGGTTGTACTAATGGTGCATCACTTACTTCATGTACTAACAGTGCAAGTGTTAAGACTTACATAGAGATGGGTTCTATCACAGGACAAGGCAATGGTGATATTTCTAGACCAGATACCAACTGTGGCTTGTACAACAATTCTCTAGAATCTACCGAAGGACAATCATGTGCTGGTGGTATTGTTGGTAAAGCAGAAGGCGACTCTTCTTTAAGCAGCTGTAAAAATACTGGCAAACCATATGGTTATTACAACATTAATGATGAAAATATTATTATTTATCACTATGTAAAGACAGAAGAGCACCTTAACTGGCGTGGCCCAGTTCCTTGGGACTATCAATTCCAAGTATGGACAACTTCTGCATGTACAACCAGTGGCTTGGTAGGTTATGATACAGGTCACTTCTCAATGTCAGGATGTACAACAGCAAATACCGATTATTGTGACTATACAATAAGTGGTGGTGCTGGTGGTTATGGATATTCTGCATGGGATGACGATTGGCAATTGTGGAACATCGGTTATAACGATGGTATCTATAACAACTGCTTTAAGACATGTATTAATTCTTACAAAGGCAAGTGGGTAAGCGGCGCTTCTGCAGCTTAATATTAATAAAAAAGAAAAGGCAAAAAATGCCTTTTCTTTTTTTATTTTTTTATAAAATTTTGATAAAAATATAAGCAATTTTTAGTATAAAAAACATAAAAAACTTATCAAAAAAATGCAAAAATTTTTATTAATTTTGGCTTTCAAAATACAAAATTTTTGATGTTTTTTTATTGAAATTTGATGTATTTTTGATGTAAATTTTTTGTTATTTTTAGTCTA
>JAZRSV010000022.1:0-24944 GCA_045651685.1 Clostridia bacterium | reverse complement strand
TTTTTAGAAAATATTCTTTTGGTTGCTGATGCAGGTCAATATAAAGAAAATAAAGATGCTGTTAATATAATGACACTACATTCCGCTAAAGGTCTTGAGTTTAAGGTTGTATTTATCGTAGGACTAGAAGAAAAAATCTTCCCAATTTCTAGAGCAACTAACAAAGACGATTTAGAAGAAGAGCGTAGACTTATGTATGTTGCTATAACTAGAGCAGAGCAAAGATTGTACCTTACTCGTACACGCTCACGCTTCTTGTACGGCAAGAGAGATTATATGGTTGATTCAAGATTCTTAAAAGAAATGGGCATCGTAAAAGAACAAGCAGTTGCGTCTATGAGTTTTGAGCCAAAACCATCAGAATATAACTTTAATAGCTATGGTGCAGGTCGTACAAGCTTTAGCTTGCCAAAGGCAACCCCTACAAAAAATAGTGGTTTAGCAGACTATGTAGTAGGCGCACAAGTACTTCATACAAAATTTGGTGTAGGTACAATAACTAATACAGACAGCTTGTCTTCTACAAAATGCGTTACCATCGAGTTTAAGGATTTTGGTGCAAAGACATTGTCTGTAGAATATGCACCTATCAAGGTAATAAAACAATAATAAAGCAATAAAGGAGAACTATATGGATAAGTTAAGTCGTATGCATGAGCTAATAGATATTGTCAATAAGCATAACTACAACTATTATGTGCTAGACAATCCTACTATAGCCGATACCGAATATGACAAACTATACTACGAGTTAGTAGATATAGAGAAAGAACTAAACCTTGTTTTGCCACAATCACCAACTCAAAGAGTAGGCGATATGGTTTTGGACGGTTTCAAAAAACATACTCATCAAGTTCGCCTTTATAGTCTTAACAAGATAAGAGACTTCGAAGCTCTAGAAAAATGGATGGACGAAATGCGCGAGTTTGACCCATCAACTGACTTTTCTTTAGAGTATAAGTTTGATGGTTTGCAATTAGTGCTAGAGTACCGTGATGGCGTACTGTTTAATGCTACTACTCGTGGCAACGGACAAGTAGGCGAAGATGTCACAGCACAAGTAAAAACTATAAAATCAGTCCCATTAAAAATCAAATATAACAAAAAATTGTTAGTTCAAGGCGAAGGTATGATGACCTTGTCTAACTTTTACAAATACAACAAGACGGCGGATGAGCCACTAAAAAACCCTCGCAATGGTGTAGCTGGTGCTATACGCAATCTTGACCCAAAACAAACTGCAAAACGAAACCTAGACATGTTTTGCTATTCTGTTTTGTATATCGAAGATCATGATTTTGACACTCAACAAGACATGCATGACTTTTTGATAGACAATGGCTTTAAGGTGGGTGACTACTTTAAGATAGCTCATACGCATGACGAGCTTGTTAGTCTAATAAAAGAAATGGACGAGTTAAAAGACAAAATCGACATCATGATTGACGGTATGGTTATAAAAATTAACAATACTAAAGCAAGACAAGAGATTGGTTTTACTTCAAAATTTCCAAAGTGGGCCATGGCCTATAAGTTTGAAGCGGTAGAGCTTACAACCACTCTAAAACAAGTTAACTGGCAAGTAGGTCGTACTGGCAAAGTGACACCTATTGCTATTATTGAGCCGGTAGAATTAGCTGGTGCAACCGTTATGCGTGCTACACTAAACAACTACGATGACATCTTGCGCAAAAAGGTAAAACTAAATAGCCAAGTTTTTGTTAGACGCAGCAACGAAGTTATACCAGAAATATTAGGCCTAGCCGAAGAAAACGAAAATTCGCTACCTATCTCAAAACCTACAACTTGTCCAAGTTGTGGTGCAGAATTGACACAAATAGGTCCTAACTTATTTTGTCCAAACAAAGACGGCTGTAGAGAGCAAGTTATAGCAAAACTTACCTATTATGGTAGCCGCAACTGTATGAATATCGAAGGTTTTAGAGACAAAACAGCAGCAATGCTATATGACAATCTAAATGTAAGAAAAATATCTGATATCTATACAATAACTCAAGATGATCTAAAAAAATTAGAAGGTTTTAAGGACAAAAAAATAGACAACCTTATCACCTCTATAGCAACTAGCAAAACCTGCAACCTAAACAACTTTTTAGATGCACTATCTATAAATGGTGTAGGCGAAAAGACTTCGAAGGATCTTGCAAGACATTTTGGTAGTTTGCAAAACATCATGTCAGCTTCTGCTGATAGCCTTACCCAAATCAAAGATGTCGGTGAGATTATTGCTAATAACATAGTAGAGTTTTTTGCTGACAGCTCTAACAAAGAGCTTATACAAACTTTGTTGTCATACAATATCGTTATTAACAACCCGCTAAAAAGGGCAGATGCTCAAGGAATATTTAGTGGCAAAAAGTTTGTTTTAACTGGTACTTTGCCTAGCTATACAAGAGACCAAGCAACTCAAATCATTGAGCAAAATGGTGGCGAAGTGGTAAGTAGTGTGTCAAAAAATACCGATTATGTTTTGGCTGGCGAAAATGCTGGTAGCAAGCTAGATAAGGCAAAAGCATTAGGTGTGACAATTATTGATCAAACCGAGTTTGAAAAACTAACAAAAAACTAATTGAAATTACTTAATTACTATGCTATAATATTTATTGTATTATATAAAGGGCAAAAAAATCATTTGACCTTTTAGAAAAAATTTATTTATTAGAGGTAAAAATTTAATGTTATATCCACCAATTGATGAACTAGTAGAAAAAGTTGGCAACGAATATGCTTTAACCAACTTAGTATCAAAAAGAGCAAAAGAATTAGAAAAAACAATCCCAGAAGTTATCGACAACTCTCAAGAAAAAGCGATCTCTCTAGCAGCTAGAGAAGTAGCTGATGGTAAAATTGTTGCCGAAAGCGAAACAGATAAATAATTTGTTAAAAGGTTATAGTTTATATGATAGCCGAAGTTATAGTAGATATTCTTAATAGCAATGTAGATAAGATATTTGACTACAAAATGCAACCTAATGCCGACTATACTGTAGGTAGTAGGGTACAAGTACCATTTGCAGGTAGGAATATCGAGGGCTATATAATAAACACAAAAGAAACATCATCACTTGATGATTCAAAATTAAAAACTATTATAAAGTCTTTAGATGCACAACCTGTACTATCTTCAAAAATGGTACAGTTGTGTTTTTTTATGAAAGAAAAGTTTTATCTACGCCTTGCAGATACAATAAGACTTTTTTTACCACCAGAAATAAGAGGTGGTCAAAAACCAAAACAAGTACAAATCGCAACACTTGCAGCACAATACGACTTGCTAGCAATTAACAAAAGAGCAACAAGTCAATTGGCTTTAATGTTGTATCTTGAGCAAAATGCGCAAGAGCAAGTACCTGTTCTTAACAATAAGTTTGGTTCTGGCGCGTTAAAAAAGCTAGTAGAAATGGGCTTTGTCACTGTACAAACCAAAACTATAGGCCGCAAACCTAACAATGCTTTTACCGTAAAACCAAAACAAATAACATTAACTGACCAACAGTCAAAAGCTATAGAGATTGTATCTAACTCTAGATACAATACATTTTTGCTACATGGTGTGACTGGTAGTGGTAAGACAGAAGTATATATCGAATGCATAAAAAATGTGCTAAAACAAGGTAAAACAGCCATACTTTTGGTGCCAGAAATTTCGCTAACTCCACAAATGTTAAGTCGTTTTAGAAATGCCTTTGGCGACACTGTTGCGATACTTCATAGCATGTTGTCTAGTGGCGAGAGGTATGACGAGTGGTATAGATTAAAAAATGGCGATGCCAAAATTGCTATTGGTGCTAGATCTTGTATATTTGCACCTCTTGACAATGTTGGCCTTATAGTTATAGACGAAGAGCACGACCAAAGTTATTTTAGTGAGAGCAACCCTCGTTATTATACTCATGATGTAGCAAGATATCTTGCTTATCTTAATGATTGCCCACTAATTTTGGGCAGCGCAACTCCTAGTATTAATAGTTATTATTTGGCGCAAACAGGTGTATATAAGCTTATTAATTTGCCAAACAGAGCTAACAATCAAACCTTGCCAAGTATGCAAATTGTAGATATGCTCAACGAAATACGAAACGGCAATACAGGCATTTTTTCGGCAAGTCTTGTCGAAGCGTTAAAAGATTGTATCGCTAATAATAAGCAAGCAATGTTGTTTATTAACCGTAGAGGTTATGCATCTTTTATGATGTGTAGAGAATGTGGCTATGTAGCAAAATGTACAGACTGTGATGTTTCGCTTGTATATCATAAAGAAGATGATATGCTAAAATGTCACTACTGCAATAAGCGCTACAAGATGTTAACAAGCTGTCCAAACTGTCATAGCAAATATATAAAATATGGGGCAGTAGGTACACAACAAATAGCCGAAGCTCTTAAGCAATTATTCCCAGATGTAGCTATATTAAGACTAGATAATGATACTACTCAAAACAAAAATAGTTATGTTCAAATATTAGAACAATTTAACAAAACAACACCTGCTATATTGGTAGGTACTCAAATGGTCGCAAAGGGTCACGACTTTAACAATGTCACACTAGTTGGTATAATAGATGCCGATTTGAGCCTGCATTTTAGTGATTTTCGTGCCACAGAGCGAACTTTTCAACTTATAACACAGGTCGCAGGTAGAGCAGGTCGAAGCGAGTTTGAAGGGCATGTAGTATTGCAAACATATTTTCCAAGACACTATGTTTATAGATGTGCCACCAACTATGATTATCCTGCATTTTATCGCAAAGAGATTAACTTAAGGCAACTAGCTCACTTCCCACCATATACCAAAATTTTAAGAGTATTAATTAGTGGTGAGTCAGAAGAAAAAGTTATTCAAAAGTCTCGTGATATATCAAATGCGATGCAGGTGCTAAAGCAAAAGTACTCTAGCGACTTTGTTTATATGCAAGCGATGAAATGCCCAAGAAAGCGTATTCAACGCAAATTTAGATACCAAATTTTAACAAGATATTATACAAAAAACGATAAAGATATTACTACAAAAATATACGAGATATGCTCTGACAATATAGTCAAAGATGTGTCAATTTTTGTAGAAAATAACCCACAAAATTTAAGTTAATAAGGAAGATTATATCATGGCAATAAGAAATATTTTAACCGAAGAAGACCCAGTATTGCGCAAAGTATCAAAACCAGTAGTTAAGTTTGACGAGTCATTGCATCAATTATTAGATGACATGCACCAAACCTTGACAAAAGCTCAAGGCGCTGGTCTTGCTGCAGTACAAGTAGGTGTGTTAAAAAGAGCCGTTTTAGTAGAGGTAAATGGCTTATCTTTAGAGCTTATTAATCCGGTCATTACCGAAATGTCAGGTAGTCAATGTGGTGACGAAGGTTGCTTGAGTATACCAAGATTATGGCGCAAAGTGACTCGTCCTAACCATGTCAGGGTAGAAGCTTTTGACAGATTTGGCAACCCATATGTTATAGAAGGCAATGGTTATCTTGCTAGAGCTTTGTGTCATGAGTGTGACCATCTAGAAGGTATCTTATTTGTTGACAAAGCAGACAAAAAGTAGGAGGTAGCTTTTTTTGAAAATTATATTTTTAGGAACTCCAGATTTTTCGAGCAATGTTTTGCAAGCACTTATTGATAGCAAGCACGAAGTTGTTGGTGTTGTGACTCAACCAGACAAACCAAGTGGTAGAGGTCAAAAGATGATTGCTTCTCCTGTAAAGATACTAGCCGAAAAACACAATATACCAGTCTTTCAACCAGTAAGAATAAGTAAAGAATGCGAGCCTCTAAAGGCCCTAAATGCCGACATAATGATTACTGCAGCATATGGTCAAATTTTAAGACAAAATGTCTTGGACCTAACACCAAAGGGCGTAATTAATGTTCATGCATCACTATTGCCAAAGTATCGTGGTAGTAGCCCAATACAATGGTGTATAGTTAAGGGCGAAAAGACCACTGGTGTAACTATAATGCAAACAGATATTGGTATGGATACCGGCGATATGATATATTCAAAATCTATTGATATCGGCCCAGAAGAGACTGCAGGTGAGTTGTTTGATAGATTGTCAGTTTTGGGTTGTGAGTGCTTACTTACAGCGCTTGATATGATAGAATCTGGAACTGCAACTTTTACCAAACAAAACAACGACGAGATGTCTTATTATCCTATGCTTAACAAAGATAGCGGGCTAATAGACTTTAACCAAAGTGCCCAAGACATTGTCAATCTTGTGCGTGGTTTTAACCCATGGCCAGTAGCTTTTGTTGTTTTAGATCAAGAGCAAAACTTGCGTCTAAAAGTATACAAGGCAAAAGCAATATCTACTAGTAGCACAGCTCCAAACGGTTCTGTTTTGTCAGCTGATGCCAAAAATGGCCTTGTTATAAAGTGCCAAGACGGAGCAGTATTGTTGGAGACTATACAATCTGCCGGCACAAAAGTTATGACTTGTTATGATTATTTGCGTGGTCGTTCAATAACAAACAAAAACTTTTAATGGCACAAAAATACAATAATTTTATATCAAAAATATAGCTTATTTTTACAAAAGGAGAAAGTTTTTCAACCAGCATGATACAGTATCTTGATAGTAGTTATAAGGTTTTGTTTAATGTTTTTTCTAAAAAAGCATTTAGCAATTTAGAGCTTAGCAGAGAAGTTTCTTCTCTAAAAGAAAACAAAGCAATAGTGACAAAAATAGTCTATGGCGTTATCGAAGAAGAGATCAAAGATCAATATATCATTGACCAACTTGCAAAAAAAGTAAAAGATTTGCCAGTTAAAATTATTCTAAAAATTGGTACCTATTGTCTGCTTAATCTAGATAATATACCTAACTATGCTGTCGTCAATGAGTGTGTCAAACTAACCAAAAAATACCGTGTTTCTTCTGCTAGTGGTTTGGTTAATGCTGTGTTAAAAAAGATAAGTCAAAAAGAATATAAGCTACCAGTAAAAAACGACAAACTAAAGTACTTGTCTATCACATATAGCAAGCCACTTTGGTTTATCGAAAAGCTACTACAAGACTATGACTTTGACTTTGTAGAGGCTCTTGTTAGTTGCAAGCTAAAACCACTAACAACAGTTAGGGTTAATACTGGTAAAATAAAAACTTCATTGTTTAAGACAATGCTAAAAAACGCTGGGGTTGACTATCAAGAAACATTTTTTGATGATGCCTTGGCTGTTGATTATAAAAAGCTTGTTAATATACAAAATATGCTAGGCATGTACACTATTCAAAATTTAGGCAGCATGATTGTATGCAAAACTGCAACCATCAATAGTGGAGACAAAATTCTTGACTGCTGCGCTGCGCCTGGTGGCAAAAGTGTATATCTAGCACTGCTAAACAACGAAGGTAGTGTAGAAAGCTGGGATATCCACCCACATAGAGTAGAACTTATAAAAAAATATGCTCAAGGCCAAGGTGTGACCAATATTTCTGCCAAGGTATATGATGCAACAGTTATAGATCAAGACAAGATTGGCGCATATGACATTGTTGTATGCGATGTGCCTTGTTCTGGACTTGGCGTGTTTGGTAGCAAACCTGATATCTTACTAAACAAAAAGCTAGAAGATATAAAAGAACTTTCTTTAATTCAATCAAAGATTTTACAAACTTGCAGTAATTATGTCAAAAGTGGTGGTCAATTAATCTACAGCACTTGTACCATAACCAAAGACGAAAATCAAAATGTTATAAAAGACTTTTTGGCTAGCAATGCCGACTTTGCAGTTGATATGACTGATACAGAAAAGTTTAACTATATAAGAGACGAATATGGCCTTACAACCTATCCACATGTTAGTGGGATAGACGGATTTTTTGTTTCGAGGATGATAAAAAAATGACAGATATTTTAAGTTTAGATTTGGACCAAATAACCCAAATTATGCAACAACTTAATCAGCCAAAATACAGAGCAGAACAACTATTTTATGCACTACATCTTGGCAAGCAATTGGATCAAATTAACATACCATTGGATGTAAAAAATTATCTAAAACAAAACTACATTACTGACAATATTTTAGAGATTTTGCAAACCAAAGTGTCTCAAGATGGCACTACAAAGATGATTTATAAACTGCATGATGGAAACATTATAGAAGGTGTTGTTATGCAGTACAAGCACGGCAAAACTATATGTATATCTACACAAGTAGGTTGCCGTATGGGTTGCAAATTTTGTGCATCTGGCATTGATGGTTTGGTAAGAAATTTGAGCGCTGGCGAGATTTTGGCGCAAGCTATTTATGTTAACAAACTACTTGGTGGCGACATAAAAAACAGACAAATTACCAATATTGTGCTTATGGGTAGTGGAGAACCTTTGGACAACTTTGATAATGTGGTTAAATTTTTAGAGTTAGTTAACCATCCAAAGGGCATCAATATTAGCGAAAGAAATATATCTATTAGCACTTGTGGTTTGGTTGACCAAATACGAAAATTGGCAACTATGGGTCATGAGGTTAACTTGTGTTTGTCGTTGCATGCTAGCAATGATGTTATACGCAATCAAATTATGCCTATTAGCAATAGATACAAAATAGGCGATGTTATTGCCGCTTGCAAGTATTATTTCAAAAATACTGGCCGTAGATTTATAATAGAATATACCATGATACATGGTATCAATGATAGCCTAGATTGTGCCAAAGAGCTTGCAATTTTGCTAAAAGGTCTAGTGTGTCATGTCAATGTTATCAACCTAAACGAAGTTAAAGAAAAACCATACAAAACCTGCCCAAAAGGTGATGTGTATAAGTTTGTTCAGACACTTAATGATTTGGGTGTTAGTGCTACTACACGCAGAACAATGGGTGATGATGTCGATGGTGCTTGCGGACAACTTCGCAGAAATTATATTAAAAATAACAAATAAAACAAAAAATAAGCTTCACAAAATTGTGGGCTTTTTTTTATTAAATATTAAAAAAAATATATACAAAATTAATTTTTATGTTATAATAAAAGCGAATATATCTTAGGGAGTATTTTGACTATTAAAGGCTTAATTATAAAAAACATTTCTAATAGTTTTGTAGTAAAAACAGACTCTGGCGATTACAACTGCCTAGCTCAAGGCAAACTAAAGCAAAATGGCAAAGTTGTAGTTGGTGACAGGGTAGATTTTGATGTGGTAAAAGGCAACTTTGGTTGTATAACAAAGGTTGATGAGCGCAAAAACTGTTTGGTTAGACCACCTATATCCAATGTAGACAATTTGGTTATAGTTTTTGCAACCATACCAGAACCAGACTATGTGCTTATAGATAAGCTTATTTTGATCTGTCTTATCAACGATATTAAGCCGATACTATGTATTAACAAGTCAGACCTAATTGATGACGATACGCTAAACAAAATACATACCTATTATGATCAAGTAGTGTTAGATATGGTTGTCGTTTCTGCAAAGCAAAACAACAATCTAGAGGCGCTAAAAAGCTTGTTAAAAGGCAAAATAAACGCTTTTGCAGGTCAGTCTGCTGTGGGCAAATCGACCCTTCTAAACGCGCTTATAGGCCAAGACTACGCGCAAACAGGCGAAGTTAGCCAAAAAACCAACCGTGGCAAAAACACTACAAGACATACTCAAATGTACGAGATAATGCCAGATACATATGTTTGTGATACGCCGGGCTTTAGCATGCTAAACCTTAACGGTGTCATATATGACAATTTGAGTTATTATTATCCAGATTTTGGCGAGTTTAGATGCAAATATACTGGTTGCTCTCATACCAAAGAGGGTATTAACGACTGTGCTATAAAACAAGCAGTCAAAGACAACAAAATCAACCCAGATAGATATACAAGATATCTAAAAATATATGAAGAATTAAGGAAGGTAAACAAATATGGCAAACTTTAAGTTATCAATTTCAACCAATCCACCAAAAATCGATGATCTATTTGATTATATGGCAAAGGTAGATGAGTCTGGAGCAGACTATATCCACTGTGATGTTATGGATGGCAAATTTGTGCCAAACTTTAGCTGCAGTCCAGGTCTTGCTAGACAAATAAAAAAAGAAGTGACCTTACCACTTGATGTTCACCTTATGGTTCAAAGTCCATCAAGATGCTATTTGCACAGATTTTTGAGACTAAAACCATATGCATTGTCAATCCATTATGATGCATACAAAAATAAGCAAACTCTTATAAAAAGACTTCTTTATATCTACAAAAAAGGCGCCAAAGCAGGCCTTGTTATTAACCCTGACACAGATATAAAAGAAGTAGAAGAGATATTGCCATACTGCCAATTTGTAGTTGTTATGTCTGTATATCCAGGCCAAAGTGGTCAAGTAATGATCCCTACATGCCTTAACAAAATCAAAAAGCTAAAAGCTTTTTACAAAAAACTTGGCATAAAAGATGTAGAGTTTGAGATTGATGGTGGTATCAACAATACAAACATCGACAAGGTTATCGAACTAGGCTATGATGTAGTAGTTATGGGTAGCTATATCTACAAGCAAAAAGATGTAGCAAAAGCTGTTAGAGAGATAAAGGCAATGTAACATTTTTTAGCTTTTTCTCATATCATTTAGTAAATATATTATTTACTTTTTGCAGGGGGAAGAGTGTTTTGAAAATTTACTGTTTTAAGTCTCCAAGGATTATGTCGTTGTTGTTAAAAACACTATTTAGGAGACATTTTATTAAACTATAATTTGCAATAGAAGAACTCAATGATAATTCATTGGGTTTTTTTTATAAAATTGCTAAAAATTGTTGCATATTTTTATATATTATAGTAATATAAATTTGTTAAAATAACACATAAAAGGAAATTTCAATGGCTGTAAAAACATCAAATGTTTATGGAAATATCACTATTACCGATGAAGCAATCGCAGTAGTAGCGGCTTATACCGCGTTGGACTGCTATGGTGTTGTTGACCTTGTGTCAAAGACTGCCACTGACAGTTTCCCAGAACTATTCAAAAAAAGACCACTTAACCGCGGTATTAAAATATTAACTCAAGGCAACAGAATAACAATTGATTTATTCGTCATATTAAAGTATGGCGTTTCTATTAACGCAGTTGCAGAGAGTCTAAAAAAGACAGTTAAATATAATGTAGAAAAATTCACTGGTATGATTGTCGATGCCGTCAATGTAAGAGTTATAGGGGTTAGAGTATAATTGGCCTATAAGTTGCCAGAGGAGTAAAAAGTGCAAAAAGTAATTAATGGAGCGATGTTCAGAAAGATGATTCTGGGCGCCGCAAACCTTTTAGAAGATAATAAAAAATATGTCGACGCGTTAAATGTATTCCCAGTTCCAGACGGTGATACAGGTACTAACATGTCAATGACTTTTAAGTCAGCTACAAAAGAAGTAAACGAATGTGCAAACAACAACCTAGATGCTCTAGGCGAAGCACTAACAAAGGGTGCCTTAAGAGGCGCTAGAGGTAACTCAGGTGTTATCTTATCTCAAATATTAAAGGGTATTGCTACCGTTATTGTTCAACAAGCTGGTGAGGAGATTACTACAAAAATCTTCGCAAAAGCTATCAAAGAAGGTGCAGATATTGCCTACAAAGCAGTCACAAAGCCTAAAGAAGGTACTATTCTTACAGTTATCAGAGCTATGGGCGAGGCGGCTTTGAGCGCAGCAAAAAAACACTCTGATTTTGAACAATTCTTTAAGGTTGTTCTAGACAAGGGTGAAGAAGTTTTACAACAAACACCAGAAATGTTGCCTGTTTTGAAAAAAGCAGGTGTTGTTGACGCCGGCGGTAGAGGTCTTATCGTTATATTTACAGGTTTTTACAAAGTTGTGTGCAATGATGACACAATGCAACTTAATTTTAACGATACAGCAGCTACTTACGAAAAAATTCAACAATTCCACGCTAATTTGAGCGATATTAGCGAGATAGAATTTGCATATTGTACCGAATTTATGGTTATCAACATGCACAAAAAGACTACAGAGAGCGATATTGACAAATTAAGAGACAGACTTTGTGGTTTAGGCGACTCTGTTATCTGTATTGGTGACTTGCAATTAGTAAAAGTCCATGTACATACTAACACTCCAAACTTGGCTTTGGGTTATGCGTTAGAATTGGGTGAGTTAACTAACCTAAAGATCGAAAATATGCTTGAACAAAGCCGCGAATTAAGCCGTGCAACAAGCGAACAAGAGCCATTAAAGACATTTGGTATGGTTTCTGTTGCTGCCGGTGATGGCCTTGCAGCGCTATTTAAGGACCTTATGGTTGATTATATCATCGAAGGTGGACAAACTATGAACCCAAGCGCTAACGACATTGCTGGCGCTGTAGATAGAGTTAATGCACAAAATGTATTTGTATTCCCAAATAACAAAAACATTATTTTGGCTGCAGAACAAGCAAAAGCTCTAACTAACAAAAATATCGTAGTTATCCCAACAAGAAGTATCCCAGAGGGTATCTCTGCTTGTCTAGCTTTTAACGAAGAAGCTACACTAGAAGACAACACCGAAGCTATGAGCGAATCTATCAAAAATGTAAAATCAGGTTCTGTCACATATGCAGTTCGTGATACTCATGTTGATGGTTTTGATTTGTCAGTAGGCGAGATTATTGGTCTTGACAACAACTCTATCTTGGCAAAAGGCACACATGTATCTCCAACTGTAGAGGGTTTGCTTGCTAAAATGGTTGACAATTCTACTGTAAATATCTCTCTATTCTATGGTGAAGATATTAAAGAAGAAGAAGCCGAAAAACTACAACAAAAACTACAAGAGTCTTATCCATCATGCGAAGTTTCAGTTCTTCCTGGTGGTCAACCAGTATACTATTATCTAGTATCTGTAGAATAATTTTTGCACACAACATGGCAAAATAGGTTAAATATTAAAATATAAGTAGAGCAGTTTGCTCTACTTTTTTTTACAAAATATGCCAAAATTTTTATGTATTTATCCTAGCTTTTTACAAAAGATAATAGTACAGTACATGAGTTTTTTGCGAGTAAAAAATTTGTGGGTAAAAATGTCTAATTAGACTTTTTTAACATATTGTTATCAAAGTAGTTAGCGTATAAATATTTTTATTATTCTGCTTATTTTTGCGTTAGCATGATATGGCTTTTGGTACTGTAAAAAAATTTTTAAGGGGAGTGTGTCTTATGCCAAGATCATCTCAAAAAAAGGCATCAAAAGCAAGCTCAAGCCGTGGCAAATCTGCCTCAAACAGCAATGCTTGTGCAGGTGCAAGAAACTGCAATTAGTTTCTTAATAAAAAAATAGGGTAGATTTTACCCTATTTTTTTATTATTTATTGTGCCATATATTATTTTGCTTACAAAAGTAATAATTAAATTTCGATGGTATTTTCTTTGATCCAATCGGCATATTCTTGAGACAAATTTACAATAGGAGTTGCGATAATTTCGGCAACTTCGTATGAGTGATTTTGCTTTATTGTGCTCTCAAGTAGAGGATAAAGACTAGCTTTTGACTTCATAATTATCATATATTCGTGCTCAACAAATCTTTTGTTTCGCCATACATAATGGCTATTTATTTCTAATATTTGAGCGCAGGCTACTAGCTTTTTGTCTAGTAATAATTCGGCCATATCTTTTGCTTCTTGCTCTACTTCAAAGGTTGTTTTTACTTCTATAAAATCCATCTTAATTATCCTTTTTTATTATTATATAAAACATTATACTATACTTTTTATTAGCAGGCAAACAAAAAAAGACCCACAAAAGTTTGGGGTCTTGTTTTTATTGTATTTGACTTGTTGTTTGATTTAGTGCCTTGTATTGAGAGTAAGACAATTCGTGGTGTCCAGACTCTTGAGAAAGCCTAAAACCGTTGTTATTTGCCACGATTTGACTTGCAAAGTTATCTTCTGCAATATCTAGTTTTATCTTTGTTATAGCTGGTTCAAAGCTGTCATCTGGCACATATTGTACGCCAGGCAATTTGTCAAAAGATCTATTGTCAAAGGTCTCTTTTACCATAAGACTTAATAAAAATGTACCATAGCCTTTACTTCTAAAGTCTGGGTTGGTAGTGTAGTCAAATACAACCTCGTCAGTTGGTTTGTCAAAAGTGCCATATGTTCTTGCACAAGCACCGGCAACGACATCACCTTGCTCGCTAATAAGATAATAAGGTATATTGTTTCGCATGTAGCCATAGCTATCATTAGCACTATTTTTTAGTTTATACAAAAATAATTGTTCGCCAGTTTTTTTAGATGTCACAGGTATTTTTGCTACAATTCTGCTTGTATCAAATATTAGACAGCCACTTGCCATTTTGCTAGCAATTATTTTGTCTTCTGGATATATTATTTCTTCGTTTTCCATAAAACACCTCTATATTTATATTGTATCTAATAAACGCTATATTGTCAATATGTGTAAGATTGTAGGGGAGTTTTGGGCAAAAAAAAGAAACCTAAATTAATAGGTTTCTCTTTTGGTGCCGAAGGCCGGACTCGAACCGGCACGGAGTTGCCCCCGAGGGATTTTAAGTCCCTTGTGTCTACCATTCCACCACTTCGGCAGGTATATAAAAACAAAAAATGCACCAAGTGGTGCACCTTAATTGGTTTATTGGAGGCACCACCCGGATTCGGACCGGGGGTGAAGGTGTTGCAGACCTCTGCCTTACCACTTGGCTATGGTGCCACGCTTTGCCTTCTTTAATTCCCTGATGACATTTTTGTTTTGTAATAATGGAGCGGAAGACGAGATTCGAACTCGCGACATTTGCCTTGGCAAGGCAACGCTCTACCACTGAGCCACTCCCGCATGTGTATGGTATGAGAAGTGTTAACCAAAAAAAAGGAGGGATATGAAAGGATTTATCATATAAAAGTCAACACAACATACTATACAATTAGTACATGAAAACTTTTTTTGTACTATTATATGTAACTTGTCATAAAATAGTTACTGGTGGGAACAATAGGGCTCGAACCTATGACCCCCTGCTTGTAAGGCAGATGCTCTCCCAACTGAGCTATGCTCCCATGCAAGTAATCATGCTCTAATAATATATCAAAACAAATTATTTAAGTCAACACTTTTTTATAACTTTTTTTATTTTTTTTAAAAAAATTTTTTCTTAAAAATTTGCCTTGTTTTTGGTGGTTTTTTTGTAAAACCTGTATCAATATAATACATTATAAAACTTTTGTCAAACATTTTTTTAATATTTCTAAAAATATTTTACAAAAATTTTTTCTTTTTATATAATTAGTTTGTGAGGTAAAGATGAAAGCTTTTGACAGAGATAAATTTATTAAAGTATTAATTATAGCAATAACATTGCTTGTGGTTGTTGGGGTGGTTGTTATAACTACACTTATTATGTTTGATGTGTTAAGTTATAAAACAGGCAACTATGTCAACTTATGTCTAATATTTGTTATTTCTTGGTTAAATTTTTATATTCAGCTACTTAGCAATCAAAAAAAGCTAAAGATGCCGGTTGTATTTTTGCTAGTATTTAGCGTTTTGGTTAGTATCGCACTTATAATAGGTACAGTATTTATATGTTTATAATAAAAAAAGCACTACTAATATGTAGTGCTCTTTTTTTAGCTTAAAAAGTCAAATTGTGTATAAACTGGCATTTTGCCTGTTGCAAATATGACACCTTCGCCATCTTTTAGGCCAGACAAATCTATATGATATGTTTTAGAAGGTTTGTTAAATAGTCTAAATTTGCTAATCTTTTGGTCCGAATCTACCTTTACTGTGGCAAGTTTGGTTTGAGTTGCTCTTCTGTTAGACTCTACAAAAATCTTATTTTCAAAGTTTTTCATAACTTTGTTAAAGGTTTCTTTATATATATTTTCTAATTGCTCTAAATTTTGTACTACAATGCTGTATTTTAGGCCAATCATTCTGCCTTGGTCGATCTTAAAGTTAAAATCATACAACTTTGGCAAATATGTTAAGTTGTCTAGCATAACATATCCTGGTCTTTTTATAGTGTTGCCATTTAGTTTTGCGCTAACATATAGTTCTGTAAGTATATATTCTATAACAAGTGGGGCATATAGGTTAGTAGCGCTATCTTCTTGTTGCATCTTAAGTACAATGCAAGAAGGATACTCAAAGAAGTTTTCTACATTTAGAGTGTTTTTGCTACATAGTTTTTTTACAGTAGGGGTTAAGAAAACTTTGATGCTGTTGATAATATCTTCGATCAAAGCTTGCAATTTGGCCGGTTTGCATTTTAGCAAAGAATCTGCAAGTTTTTGAACAGATTTTTCGCTCTTTTCAAATGTTTTTGCCAAGGTATCAACCTTTTTGCTAGCTAAACAGCTTTTTAACACTTTATATAAGTTTTCAAAATTAAACTGTGTAATAGTGGTTTTTGGGTTTTGCAACAAGTTGATATAAAAAGCTTTTACAAAGTTGTTTTTTCTTTCGTCATCGGCAGTTTCTATATTAAAGATACCATCAACAATGTTGGCAATAGCTTCAAAATAAATTTTGCTTATAAGTGGTTGTTTTTTTACATTCTTTTTATAACCGTTAAACAAAGCTTCTAAAACATCTATTTGCAAGCCCTCTTGTGGGTCTGTAAAGTCAACAATATTAATGTCATAATCATGCTTTAGTAGGTTGTTTTTGTGGCAATTTAGTATTTTGTCGCCAAAAGTAGCTACAACAAAGCTTGGTTTTGCCTTTTGTCTGATGATATTGTCTATATTTAGAGCACAGTAGTTGCGGCCTCTCAAGTCATTTATGCTATCTACAACAATAACATTATTTTTTGTAGTGACTGTGCGATTGCGCATAACTCTCTCATACAATACAATATTGCCATCTTTTGCGGCTGTACCTTCGGTATATGTATATAAAGGGTTGTCTTTTAACACCTTTGAATTTACTGGGTTTTTCTGTTTTAATTTTTGCATAATAACCTCACATTGTTATTGTAAATATTTTTTTTGTTTTAGTCAAATTAATAATTAAAATTATTAACCTTATACAAAATATTTGCTTATAAAAATAACTAGTGATATACTTAACTTATAAAAAATAGGGGAGGATGATATGACAGATATAGAAATTGCTAATAGCGTGCAAGCGCAAAAAATTGACAAAATTGCCAAAAAGATTGGTGTACAGCAGTCTGATTTGTATAGATTTGGTGATTATAAAGCAAAAGTGACAAAATTGCCAGACTCAAAACCTAACGGCAAACTAGTACTTGTGACTGCCATAAATCCTACAAGCGCAGGTATTGGCAAAACAACCGTTTCTATCGGTCTTGCCGATGCTTTGGCTCTTCAAAAAGAAAGAGTATGTCTTGCATTAAGAGAGCCATCACTTGGTCCTGTATTTGGTATAAAGGGTGGCGCTACAGGTGGTGGATACTCTCAAGTTATACCAATGGCAGACATCAACCTTCATTTTAATGGTGACTTTCATGCTATAACCAGCGCAAACAACTTGCTTTGCAGTCTTATAGACAATCACATTTTTCAAGGCAATGCCCTAAATATAGACCCATCAAAAGTTTTGTTTCATAGATGTATAGACCTTAACGATAGAGCATTGAGAGAGATAACCTGTGCACAAGGCAACAAAAACGGTATAGAACGCAAAGATAACTTTACTATAACAGCTGCTTGTGAGGTTATGGCTATATTAACTTTGGCAAAAGATCTTGCCGATCTAAAACAAAAATGTGGCAACATTATGGTTGCTCTTACATATGACAATAAGCCTGTATATGCAAGAGATTTGCAAGCGCAAGATGCTATGACAATTTTGCTTAAGGATGCAATTTACCCTAATTTAGTGCAAACTTTGAGCCACACACCTGCTTTGGTGCACTGTGGTCCATTTGCAAATATTGCTCATGGTTGCAATAGTATAGTTGCAACAAAGCTATCTATGTCACTAGCAGACTATACCATTACCGAAGCTGGTTTTGGTGCAGATTTGGGTGCAGAAAAATTTCTTGATCTAAAATGTAGACTTAACGATCTAAAGCCAAATGCTGTAGTATTAGTAGCTACAATAAAAGCTCTAAAACTGCATGGTGGTGTCGACAAAAATGATCTTGATACACCTAATACAGCTGCAGTAAAAATAGGCATGGCAAACCTTATTAAACATATTGAGACAATAAGAGATGTTTATAAACTGCCTTTGGTAGTCACTCTAAATAGCTATACCACAGATACTAAACAAGAAATTGACCTTGTCAAAAAGGCAGTTGTTGATATGGGCGTGATATTCTGTACTAATAATGTTTGGGGCAAGGGTGGCAAAGGTGCCAAAGAACTTGCTAGTATCGTAAAAGAACTTTGCGACAGAGATAATAGTAATTTTAGTTTTGCTTACGATCTAAATGATACAATCGAACAAAAAATAACTGACATAGCAACAAAAGTTTATGGTGCGAGTGGTGTTGAGTTCTTGGATAAGGCAAAACAAAGCATACAAACTATAAAAGATCTAAATTTGGACAAACTACCTATCGTAATTGCAAAAACGCAATATAGTTTGTCAGATGATCAAAAATTGCTTGCTAGACCAACTGACTTTAAGATAAAAATTAGAGATATCGAGATTCGCAGTGGTGCAGGTTTCTTGGTAGCACTTGCTGGAAATATGCTACTTATGCCAGGTCTATCAAAACAGCCAGCAGCAATTGGCATGACTATAGATGATAAGGCTAATATTTCTGGATTATTTTAGAGGAGAAATTAATGTTTTTTAAGAAAAAAGACGGCCCTTTTAGAGCTAATAGAGATATTATAGAAAAATCTACCATAGACGAAAAAAATCAATTTTCTGACCCTGATAGAGAAGAAGCGCCAAAAGATATTATGGAGTATAACTCTAGACAGCACGAAATTGACATGCTAAAAAGGCGTGCATCTATTGAGCGTAATAGGCGCAATTATGCTATTGGCAAAGAAATAAAAGAAAAAATATTTGAAGAGCGCCGAGATGGCAATGAGTCTTTTGTAGGGGATAGTATTAATCATACAAACTGCAATTCTCGTACTCGTACGGTTGTTTTTCAAAATCTAAAGGTATACAAGTATCCTGCAATTATAACTTATGATTATGGCGAATATACAGGCTATGCTTTTAAGTTTGAAAATTGTACAGGTAGAGGTTATCAACTACAAGAGTGTCTTAACGAGATTGGCATTGATGTTGCTTATCCTTTGCAAGAGTTTTATAACGATTTTGGTTATATTCCTCAATATACTAGAGAAGACTTAATGCATCATCCAAGGGTAGCTGCAGATGTAAAAAATGGTGCAAAAATAAAGCTTGTCGATGTTGAGATAGACACAAGCCTAATGCGCAACGACTAATAAAATATAAAAAAATGTAGACAAAACACAAAAATAGTTTTACAATAATAATATACAAAGGAGATCTACTAATGAATGTTTTAGAAAATATCAGACCAACTTTAGATTTTTTAGAGCGCAATAGAGAACAATTGCAAGACAATAGATATTTTAATGCTTATTTTAACTTTTTATCTCTATCATATGCAGATCACAAAGGCAAAATAGAACAACTTATGGCGCAAGCCGATGCAAAAGATGGGGTTGTATATGCTCATGTAGTTAACGAAGAAGACAACCCAATAGCATACAATAGTAGCCATTATCTACAAATTGTAGACAAACGCATCATTATCGATACCGAGTTTGACAATGCTGATGGTATCATTTGTGATAGCTTTAAGCTAGATGATGTTAAGCATGCAATACTTCGTATTAGCGGCGAAACAGCAGAATTAAAATTGTTTGATTCTCAAAGCAATACCGTAGCAAAGACATCTTTTACCGAGCAAAGCGAAACTCAAGCTACTGCGCAAGAAGCAAAAGCTCCTACTCAAGATAAATAGCCTATTGGCACAAAAATATACGATTTGTGTGCCAAAATAATATGTTAATACAAAACTCACCAACAAAAATTTGGTGAGTTTTTATTTTAAGCTGCCGTTATATTATAATAATATATATTAATAAACTTTGAGTATTGACAGTACAAGCTACCTTTGGTATAATTATAACAACTATATTAGGAGATTTTATATGGCAACAAAAAAGAATGAATTTACACTTTTTACCGAAGAAGTTGATGCTTCAACTTTAACCGAAGAACAAAAAACAGCTCTAAAAAACAACTTTAGAACAATCCTTGTTGGTGTTTTGGGTTCTATGAGAACTGTTTCTAAACAAAACGGTCGTGATCCTCAACTTTCTACTAGATATCAAGATGCCGAAAAACAATTTATAAAAAACATGTCAAAAATAGCAACTGCAAAGTTTTTTGAGACTAACAATCCAGAACCATTAGTATTTTATACAGATACTAATGTTGGCCCAGATGGCGACTTAAGAGAAGCTTTGAGAGTTAAATGTATGCCTATTAGAGAGTTTATGCAAAAAGGCTATTACGAACGCAATGATGTAAAAACTACTCATAGCAAGATGTATACTCGCAAGCAAGCTACCGGCGATGATGTAAGAGCTTTTGCTGGTACTAAACTACCAAGATTGGATCTTGATGCAAAAGGCAAATCTAGCGTGACAGACCTAAAGAGCAAATACAATGTTGGTGTTGCAAAATTCTTTATGGCTCTAACTAGAGAGGGCGATATACTTACTGCAGAAGAATATAATGAGTATATGGAAAATGTAAATAGCTTTTATACTTCTTACAGACCACTAAAGGTTATGGTAGACAATATCATGTCTGCTGCACAAAATGGTTATTCTTTTTCAGAAGACGGCACAATATTTGATGTGCCTGCATTTGCACACGAAGCAAACACCGAACTTTACGAAAAGAAATATCAAGAAGTTATGACTAGACTTAACCATGCATATTTTGAAGCAATGCAAGAGGGTAGACCTTTTGTATTAGATGTTAAGGCTGATCCAGAAACTGGCAAATATATCATCGGTGGTGACTTTGGCTATGTATTTGGTACAGCATTTTGTAATGCTAATGGTAAGCATATTGCAAAATGGTTGTCTGATTATCAATATGGTACAACTCAAGATAGCAAGGGTAAAACATCTCTACAATATGTTTTCTGCAAATATTCTTATCTACCAACTAGTCAATTTGCTACATTTACCGAAAGAGACTGGCAAGACTTTGCTATTGCTCAAGAGTTAAACGAACAACAACTTCAAAACTATCGCAGAGCAATAAAAGTTTCTAGTGGTATGCTAAAAACATACAAAGCTGTTAATCCAGCTTATACTCCAGCAAACCCAGAAGAATTAGATAGATTGGTAGCAAGAGTTGCAGCACCAGCTCAACAAGAAGAGCCAGAACCTGTAGTAAAAGTTGTAAAAAAGGTGATACCTGCAGCTTCTACAGAAACTATTAGTTTGAGAACAGTAAAATTAGCTGATCCATACCAAGAAGTTGGTATTATTCCAACCAAAAAAGCTTTTATTAGCCATGGTATGTCAGATTTTGAAAATCCAGAACTATACGAACATGTTAGAGCAGTAAAAAGAAATGCTATTATAGAAAGATTGCCAGAAGAACATGGTTCAAAAAATATCAAAGCTTTGTCTGTATTAGACAGTGTTGTAGACAATTTGTCAGCTACAATGGGTGTTATATTGCAACAACGAGGTTATACTCCAGACGAAATAACATTATTTATGACCAAAGCAAATTGTTCTATGTACGAGACTTTGTATGGTAGAATTTTGGATGACCAAACATATGATTTGTCAATAACTGATGGCGTTGTAAGCGACGATCTAAAAGGTATTTACAAAGGCACAATTGGTCAAGATTTGTTAGAAACTGCATTACAAATTAATGGCGGTCTTACTATTCCACAAGATCCAACACAAGGCCAAGATATTGTTGTTGGTTCTGTCACAGTTGACACAGCCAAAGGTGTAGAATTTAGAAAACCTGCTACTCAAGAAGTTAAAGCACTATTAGCAGAAGATCCTAAACAATAATAAATAATAAAAAACGCTATAGTTTTTCTATAGCGTTTTTTTATTTTATAACCTTTTTTAACTTATTTTATTGTTAAAAGTTTTTTTATCTAGTAAATTCTTTACTTGTTGAAAAAAATGTGATTTAATAATGTATATGAAAGATATAGAAAAAGTTAATAATAGTGTAATTATAGCAACACCAAATGTTTCATCATTTCCACTAAAAGTTAATAGATTTGGAAATGATTTTTGTGTTGTTTATTTTCATGGACTGTTTGGAAGTTCTTCTCACAAACATGTTGTTCATTTAGTAGATGATTTAAATAAAAACAAAATAGATAATTGCACATTTGATTTTTTTGCGCATGGTGAAAGGGCTAGTAAAGAACCATTTATTGAATTTGATACTTTTAAATATGTTGAAGAAACAAAAATGGCTATTCATACATTAAAATCGCTTGGCTATAAAAACTTTATTTTTATAGGTGAGAGCTTTGGTGGTCTTTTGTTGCAGACTTTAAAATCTACCAAAATAGACTGTATTGGAGTAGTTCATTTATTTTCTATTTTTGACTTTAATTACAGCAATATTAATATCGAAACAATTGAATATCATTATAATAATAATATTCCACTTGTTGTATCTTCTACAAGTGGCGCTAGAAAGAGTGAACTATCTAAAAGGCTGCTACATGGTATAATGCTATTTCAAAAAGATATTGAAAACATTGCAATTCAAAATAGAGAAATACCAACGCTTATTATTGCAGGTAAATACGATTCAGAATGTCAGTATCACGGTGCTATTGAATTTGCTAAAAAATTAAACGAAGTAAAGTGTAAAATATACAATACTGGTCATAACGGGTATGATAAAATAACTAAGCAATATTCATATAACAACACTAAGCGAATTAACGCAGAAATTATTAGATTTATAAAAGCGTTAATTTATTTAAAGTTATATTTTAAAAAATAAAAAGCGCTATAGTTGTTCTATAGCGTTTTTTTTGTTATTAAACTCTTGTGAAGATAGCTATATCTGTATAAGCATTTATTCTTCTTATAGATTCGCCTTCTTCTATAGAAAATAGCTTTGCCGATGTTAAATCTTGATATGTCAAAAAGTCCGAAAGTTTGTGTCTTTGGTTGTTTAGGCCAAGTTTCTTAAAAAAGCCAGAAAAGTCATTATAATCTGCAAAGGTTCCTCTTTTTGCCTTTGCTGAGTCAGAAATAACTTTTCGGTAGTCATCAACAATCTTATCTTCAGTAGGGCAGTCAGATGTTATCCATATCCAGTCGGTACCAGCTAGTGACTCGCAAATTGTAGTGGTCATAGCGGCGATTTGTTCTTTGGTCAAATACCAAAACAATCCTTCGTTTAGTATAATGATTTTGTCACATTGTTTTGCCTTGGCTACATCGGTCAAAAATGCACGAAGGTTTTTTGTATCTGCAAGATCAATGCCGATAACGGTATTATCAAGAGAGGTGTTTTGGTTGATTTTTTGATATATATTTTTTTTGATATCCATTACAGGGGCGAAGTCAACTTCTAGATAGTTATACGCCTTAAATTGTAGATGTCTTGGTGTCATACCTGCAGCTATTTCTATAACCAAAGTGTTTGGTGTGATGTGCTGCTCTAAAGCTTTGTTTAGAGCCTTGTGTCTAGCCTCTATCTCAATAGCCATTTGGTTGTTAAATAGATTTGGGGCAAAAGAAAAACCCTTGTCTATGGCCAAACCTTTCATGTTATAAAAAATCTCTTGAGAGTAGTCAATATCAGTAAATATCTTTGGAAACGCTGTTAAAAAAGCTGTTCTCATAGCGCCAAATTGTAATTCGTCAAATTGATTGTTATTCATAATTATCTCCATAAATAATACTAATAAAATAGCATATTTTTGTCAATTGTTCGCATGATGAAAATCGATTATATATTTTGATAAGAGTTGTTTTTGTACGCAAAGATATGCTTTATCTCATTTTGTAGGTTTTTATGCAGCGCTTTTTTTGTATATATTGACATAATAAGGGTTTTATGCGATAATATTTGTATAGAGAGGTAAACAACTATGGCTAAAACAATAGATTATTTCAATGTTGCACAAGTATCAAAGTTCTCTAGAGAAAGGGCTAATCAATCTTTTATGGCATTAAAAGATATGATCGTAGAAAAAGGTGTAAAACAACCTTCTGCTGGTTATGACTTGATGGAGGTTGCATACCAAATCAGAGATAACATTGTTGCACAATCTTTTAGTGAGATAGATGATGTCGAAAAAGAAATATTGCTAAACAACCTAGAGTATGGCTTATATTCTATGGCAATGAAGAGATTTAGCCAAGGGGTTCCATTGGTATTGCAATCAGATGAGGGTTTTGGTCCTGCCAAAGACTTAATACATGTTATTAACATAGGTCTTGATAGATTCCCAGGCAACACTAACTATCCAATGGGCACAAACAACCATTATGGCATCCCAGACAAAGAAATAAGACTTTCTAGCACTCGTGAGAGATATAGACTTATAAGTCAAGGCAAAAAAATGCATAGTCAAAAAATTTTTTATGACTATGATGGCTTGTACACTCAATCAGAGTATGCAAAGTTAGGCAGAAGTACCCAATATTTTGGATACAAACTTGACCAAGAAGAGGAGCAATATAGAGAAGAACCTCAAACTCAACCTCAACAAATAGTGCCAGATTCAAATATTCAATAAAATTATAAAAATTAAAGTCCCAAATTTTTGGGACTTTTTTTATTATCAAATAAGGTAATTTTTGCTAAAAATTTTATGAGTATTTATCGCTTGGTAGCATACAATATTGTTATATTTATTTTTAATTAGGTTTTTTATGTGGGAATATACTATAACTTTGCCAACAAACAAATATAACATCGCTCTCAAGCTAAAACAACAACTATTAGTGCAAATAAAGCAGGTTGGC
>JAZRSV010000021.1:0-35642 GCA_045651685.1 Clostridia bacterium | reverse complement strand
ATGAGACCTACGGTACTACCTGTTATGTAATACTTAAAGTCACCATCTATACGCGCCCTGTTTGCTCCGTACGCCGCGACATAGAATACCTGGTTACACAATGGTACATCGTCACCATTACGGAACATGTCGTTGATAGTTAATGTGATTGCGTTGGTTGCGTAAATACCCATTACGCTAACAGCTGGAACGATAACAAGCATTGCAAGTGATTTTAGAGATCTTGCGATAATTGGACCCTTTGCACTACCCTTAACATCCAAACTAAATTCTGATTTTATAATAGCGATAAAGGTAAATAGCATCAACAATACTATAGAAAGTACAAGAATTGATACAAATAAACCCCACACTTCGTTACTACCAATAAATATAGTTACTATATCTTGATATTTACCGTCAGCAGTAAGCATTGGTTCTAGACCAGCCATCTTCTTAAACAAAGCTTCGAAGAAGTTAACAGAAACAGCAATTGACATAAATGTATAGTACATTAGTACATAAATTAATGACAATGCTGCTTGCAACAAGCCAGAAAGCAAGTTTGGTAAGTTGGCAACAAACTTAACGATGTTCTTAATAGTATCTATAATACCAGCAGAAAGTGAAGAACTAATTGTAGCTAACATAAAACCCTCCTCTTTTAATAAATTTTACTTGTTTAGTATAACAAATATTTTTTTATTTGTACATAATAATTTGATAGTTTTATACAAAATTTTTATTTTTTTTGTTTTTTTAGCAATATTTTATAAAACTTTGCCATAAATATCGCCAACAGACACGCCAATACCATAGTTGTTAGCATAATTTTGGCTACCAACAGAGATTAAGAAGCTAATTTCTAAAAAGTCTGTTGAAGTATCATTGTAAACATAGTTTACACCTTTGCCATTTGCTTGATTGCTTACTCTAAAGTGATCAAGACTTTGAGGAACTGCCTTGCCTACTTGGAAGAAGTTGCTCATACGAACTGATGTTGGTTCGTGATTGGTAAATCTATTAAGTGTAATCGATGTGATATCTGGACATGCATTGCCATCTTCATCAACAAAAGTGAAGAAATCGCCACTACCGTAAATAATACTTACTGGATCTGCCATATATGCACCAGTTTCTTCATCATAATAAGCAAAAAGTTCTGCCTCACCTGCACCATCAATCAAAAGATTAGTACATGTGTATATTTGACCATTTCTGCAATAACGCAATATTGGTCTTGCAGTGATAGTTTCGCCTGCAACATAGTTAAGTTTTGATATATCTGGTTGAATTAACAATTCAAAATAATGAAGCTCTACTTTTACATCTGGCATCAAAACTATAGATTGAAGTTTGCCAAGCAAATATTGATCAAGAACTTTATCGTTGCTTAACTCTTCGTCCCCTTCTTCGCCTAGGTCTTCGTCTTCACCCAAGTCTTCATCTCCGCCAGACTCTTCTTCGTCTTCATAAACAACAACATTGCCGTTGGCATCTAGGTCATTGTTAAAAGATATATTCATCAAATAATTTGTCTTAACATCTATCAATTCTACATCAATATCGATGTCAAATTGCATAATTGATACTTGATCGCCAATAACGAAATACATACTTGCATATGCTGTATTTACATAGTTTTTGAACAATAATTGACGAGTATCAAGTCTACCATCATATCTAACAAAAGTTGTATCTGCATTTGTTGTGATATCTGGGCTAACCTCTCTATCTGCAGCAGTTGCAACTCTATATGTGATAGAATCAAAAGCATCGTTTTTAGAAACAGCACGGTTAGAATTGTTGCTGTAACCTTCGATTAATTTTCTGTATTTTATAACTTTGCCAGCACTATCAAAAATCGCTTCGTTAGAGCTAAATGCATTAACTTCGCCATCTTCTTTAATGTCTGTCATAAATGTATATCTAGCTTCTTCTAGAGCAAGTACTTCTGCTCCAATGTAGTTGGTTAAGAAAAACTCTACAAGCATATCTGCTTCATAAGAAGTCACACCCTTATGATCGATATATGTAGCGCAAAAATCAACATAATTGTCAGCGTATGCGCCTAGATTAGCCATTGTTTGAGTATAGTATTGTTGAGGTGTGCCTGTAAAACCAGAATGAGAAATCTCAACATCTGGGAAGGCAATACCTTTTGCATCATTTAGGCCAAATAACAAAACTGAAGCAAAATCTACTGAAAGTGCAGTTCTGTATTGAGAAATATATGTTGTCACCAAAGTTTCTGCAGAAGTGTTAGTTGCAGGTGCAGAAATAGTCTTTTTCCATTGAGTTAGACCAACAGTATAATATGTATGGCCCTTGCTTGATACTGTACTAGTAATGCTATTAACATTATATATAATACCACTTGAGTGGCTGTCTAACATGTATTTTAGGTTGTTTTCTACATTAGTAGCAAAGTTAGGATGCTCACCTGTTGTACCGTTAAGTACTAACATATATACTTTTGAGCTACCACCTATAGTTGCTTTTACATAGTAAAAACCTGGGTTTATTTCTGCCTTTGTATAGTCTGTTACTGGTATTAGAGGGTTTGTTTCTTCGTCTACCCAATCACAAATATCTGTAGTCAATGACACATCATAAGCATTATATACTGCAGATGATGTAGAGGTTGGCAAGTTAATTTGATATTTTGAAGTTGCACTATTATAAGAAACTGTAATTGGCAAGTTAGCTTCAGAATATGCTGCACTTGGTGTAAACAGTACATAATCTACAGCTGGACTAGAACTAGTCACTGTTGCTTTGTATATACCTTGCATATTCATCATGTCGTTAACAATCTTTGGCAAAATACGCTCTGCAGAATAATTTGCAAGTTTTGTATTCAAAGTTGCTGTATTATCGCTACGAACCAAACCAGCTTGAACTAATGATGTTGTTGTAACAGCATTAAAAGGTGTGACAAGTCTATCAGAACCAACATTTGCAACAGTTCCGTAGTTAACAGAGTCGTTAGTACCATTAAAACCAGTTGTTGTGTATTCTGACAAGAATCTTGTTAAAAATACTCTTGAAATATCAGGAGAACTTGGACTAGAATTTAACAAGAAATTTTTAATCTCACTCTTGTTGGCAACTGTGCCTGGTTTATATATCATCTTTGTCGCGTTAAAGTAGTCAGTGATAGAAGAGTACAAATCTTGATCGTCATTGGCAGGATCATAATAAACAGGTTCTGGCTCTTCTTCTTCGGCTGCTCCACCACCGCCACTGTTGCTAGGTTTACCAGGAGTACCACCAGATTCTTGCTCTATGCTTGGCAATTTTGTTTCTGTTTTGCCTACACTATTAGAAGATCCAAACGGATTAGCACAACCAGTTAGCAGCATTGGAAAAACAAGCATCATGCCTACAAGAAAGTTTTTTAGACGCTTTTTCATATACACCCCTTTTATAAATTTTGTTTGGGATAATTTTTTTTGTTTTGTATATTTTTGCTATATTTTTGTAAAAAAGCAAAAAATACCCCTTTTATTTTATGTATTATAATATAAGTTAGACAAAAAGACAACTTTTTGATTAGATATGATTAACAAAATTATATATTTTTTTGTTATATTTAACATTTTTATATATGAGCATATGTGCCGTTATTAAAAAACTATAATATAAAACAAAAAAGACAGGTGTCGAACCTGTCTCTTTTATTTTTTTATCAATTAGAATGGGTTTACTTCTGAACCGCTTGCGAACCATGTTGGTGCGTTTGTTACGAAGAATGCTAGTAAGAAGATTAAGATAAGTACTGCAACAAGTGCGATAACTACGTTAATAAGTCTCTTTTTAGCTTCTGTAGCTTTATCAGCTGTTTCTGCACGAGCAAGGTTAACACCAAGAATAATAATCCAAATAGCACCAAGAGCGCCAACAACGATAATTACTGGGATAAGTGCATCGTCCAAGAATTTTGCAATTGGCTTCAACCATGAAAATTGTTTCATGCCATCTTCTGCCCATTTGTCTTCATTATAGAACAAAGCGCCGATGATTGGGTTGTTTAGGATTAGTGTTGCTAAACGTGTAAATATTGACATATTATGCCCTCCAAAAATGAATTTCTGTTTTTACTAACTGTAATATAGCACAATTTTTTTGTTATTGCAACTTTTTTTACATAAAAATATATTTTTTTTAATTTTTTTTTGCAAATAAAATTTGGCTGCATATTTAATAGTTATTTTTGTAAAAAAATAAATATTTTTTATGATATTTTAGTTGTTAAATTTTTTATTTTAGTATTATAATATAATCAGCAATTTATGCGGGGGAAATTTATGAAAAAATTTATTGGCTTTCTTTTTCTAGTTATTTTTACTGGAGCTATAGCATATGCTGCAGGAAGTTATGCTACAGAAAAAGTATTTTTTACAACTAACTACGAAGCAGTCGTTGGATCAATATACTTTGTAGGTATCCTAGTTGTAGGTATTGGTTCTTACTTCTTGATGCTACTTAACAAAATGTCTAAAAAAGAGTTCAAAACTGAAGTTGGTGCTAAAGACAAAAAAGGTAACGAAACTTCACAATACTTTGATAGCCGTTGGGTAACAGAAAAAGAACTAAAAACAGAAAAGAAATTTATGTACGCTACATGGTCTACAATCAAAGCAAGTAAAGATGGTATGCTTCTTCGTAGCGAACTAAAAGGTAGAGACCTACATATTAATATGTACGAGCCTATACATGCTCTTATCATTGGTACTACCGGTACTGGTAAAACTCAAAAGTTTATCATACCACAATTGCAAGTTCTTTCTAGTACAAAGACAAAACCTAGCTTTATTGTCAGTGACCCAAAAGGTGAATTGTACGAAAAGAACGCAACAAAATTACGCAACGAAGGTTATGATGTAAAAGTATTTAACTTGCGTCAACCTTATGCATCTACTAGATGGAACCCTCTTGATAATGCATTTATGCTATACCAAGAAGCCCACGAAATAGAAAAACAAGTAAAAACTCACCAAAATGTTAACCCTGCTGATCTAAAACTAAAGATTATAGCAAAAGAATATAACAATGTTTGGTACGAATTTAGAGGCATCGCCTACCCTAACAAAGAGATGTTAGATAGCGAGCTTGGCTCAAAAAGAGCAGAACTTATCGACCTTGCCGAAAACGAATTGAGAGAAATAGCTGGTATTATTTGTCCTATCGAAAACAAAAACGATGCTAGCTGGGACAGAGGTGCTCAAGAATTTGTTTATGGTACACTACTTGCAATGTTAGAAGATAGCCGCAACCCAGAGCTTGGTATGACTAGAGAAAAATACAACTTCTACAACCTAGCAAGAATTTGTAACTACAAAGACAACGACCCAGAAAATCCTTACAAATCTCTTCGTCAATACTATACAGGCAGAGACAAGTTTAGTAAAGTTGCTCAATTGGTAAGTACTGCTATTAACAACGCGCCAACTACTACCAAATCTTATATGGGTATCGTAACAGCAAGACTTGGTATCTTTAATGACTCTGGTATGTGTTTTGCAACAAGTATGAACGAAATGGATTTTGATACTTTTGCAGACAAACCAACAGCATTCTTCATTATTATCCCTGATGAAAAAGAAGCTCGTCACGGTATCGCTACAATGTGTATATCTCAATTGTACAAAAAACTTGTTGACCTAGCTAACAAATATCCAAATTACAAACTACCTCGTACTGTTTACTTCTTGCTTGATGAGTTTGCAAACTTACCAAAGATAGAAAAAATCGATAGTATGATTACCGTTTCTCGTAGTAGAAATATCTTCTTTGCATTGGTTATTCAATCATTTAGTCAGTTAAACGCAAAATACGGCGATGATGTTGCACAAACCATCAAAGGCAACTGCCCTATCAAAATATTTATCGGTACTGACGATGCTCGTACTTGCGAAGAGTTTAGTAAACTTTGTGGTGAGATTTCACTAGAAACAACCAATGTTTCTGAAAGCAAACAAAAAGATGAAACCAACCGTTCTACAAGCAAGAGCATGGTATCTCGTCCATTGATTTATCCAGACGAACTTGGCCACCTAGAATCTGGTCCTACCAGCGAAATTATTATTAAGATTCTTAACGAGTTCCCAATCAGAACAAAATCAACAATGGCTTGGGCTATACCACAATTTGATTTGACCAAAACTTCTGATGGCTATGTACCAAGCAGAGCTTTGGACGAAGCAAGAGTTAGCTACAGTATAATCGATAGAAACTCAAAAGTACTAAAACCAAAAGCTACTTTCTCTATTGATGATGACATTTAATAAACAAAAAAGGCTGCAAAATTTGCAGTCTTTTTTTTATTTGTTTTTATATCTACCCCACAAAACATACATTTGGTTTATATGCTCAAATGTGCACATTTTTACATATAAATTTTAGCTAATATTTTGCAAAAAAGATGTCGAAATAATTTGTTATATATATTATATTATGTTAAAATATATTGTATTATATAATACCAATTATGCTAGAATGACATAATTGTAAAATTTTAGAAAATACTAGTTAAAAAAATAACTATGTCTTTTTACAAAAGCAGGGAGAATTTTTGTATGAAAAAGTTGACTCTAAAAAATCTATTTATAAGTTTATCAGTTTTGATATGCATGCTTATGGCAGGCGTTTTTAGCACAGCCCAGTTTAATGTAAAACAACAAGCTTATGCAGAAGATGCTATCATATCTACCCAGCCAATCTGGAAAGAAGGCGAAGGTGGCGTGCCATATGCATTGTACAGTTTGAGTGGTACCGAATATACCAACTACGAATCTGGCGCATATGTACTATTATCTTCTAGTACAGACAAGAGTGAAGACGCAATACTTAATGCTGCAACTGTATATGTAAGATTTAATAGACAAAAAACTGCAACCGAAGGATCAGAGGCTCAAGTATCAACAGCCAGCCTTAATGTCAACGCAACTCTTAATGGCAAACCTATTGCCGTATCAAAGAACGAACAAAATATTGATGATGCTTTTGTAGAATATCCTATCGCACTTAGAACTTCATCTACCCCAATGTACTGGAACGATGGCAACCTTACACCTATAGCTATCGAAGACCGTGTTGGTGAGTATGACTTTACTTTTATATATCGTTATACAATAAACGGTGTTATCTCTGACCTAGAATCTGTTGTTAATATTAAATTTACTCTTATTAACAGATACGATTACTTTAAGGACGAATCTTCATACACAATTAACTATGCAGACAAAGCTCCTGATGCTATTGTAGATCACGAAAGTTATGATGCATATGCATACAACTTTAACAAATATACAGCTGGTGGTGAGCTAGTTTATCCAGTAGTCACTTACAATGCTGGTATATTTGCACTTAACTACACATTTACAGCAGGCAACAATACAAGCTTTAATTATATTTATAAAAGTTTTAACCCAATAATGTCAGCCAGCGAGGCAATGTCTCAACCAGATGGCACACATACAGGTAATGTTGTATTTGAGCTCGAAGGTACCGGACAAACATTTAGTGTAAAAACATACAAAAAGACTATAGATCCTACAGGACCAAATATAATACCTTACAATGCAGAAATGCAACTTACAAGTTTTGGTGATTATAAATTTGGCGTAGACCTATTAGTATCAACTGCAGGTGGTTATATTATAACCGAAGTTGCAGGTTTATCAAAAACTACTATAAAATATCTAACAATTTATGGTTATGAACTAACATATAAAGATCAAGAAGCTGCTGCTTACCTACCTCTAGCAAATGAGATCACACATGCAGATATCGTTGGTAGCAACCCTATCAATGAAGATGGTTCTATAACACCTAACACTCAAGGTTATGTACCAACACTTCATCCAATCACTGACCAAGCACCTCTAAAGTTTAATTATAATGTCACAGAGCTTAATGACAAAAAAGGCAAATTCAAAAAGTTTACAACAATAGCCGAAGCTATGACAGAGTTGCAAACATCATTTATGGAAGAAGATGCAGGCAATCCAGGTACATATTACTTCTTAAATGATTGGGCAACAAAGACTTTTTCAGCTTCTGCCACATACCCTACCCTAGACTATATACAAGGTTCTCAAATAAATATGGACGGCGTATACTTGATGAAGTTAGACTACACTATCATCACAAGCTATGGTAGCATATTTACCGGTTCTCAAATGTTCTTGTTTGAAATAAACAACAAAGTTCCAGAAACTATATTCCAAGCAATGGACCAATATGGTAATATTTCAGAAATACAAACTATCGACGAAATATCTATCACTAATCAAAACATTAGAATTTTAGTTAAAAATAACGAAAATGCATTTAATGCTCCTGTTTCTTTAACTTACACAAGATACTCAAACTTTGATGACAGAATTAGCGAAAACAGAATTCCTCTAGTAAGAAAAACTGACGCTAGTGGTACACCTGTCATAGTAGAAATTGGTGGCGACCAATACTATACATACACTTGGGATAACACAAGAAACTATGCTATACCTTACAATGCTAATGGTAGATACATTGTTACAGTCACTTATAATCCAAGCATGCTATCAATAGACCACGAATATTTTGTTGATAGCACACCTATAACAAACATTAATATATATGATGTTCAACTAAACAATGGCAATTATCTATTAGAAACTACCACAGTTGACCAAATACCAAATGGTTCTAGCATGGGTTATGATATGTCAATAACCAACAAAACATTTAGTATCAACTGGGCAGAGAAAAAATGGGCAAGCAGAACTCGTTCTGGCTTATCTACAACAATAGATTGCTATTATGTAAAAATAACTGACACAAACGAAACTGTAGAGATTGTTGAGCACACCCTAGCAGACGAATCAACAGCTCACCTATTAACTAACGGCTACTCTACAAGCGTTGTTAGTAGCATACCTTATATGAATAGCTTAAATGCTCTTCCACTAAACGAATATCAATATCAAGCATCTGATGGTATTTATTTGTTCCATGTAAAAGACTATGCTGGCAACGACTTTTATCGTATGATCATGAAAGACTCTACACAACTTACCTTTATACAAGAGTCTTATAACGAAGAAGAAAACATTTGGATCAATAGTTTTGACCCAATCAACAATCAACCAAACTTTGTAAAAACACAAACAAGAGTTATCTTTGGTGATCACAAAGCTATCGTAGCAGACTTTATTTCTGACACACCTGCTAATACAATGTCAGAAACATTCAAAAACTATTTTGCAATGACTTCTTACGGTGCTCTTACAGAAGGTGCTACCCCACAAGGATATGTAATTATACCTATCACTGCAATGGAGGTCACTTTTGAAAATGCTGAAACAGGCGCTAAGTCATCAGCAACACTAACACCAAAAGATAATTGGTTAATCACACTACATCCAAACAATGTACCTGGCGTTGCATTTGCAGGCGAACAAAGATATTTGTTTAAGGTGACTGCAAAGAACGGTTCTTCTCGCAACCTTGTAGTTGAGATGAACTTTGACAATGCTAGCGGCCAATACTGGGCTAGCGGCTGGGTTGATGAAAACGGTGATGAAGATAACACTTCTCGCTATATCATGACTAACCGTGGTACAAACTTATCTACTCTAACATTTAAGTACAAAGACACTCAAGAAGGTATGTACAAGATAGCAAAAGTTAGCTACAGATATTATGCATTTAACTATGATGCAGGTAGCACAACTTATCCATTTAGTACTACCCCAACCGATGCTAAAAACTTTACACTACCAACCGAAGTTAACGAAGATGGATACTATCACATCTCTAACATCAATATGGAGGATGGTAAAACACGCGCAGGTAAGTATATCTTAACCCGTACATATGTGGGTGGCGGATATGACGAATTTGGCGACAACTCACTAGGCTATGGTCAATGGGATCAAGATGGTAATAAAGTATCATTTGGTAACGACAAATACGAGCGTAGCTATACAGTATATGTAGACCACAACGGTATCATTTCTAGCACATATCAAGCTGGCAATGTAAGAGAAGTTGGTGAAAACATTTCTATCACACTAGGCAAAGGCACTTCTAACCAATATACTTTCAAAAACTTTTTCCGTAGCGTATCTGCAGGTACTCCTATACTAACAACCAACAAACTACCTGTACAAATTAATATACCTTTGTACAAATACTTTGTTGACAATGGTTCTGCTATCGATAATGTAATGTGCAGACTTGACTTTGCATTGTTAGAACTTGTTGTTACTTATCAAAATACAACAGTTCCATTTAGCCCACTTATTACTTACAATATTACAACTTATTCTGCTGAAGGTTATTTTAATATCCCAGAATTTACTGCAGAAGGCCTATATACAATAAGCATTATTGACCATACAGGTTATTCTGATTTAGCTACTGGTATATCTAATATTAACCCAATGAAATATTTCTGCTCATTCGTTATTGCTCATACAGCACCATCTGGTAATGTATATGTAAACGAAGAACCAATGACAGAAAGTACCGTTCAAGAAAACTTCTTTGCTACAAACGCTTCTGCGGCAGACAGTACTGTAGAATTTGTTTGGAGCGATGCTGTTGATCCATATACTGCAAGCGTAGTAGAAATTAATATCACAGCAAACGAAACAACCGAGACAATTAACTTTGAACTATATGATGTAGACAAAATTGCTCAAGGTATTGATAGTATCGACCTAACTACTTATACTTTTATCAAAAATGTGAAAATAGAAATTCTTGATTCTAACGAATTTGAATTTAAGGTTTATACTCAACACAAATACACAATTACTCTTAATATCGATGAAGAAATCGACTACATCATCGAGATTAGATATGCTCCAACAGAAGTTACAGACCATGGTTATGGCGACTTTGTAAGCACTAGCTACAGAGTAAAGATTGACCGTACAAAACCTTTAATCAACATAGATTCTTTGATCGATGCTGACTCTTACCTAGTAAGTTCTAGCTACTACACCAGCAAAGACAATGTAAAAGAAAAGTTTAAGGAAGAAGGTGCTTCTAATGTTAACACCTCTCTACCAACAATTTATGACTATGCATTTAGCGTAGATTCTAGCTATACATTAACCTATGATGGCGAAGACACTGTACCAGAATTTTACTTTAGAAAATACAGAAAGTATGAAGATCAAAACCAATCTTTAACACCTGACCACCCTTCATACAATTCATTAGCTGATTTTTCTAACTATCCAAGATTTAACTACAATGCAAATACCATGAACTGGTATGAAGCAACTTATAAACCTGGCGTTGCTCTAGTAGATATTATTAGACAAACTACTGGTATGAATGCAAACGCACCTGTCACTGGTTTCTACGAAATTATCGAAAAAGACCTTGCAGGCAACTATAGAGCATTTACAGTTTATTTCTTAGATAGAACTACTCTTTATAACATTCTTAACATTGATGCAAAAAATCAAAGCGGCAACGCTGTGACAACCAATGTTCAAGAAATTACACAATTGGGCATCTTAACAGTAAATGAAGTTTATTCTACTGTAGGTTGGGGAACTTTGGTTATGCATGACCTAACCCACACTGATAAAGATCCAATTTCTACTAAACTTACACCATACTTAAGCTATAACGAAAACTATATTATAGCAAACAACATTAATGACTTTTTGGTGACAGATCAAAATGCTCGTTATGAGTTTGCAATGACATCAAGTTCTGGTTTGAGTACAAAATATGTAAATACAGTTATATTTGAACAAAAAATTGATCCACCTATTATTGTTAAAAATAGTGATGGAACATACTTCTTGCAATATCCTACAAAAGAGGCATCTAGCGTTATTTATTTAACATCATTACAACTTGTAAATAGCGAAGGTCAAATTATTGATATTGCTACAAGTTATGATGATATTCCAGCAAAGAGTGCTAACCTACAAGAAGGCGTTTACATCATAACCTACACAGACAACTTTAACTCTGCACCATATTCTTACACATTACAACTTGGCGTAGAATATGTTCCAGAAGAAGAAAAATATGTATACGACAACAATAAATATTACGAAGCTTCTAACGGCACAATTTATGCCGGCGGAGATATTAGAGTCACTTATCAATCAAAAGTTCACTCTATAACAATCTCTACTAACAACGGCAACCAAGTAAGTGCTGACACAGCTGACTTCCCTAACATTTATGAAGGTTCTGTCGAAGGCTTTAAGACTATTGTATTAAAACAACCAGCTATTGCTACAGGCTCACCTGCCAATGTAGATGTTGGTGGACAAGTGACCTACACTGTATACTACAATGACAAGTCAAGCGGCAGCGTATTGTCTAGACAAAACTTTGTTATATATAACAAATTGCCAGCAATTAACTTGTATGATAATAACAATGCATCTATATCAGGTTCTACATCTGGTGGTAGCATGGCATTAACATCATCTGCAGTAAAAATCAACTGGGTAGACATTAATGATGCTCCACACTCTGCAATATACGAGTCTTTAGTTGTATTGCATACAATGGACGAAACCGGCCAAACAATTAATAGCATAGAAATCGACAACAACAGAGTTGTCACAAAACCTGGCTATTATATGGTTGAAATTTGCAACAAAGTTTTGGGCAACTATCGTACAGTATCATTTGCAATACAAGATGGCGACATACCTTTCTACACTGTTATCGACAACGAAACAAGAGAGACTTTATTACCATCAAGTATTAAGCTTGATATACTAAACAATTATGATTTGAGCACAGGTAAAACTTTGCTTGAACAAATCAAATCAGAAATACCAAGACGCGTTTCTGATGAAGCTACTAGAACTATACTAAACTCTAAATTGTTAGAAGCTCCTACTCAAATAGAACAATACTACTCTCTACATGATGCATTCTTACAAAAAGATGCTTCTAGCGAGTTGCAAGAAATGATATTTGTATTTGAAGACGGCGCATACAAAGCAGATGGTATGGTATCTAACAGCAAGTACAAAACCACAATTTATTTGATATATGGTATTAACAACCCTATATATGCAAATCTTATTGCTGTAACTAAAGTTCCAGAAAGAGCAAATATCTTAACAACATTAAGTTATCCTATCCCACCAACAGATGTTGGCACATTGCTAACTTCTACTGAAACAACACTTACAAACCAAGCAATTTCTGACAGTTCTGTAACACTTACTTGGAACTCTATAAGTGCTAACAAAACTGCTTGGTACAATTCTGGCAACTTGGTATATCTAAACTACAATTACAACTCTAGCCATTCATTCAAAAACTTTGGTACAATGGCTACTGGTATGTCTAGCATAACTATTTCGGGTACTGGTAGACACTTGTTAACCTTCCAAGATATCGCTGGTAATACTCATGTATTTACTAATAGTGGTAGCAATAGTTCTTCTTACAACTATCACACACTAACTATTTTGGATAAGATCATATACAAAGTAAACAACGATACTCCACTTAACTACATGACATTTAATGGTGATGTTACAATTTCTTTAGACCAAGATTATGTTAATAAATATAACAAAGAGTCTATTTACATCACTGTTAATCGCAACGGCGTTGCTTATGATGAATATGTGACAAGTACTAATGGCTTTGACTTTACATTTGTAGATTCTGGCAGATACAGTGTGACACTTCATGCAAAATACAGTGAATCTGTCATCGCTGCTGCTGCAAGAGATCTAACACCAGTCACTTATAACTTTACTATTATCGAAAAAACCAGTGCAAGACTAGCATATGAGTTTAACGAAATGCTTGGCTATGAAATCACAAAGATCTATAAAGATAATCGTGATATAACAGCTCAAGTAAAAGAGTACTATATCAAAAAAGAGCTTGCTAATATAGCAATAACTCCAGACGCTATAGCAAACTACTCATTAAAAGAATTCTTTGCTACTTCTAATGTGTTTGGTAATGGTAGTTATCAATTAACTGTTGCAGTAACATACAACGAACTACTTGCTGCAAAAGAATTTACTTATTCATTTAAGATAAACAACACTACCCCTGTTATTTTGAGCACACCAGGTTATGGTGAAACAACAAAAGGTGAAATCATTCTTACATACAACCCAAGTTTGATTTATCAACAAGTTGGTAAGAGTTATATTAAGATTTATACCTTTAACAAAGATACTAATAACTTTAACCTATATGCAAAATATGACATTACTAGTGATGCTTTAGCTAGCAACGAAGTAAAAACAGCAACACTTACCCAAACTAATGACTATTACATTCAAGTAGAAACAGATAGCGGCAATGTTATCACAAGCTTTAGAGTAAACAGAGCAGAACCTCTTAACGCTCTATCAATTATCGTTATTGTTGTTGGCTCTATAGTTGCAGTTGTTCTTATCATCTTGTTTATCAAGTTAAGAACAAAGATGAAAGTAAAATAATAAACAAAAAAATATCTACCCAAAAGGTAGATATTTTTTTTATTATAATAAGAATTAAGAAATTGTTATTATTCTAGAAGATATACCCTCTAACTCATCAATAAGGTTTTGGTCAAAGGTATTGGTTGTTTTGTAGTTGTATATTGCAAGTACTGTTAGGCTGCCACCTTTGACAAATTTTCTTGCTGCGCCCAATAGTTGTTTTGTTGCGTTAAAAGATACTTCTGACAAGTCCAAAAGATTTTTACCTTCGAACAAGTTGTAATTTTTGATAACCTTATCAAGACTATCAACAACAAAAACTACATCTTTACCATTTTCGGCTAGTCTCTTCGCTCTTTGCAATGCAAGCATAGTCATGCTGCAATGTTGTGCTGCAGAGTTTTCTAACAATGTACAAAAGCTTTCGGCTTTGTCTAGTTTGTTTAAGAAAAGTTCTTGTTCTTTTAAGTTTTCGACACTCAACACAACCAAAGAATCTGCAATTTTGTTAAGTTCTCTAAACATTGCTGTAGTATCAACTTTGTTTTGCTTGTTGTTTAGAGCAACTATGCACTTGCCTTGAGATAAAGGCAATACTTTGTTAAACTCATTTTCTATAGAACCATGCAAAGCATCTACAGAATATTCTACATCCATAAGGTCAAAGTCATTTATTACTCTTTGTTTTATAGCTATATTGTTTATTGATGTAGCTTCTACCATAATGCTTGGTTTGTCATCTGCAACCTTTTTGCAAACGGCATTTACATAGTCACCTGTTTTTAATTTTAGATTGTCAATTTGTTGTGTAGACACATATACGCATGCATTAATATCGTTCATATGTTTTGGATCTCTCAACAAACCATATTCTTCAGAAACTGACACAAAATATCCAGCTTGATTGATAACAGCTTTTGTTTTTGTTGTGTCTTGCAAAAATGCTTTTGTATGCTCACCCAAAACCAAAGTTTTGTCACCACAGTTAATTGTATAAAGCTGCTTGTCAATAACTTCTTGATCTGGCAATACTTCGTCCAAAAATTTGCTTGTAGAAGAACTCTTTGGCGGCCTGCCTTGTTTGCTCTTTGGTACATGTGGCAATACTTCGCCATTTACTATTTGCATCATCTTTTCGATAAGCTCTTCTTTTTTATAAATAGTTGGCGAATACACGCCTAGCTCTCTTGCTATATTACGAAGTTCAAATATGTTGCTTTGTGCAAGTGTTTGTTCATCAAATATTTTTTCCATAAAACACCCTTAATTTTTAATGTTTTTTAATATTTTTCAATACAAGTATAGTTTATTAATTAATAATTGTAAAGTATTTTACAAAAACATTATTAATATAAACTATTTTGCCATGCAAAATTTACTTTAACAAAAGCCAAATGCTTAACCTTTTATAAATACTATTTAGTATATTATCAAAAACAACTATTAATAAGCAGTCTGTTTGACACAAACGCCACAAAGTGGTATTGTATATAAAACAAACAGAGAGGTATGACATATGGAGTTAATGTTTGACAATGCAAATTTAGAAACTATAAAAGAATTTGCAAGTATTTATCCTTTTGTAGGTGTGACTAGCAACCCTACCATAATAAAGAGAGAAGGTAAAATTGACTTTTTTAATCACTTTAGAGAACTTGCCAAAATAATCGGCCCAGAAAAAAGCTTGCATATACAAGTTGTTTCTCAAAATGCCGAAGACATGATAAAAGAAGCCGAAAAAATTGTAGAAAAACTAAACAAAGATGTTTATATAAAAATACCAGTGACAGAAGAAGGCCTAAAGGCAATAAAAAATCTAAAGGCAAGAGGTTTTAAGATAACTGCTACTGCAATATATACCAAGATGCAAGGTCTTGTTGCAATTGCCGCTGGTGCTGATTATATTGCGCCATACTTTAATAGAATTCAAAGTCGTGGTTCTGATGCTGCAGCTACAGTAGCTTGCTTTAGACAAAATATTGACTTTTTTGGTCGCAAAACAAAAATTTTGGCAGCTAGCTTTCACCATGGCGGTCAAGTTATTAAAGCTCTTCAAGCTGGCGCTGACGCAGTCACTATCTCACCAGAATTGTTAAGAGAGATGGTGTGCATCAACCCAACTAACTTTATCGAAAACGCAGTGACAACCTTTGCCGCAGACTGGAAAGAGTCTCAAGGCAGTAATAGCATATTAGACTGCGATTAATAACAGTTATAAAACCGATAAGTAATTATCGGTTTTTTTATAGCAAAACAAGTTTTTTATGTTATAATAAAATTGTGAGGTAAATATGAAGTTAGTCACAATACAGACAAAAGCTGCTTATGATAGTCTTATAAAAAATGGTTATCTAGTAGCAGATGATAATTTTATTAACAAAGCAAAATATGGTATGCCTTATGACTATATTATAAGTCATATGCAAAATATTAATAATACATACAATGCTCATTACCCACTGTGGGCTTGGGCAAAATATGGCAAATTTGCCTCTCCGCCAAAAAATAGGCTGCTAGGATTTTTTTCTAAAGATGACGAAGAATTGGTGCGAATTACTTTTGAAAAAGATGCTAGCGAAATGCTAATTAATGATTATATAAAATATCACTTTTTGCTAACTAACGAATATTTGCCAAAAAGTATCAAAGACAAAAAGGCCTTTGACCAACAAATGCAAAGCTGCAATGTTTCTAAAGAAGATTTGCTTGCTTATGTTAGACGAGACAAATATGACACATACAGACAAGATAAAGACTTTGATGTTATTAATCAAGCAATACATAACAGCTACAAAGATATTTTTAATTTGCAAACACAATACCTACAAGCAACGGTGTGGCATATTAGTTTGGCAGAAGTAAAAAAGGTAGAAATTATAAACAAAAAAGATTGTGTAAAAAAGAAATCTGTAGATTATAGAAAAATGTATATAAATAGCTTAAAGTAAAATAGAGAGGCAATACTGCCACTCTATTTTTTTTATAAAAGCAAATTGCCTTCATTAGTCTCTATAACTCGCATTACTTTTATTTGCTCGCCACTTGTAGCATCTAAATACAAATAGTACACAAAACCGTTATACTCACCCATTATTTCGTAAGCAAGAGTTTCGCCAACATACTCTAGTGGTATAATACATAATTTTGTTGTTTTTATCTTTAATTTGCTACTAACAAGTTTTTCTATATCACCTTTTGTCATTGATGCATTTTTTACATCGCGTTCGACATGATTGTATGCATACGAACTAGCCTCCCAGCCAACAATATCACCGTTGGACATGTCGACTTTTACCTTTACAAGGTCTGGGTACATTATTACATTATTTACAGCAGGCGCAAGATTGATATAGGCTATACCACTGGCAGAAGCACTCCAAACACATTGCAAGCTTATACCGACACTTTGTGCAAAATCTTGAGCGATACTAATACACTCTTCTATAGTCACTAATTGTGTTGTGGTTGCTGCTTGCGAACTCATATTTAGCAAAAATTTGCCTTGCTCGGTCACTTGGACATAATAATCTTTGCCTTTGGTTGTTGTTATAACAAAATCAAATGTGACAAACTTGCCTTTTGTTTGGCCAAGATAATCTATTTTTGACAATTGCCAATCATAAAAAACTTTTGTTAGATATTCTTGTGCTTGGTCTGCTGTGCATTTTTCTTTTGACAGACCTTTTATTTCTTTGTTAAGTACAGAGTCAGAAAAAGGACCATCATATATCATAGAAGGATATTCTATACTATCATTATTCATCTGGTCAAAGTTTTCGCCAAAGGCATCTACATCGATATCTTTATTCAAATTGTCTAGTATATTGTACCCTTGATTTAACTTTTGAGAAATATTGTTTAACTCATATTTTATCATCGCTACGCAGTCATATGCCTGTTGCAATGTCTCATAATCTTGATCTGTTAGTTTGCTACTACTGTAGTTTAATAACGAAGTACAATAGCCGTTAAGTTGATTAACAAACTTTGTTGTAGTTGCGACAACATTGCTCTTAAGTGGCAATCTACTCAAATTGTTTTGCGCATCTGCTGTTTGTTGTTTGATAACATTGAGAGATTTTTGTTGCGAAACAGAGTCGTTAGTCACAAGCAATTTGCTTACTTCGACTTCGATAGAGTTAACATTGTCTACAAGTTCGTAAAAAGATCTTTGATATATATTTTCTAGACTGGTAGCATGCGATTGCATTGTATTGTTGTTGAGCAAAAGTGATGTACCCAACCCTACTACTAATATTGACAAAAACACCACCAAGGCAATTAATAACTTGTTGGTTTTTGCGTTAGAATTAACACTCATATTATCCCCCTTATATTGCAAAGACATGCTTGCCTATAGTGACTACAGTTTGTCTTGAAAATATCCATTTGCTTGTTGCTACTTCTGGGTTGTAATAAAACAAACAACCATAAGTAGGATCCCAGCCGTTCATCGCATCTCTTGCTGCATTGTATGCGCTTTGGTTAGGTTCTAGGTTTATTTGGCCATCGTGTACGGCCGTAAATGCCCATGGCTGATAAATAACCCCTGATATTGTATTGGGAAATTCTGGGCTTTTTACACGGTTTAATATAACGGCAGCTACAGCTACTTGACCAACATACACTTCGCCCCTTGCCTCTGCATGCACACACTTTGCAAGCAAGTATAAGTCATTTGAGTTTTGTGTAGATAGCGAAATTTTTAGTTTTGCAGCAGTTTTTGCGCCGACAATGCCATCTACGGCAAGCCCGTTATCTCGTTGAAAATTTTTGATAGCTTGCACAGAACCTTGCCCCAATATGCCATCTATCTCACCGTTATAATACCCCAACTCTTTTAGGCGCTGTTGTATTTGTTTGTTTTGCGAAGTGCTTGCAACACTCAATGTCTGTTCTACCGGTGCAGGAGCTGCCAGAGAATAAACACAAGACACCCCTATAACAAAAACTAAACAAGCACAAAGTATAGCTAAATATTTTTTCATACAATCTCCTTTTTTAGAAAAGTTTATTAATTATTTCTAAAAATTTTGATTTGTATACAACATTTTGCTGATTTTCTACAAAGCACAAAGGTGGATATACTACACACCACCAGTTATTGCCAGCAGCTTCGCCTAGTTCGAGTATCAAAGCATCATAAAAACCACTCTCTAGCACTACTTGCTCGTATGCTCTTGCTGGGAAGTATTCGTTATTTAACTTTGCCTTGCACTCATAGCTGCAATTGTTGTTTTTTAGAACTTCATTAGCTATACACTCTATATTGTATAAGTTGTTATTTAGTATGCTTTCTGCTTGTGCTTTTGTTGTGCAATCTAAAAACAATGGGGTCAAAAAGTTAACTACTTGGTCTTTGACTTTGTACTTAACTGTCTGGTCAATAGTTGCATTGCTATTAGCCCTAATATGTACACGCAAATATTCTATCTGTTTGTCTTGATATGTTGCTTGCGACACAAAAACAAGCGCTATAGACAATGCAATAAGCCCTGCTACGACAAAAAATTTTTTCATACAATCACCTTAAACAAAGTATTGGCAAATATACTTTGTTAAGACCGTATGTTTTTGTAAAAATATGATATATATTATACTTTTATAAAAAAACCTATTAAAGATATTAATAGGCTTTTTATTTTATTTAATTTTTTGTACCACCACGGTATGCAACAATTTTGTCACCTGGTTGCAATGGTAAATTTACTTCTGGATTTTGGTTTAGCAATGTATCAGAAGATATGTTTAGATGTTTTGCAACATCCCACAAAGTTTGGTTTTCTTTTACTACATATATTTCTAAAGCATATTCTTTGGCTGGTTTTTCTTCGCCAAAGCTCATATCAGTAGTAATAGCAAAGACCTGTGGGCGATTGATGTTATAACTTATTATTACATTTGCAATAACTTCTAACTCTCTACCCTTTTTGTTTTTTACAGCAACTTCGCCTAATTTTATTTCTACTTCGACATTGTCACCTTCTTGCACTTCTGGAGCACTGACAGATAACGAATAAGGCACATCAATAACTACAGAGTTTAACACCTTGTTACCTTCATCATCTTCGCTATAATATATAGTACCAATATTGGCGATACCTTCTAGTATTATTTCGCCTTGTTTGGCATAACTGTTAACGAGTGATATAGACTCGCCAGTAGATAACAAAATTCGTTCTACTCTAGGCGACTCTTCTGTTAAGGTAAAGGTAGAAATTATTTTTTCTTCGACAATTTTTGTATCAAAAAACTCATTTTGCTCATAAGACTCTGTAGTAAGGTTTATTTCTCTATGGATATTATACGCATCTACAACAAACTCTTTATTTGTTTTTTGATAAACATCACTACAGATAGTATAAGGCACTTCTATACTAACGACATTGTTGCCATCGGTATTGGTGACAATATTGGTTGTAGTTGGCTTGGCACAAGACATTTTTATTTGCAAGATATCTTCTTTATTAATACCCTTACATTCTATCTCTTCGCTAAAAGTAAAATTGTGCGAAAGAGATTTTATTTGGCCATCGTCATACTCGCCCATCATATTAAAAAACACATTGCCATTAATAGTATAATAGTCGTTATTGCAAGCAGCAGATTTTAATACACATTGGCTTTGACAAAATATAATTTTGTTAAGTTTACCTTGTGGGTCAATTTCGTTAGTTGCAATACCAGAGTGTGTATTTCCACACTTGTAGCTATTAATAGTTAGTTCGTTATCTTTAGTATACACATCTTGACCAGATTGCATTTGCTTGATGCAAATATTTCTGTTAGACACATACACATCACAATTAACAAGGCTGCTTACATTAACTTCACCACCACTTATATTACTATTAACATCTAAAATAGTAGCAAAAACTTCGACATTGCTATCGGCGGTTATTAAAGAATTTTCGCACGAAGTAGAACTATTGCCTATTTGTGAAAGAGTGACAATTTCGCCGGTTTCAAGGCAAACTAGAGCTTCATATCTCACGCTAACACCAAACTTTGTCTCTGCTATTGATACTTCTATATTTTCTACACTAGGGCAAGCTACAACTGTAAGTATTTTAGAAATTTTTAACTGTTGCTCATGAGCAATAGTTGCCGAGTTTTTTAACTGTAGTGTTGTTAATTTTCGTTTAGTACAAACTTTGGTTTGGTCAGTTTTTTGATCTTCTGCCATTTTTGTTCCCCCTAAAATCTTATTTATACAATTAGTATATTAGCACCTTGTATAAAACATGACTGCTTTTTTGTTAATGCATAATAAGACATAGAAAAAACAATTGTTATTAGTTGCTATCTTGTATCTTTATATCTCCACACAAGACATCACTATAAGAGCAAGTTAGATTGTCTCTACTACTATCTTTAACTTTAATAGTAAAAACTGATGGATATATATTGTCAATAACCCCACAAAAATTTTCTATCTTTTTTCGTCCACGGTTAGCTTGTATGCTAATATCTTTACCCTTTAGTTGTGTTATTTTTCGTTTTATCTCATCTAATGTCATGGTTGATTTTCGCATATATTACCCCCTAAACAATTATTCCCAACAAACCAAATTGTAAACAAAAAAAATAACCACCAAAAAGGTGGTTATTTAATACTCATTAATCTTCGTCGTCTAAATCGTCTAAATCATCATCGTCTAAATCGTCAAAGGCATCATCCATATCATCATCAAAGCCGTCATCGCCTTTTTCGTCAAGTAGATCTTCGTCATCATCTAGACCAATACCCAAGTCATCATCTTCGTCATCAAATGATGTATCATCTAGATCTGTGATAGAAACCATTTCGCCAGTTTCTTCTTCTTCGTTATATAGACCATCGTCATTGTTAAGAGAATCCCAATCATCTGTGTTGTCAACATCGTTGATAAGGCCCTCTTCTAAAGCTTTTTCTTTAGCGCAAGCTACGCAAATATCTTCGTCAGGGTTAATAAAATTAACTTTACAAATTGGGCATAGCTCTAAATCTAAATTTTCGTCAATACCCAAAGTACCAACAGCTTTCATTTCGATTTTGCAAACATTACAAAATTTGTCTTTCTTTTGGATATAGTTTAATTCGCATCTTGGACATCTAATATATACGGGACTCTTCATAAATTCTTCTATAAACTTATACTATATATGTATTTGTCAAAAAGTTCATTGCCTTTAAGACTGCCTATATTATAGTTATAATTATATAAAATGTCTAGTATTTTTTATGCAATTTTTTGCCAATTTTTTAGTTGTATTTTTTTGACTTAAGCGCCTTCAATAAGCATCTTATCAGCAACCAAAGCGATAAATTCACCATTGGTCGGTTTGTCGTTGCTATTGTATACTTTTAGACCAAATAGGTTATTTATGTTTTCTATTTTGCCACGATTCCAGGCAACTTCTATTGCATGGCGAATTGCTCTTTCTACTTTGCTAGCGCTTGTTTCAAAACGCTCTGCAATAGATGGATATAATTGCTTTGTTATAGAATTGATAATTTCTGGATTATCTATCGCCATCTTTATCGCCTCTCTCAAAAATTGATAACCTTTGATATGCGCAGGTATACCAACTGTTATAAATATATTGCTAATCTTCTCGTCTAGTAGGCGATTTTTTGAAGGCTTAAAAGTTGTCACATTGCCTAGTGTTTTTGTTTGAAAATCTTTTAGTGATTCTTTGATTCGTTTTATTATCAAATCTGTTTGAACGGGTTTTTGCATATAATAGCTTGCACCCAAGGCAATTGCTTTGTTTACAAATCCTTCGTTTTTTAATGATGATAGAGCTATCATTTTTGGTTTGTTTGTTATAGTGTTATTTTCAAAAACTTTTTCGATAAGTTCGAAGCCATCAATTGTTGGTATAACAATATCAAACAAAACTACATCAGGACAGGTGCTTTCGATAAGTGCTAATGCTTCTGCTCCATCATTACAATCTCCTACGATATTTATTTCTTTTGCATTTGAAAAGTCTTCTACTAATGCCTTTCTATAATTTTCGTTGTCGTCAACAACCAACACTTTAATTTGGTTTGATTCGGTTTCCATTATTTAGTTCTCCTTAAAACATATTTAACCTATTAATAAAAAAATTTGTTCTTGCTAGCAAATTTTAGAACATGCCCAGTTTAGCACACTATCAACTTTATTCATATTTATTTTGTCTAAATAAAATCAAAAACTTTGCTACAAAAGCTGTTCTTTTGGACTAAAATGTCGAATAATCGCTAATAAATTGTATTTAACCAAAATAGCAAAACTTTTTATAAAATAAACAAGTTTTTTTTATAATAGTAAAAGTTAATACAATATAAAAAGTTGTTTGCGATTGTTTAATAATTTTACATTGTTTTTTGTAAAATGTTTTTGAAAGTATTGTATTATTTTGTCTTTTTATGCAACAAAAAAAAACACCAAAAATTTTGGTGTTTTTTGTTTTGATATATTAAGCTTTTTCTTTTACATCTGTACTGTCTAGTACGCCGATAAGTTTGTTGTATTCGCCACCCTCTGCATCTTGAGCACCAAACTTAACCATATGCATATAAGAATATTTTTGGTTAGAATCTGTTGCTTTTGCAAAGTAGAAATAATATTCGCTATCATAATCACAAACATCATAATTTTCTGTAGTAGCAGAGTCACCCTCACCTACAGTATATTCTGCTGTTGTAGCATATTTGTCCATAACTTTTTGACCAGCGATGTCTCTTTCTGCTGCTATTTCTTCTACAGAACGATTTTTGTAAATAACTTTTCTGTACAAAGCTTCGTCATCAGCTACAGTATAATATACATAGTTGTCTTGAACAAATCTTAATGTGACTGCTTTTGAGCTGCCGTTAACTAGGTTAACAAATTCGCCATTAGCATTAAAGTATACTAGGCTATTGCTCAATACTGCTACAACACCAAGGTCTGTCTTTGTAGAACCAAATACTTGATCTTCAAGAATTTTGTAAGAACTTAAAGTGTTTGAAGAATAAAATTTATCACTCTCTGGATTGATAACACTTGTAAGGTCGCTAGAATATAGCAGGCCATCTTCGTAAGTGTAGTATAATCTGTTATTTTTTACTTCTACTAAAGTGTACTCTTCATCAGTACGTTTTAGGTTTTTAGCTTCTTCTGAACCATCAATTTTGATTTTGTTAATTAATGTATAATTAGCAATACCATCATTTTCGATAGTAGATGCTTTTGTATAGTATGCATAAGTGTTAAAATCGCTTACGCTGTAGTCTTTGTCTAAAGTATCAACTTTTGCAAAAACTGCGCTTGTCACATCTTTGTCCAAAATTTTTGTAGTAGCTTTGCCACCAGTCACTTTTGCACTAACACTGATAAGTTGTTTGTTGTCAAGAATTAATGCATATACTTTGTCACCAGCTTGGTACATTTGGAACTTAAAGTCAGAACCAACTTCTTTTTCGGTTGTGTACAAAGTATCATGTTTTGTGCCGTTTAGTTTAATTCTTTCGAAGCTAACCAAGTTTGATATTTGGCTACCAGAAGAATCTTTTGCAGCTTTTGGAGTTGTATAATAAATATAATCACCAAAGATATATAGGCCAGCATTCTTAAAACCATTTATTTGTTTTGCAACAACTTCGGCTTGTTTGATATTGCCTTCTGCATCAGTCTCTAGCAAACCTCTATCGTCAACTTTTGTTCTGTATATAGCAGAAAGGGTTTCTTTACCAAATTTGTTTTTGCCATAGTCAACTACTGGATTTGTAAATGCATTTACAAAATAAACATATTCGCCTTTGCGAACAGCTATGCCACCGTTGCCATATACGGTATCATCTAATTTTGGGCCACCTGACAATGCTGCTGCGCCACATCCAGCCAAGCAACACAATGTCATTATTAAACATGCCACGATGCTAAAAAATTTCTTTTTCATAAAAACCTCAAATTAATAATCTAGTAAGATAATATCACTTTATTGTACAATAGTCAATAATATAGTGTTTTTTATTGATAAGTACTATTTAATATAACAAAATAATTAAAAATAATCAATTATTTATAAATATTATATATAATATTTTTTTACAAATCAAAAAACTTGTTTGTATCCTTGTACATACACTACACTCAAAGACAAACAACATAACAAAAAAAGAGCAAATATATTGCTCTTATTTTTTTTATATAACTTCTACCTCGATAGAATCGCCCGACTCTGCGCTTTGATATACTAGCCAATAACCCTGCCCTTGTGGGTTGCTTTGATCAAGTGGCAACCACTGTGCATACTCTTTTAGATCTTGAGGTGGTTTGTTAGGATTGTCTGCTGGCAAGCCATACGAAATATATTGTATTTGGTCATCGTTATAGATAAGGCCCAATACATAAAAGTTCTCGCTATTTTCGTATCTTACTCTTACCCATTTTGAGTTGGGCAAAAGTTCTTCTAATGCATTTTCGCTAGAATACTGCTCAAACAAAGCATCGATTTGACCTTTTACTTGTTCGTAAAAACTTTTGTCATCATCTTGCTCTGTTTCGTCTGCTTTTAGATTGATAAATTGCCCCTCTTGCAAAATGTTATTATCACTTGGCAAGTCTTGCTGCACAACTATAGGCGAGTTTTCTAAAGGTTCTACTTGTTGCTCTGGCACGATATTTTCTTGCGAAGACCTCATAACATCTTGATCTTTGGCAAGGTTATTAGAAAAGAACGCTTCGCGATATTTGCACTGTTTGCAGTTGCTACAATCATGATACTCTTGGTCATCTTGTATCGTTTTGGTCACTACGCTGTCTATTTGGTTATCATCAAGTTCGTACATTTCTTCTTTTGAGATAGGCTCAAAGTCTAGACAAAAAGCTTGCTCTACTTTAGTTGCCCACTCTTGAATATATGCTGATGACCCACCTACTATTATTTTTGGATCTGCAAGTTTGGTTATATCTACAAGGGCGCAACTAACTTTGCCAGCTAGATCAAGGGTTGTTTTGGTCTTAAAACTGCAAATGTTGTTTTTAATTTTTGTAGGTATTTTTAATATCTCGTTGCCCACATTAATACCTATTGCGCATATCTGATTGTCAGATTGCTCTACACCATACAATCGTAGTTCGCCATGCAATTCTTCTTGATTTTGGGTAAGAGTTAATACGCCTTTTGTTAAGCTGTTTTTTGAATTTATATCATTTAGAATAAGTTTTCTTGTAAAAATCATAAATACTTCCTTCCTTGTACAAAAAACATTATATTGTTATCTTTTGTGCTAAAAACAGCACAAAAAACAACTTTTTGGCTTTGTTTGTCGAATTATATTTTTTGTTATATTTATATATGATTTTTATAGACCTTTTGCAACAAAAAAAAGACACTCAAAAAGTGTCTTTTGTTTATTTGTTAATAATTTTGTATAGTTGCACAAACTGTGCTGGTGTTAATCTCTCTGCTCTAACATCTTGAGCAAGACCAATACTATCTAAACATTCGTAACAACGGCTACGGGCAAGACCAAGACCTTTTTCTAAATTATTGGCAAGAGTCTTACGGCGCATTGCAAAACATTTTTGTACAAACTCGCTATACTTGGTAAAGTTGTCTATATCAAATTTGTTTTTATCAATATCTACTTTTACCATGCAAGAATCAACATTTGGTGCTGGCATAAACATATTGCGATTGATAACTCTTGTTATGCGAGCGCTGCCTATAGTTGCAATAATAACGCTTACTATACCATAATCTTTGGTGCCGGCATCAGAACATATACGCTCACCAACTTCTTTTTGAACCATAACATACAAAGATTTTAGTTTGGTAGCCTCGTTAATAAACTTAAAGATAATAGGTGTTGTTATATAATATGGCAAATTAGCTACAAGGCAATATTCTTCGTCAAAGTTTGCTTCGATACTTTTTATATCTTGTTGCATAATATCACCAAAGATAACTTGTGTATTATCATACTCTTGCAAAGTTTCTGCCAAGATATCTTTTAATGTAGTATCTATCTCATACGCAACAACTTTTTTTGCAATTTGTGCTATTTGGCCTGTTAGTGTGCCTGCACCAGGGCCAATCTCTAATACTTGATCTTCGCTAGTTATTTCGCCTTCTTTTACTATTGCTTTTAACAAATTAGTATCAGAAATAAAATTTTGACCAAATTTCTTTTTGAATTCAAATTGATTTTTGTCTAAAATATCTTTTAACATTTGCATCCCTTTAGTTTGTTAAACAAATTATAAGCATTTTTGTTAACTGCATTTTTTACTTCTTGCACAGATATATCTTTTAGCTGTGCTATTTTTTCTACAACCAAATGAGTATACTTTGGTTCGTTTATTTTGCCCCTATGTGGTTCTGGGGTAAGATATGGAGCGTCCGTTTCGACCAAGATATTGTCTAATGGTATATTTTTTATAACATCCAATATCTTATTGGCATTTTTGAAGGTTATAATACCGTTAAAACCTAAATAAAAACCATAACTGATAAGTTCTTTGGCAATCTCCAAACTGCCGCTAAAACTGTGAATTTCGGCTCCATATACAAACTTGTCTTTGTTGTTTCTTACATACTCCATAAAGTCACCCATAGCATCTCTTATATGAAATACAATTGGCAATTTTAATTTGTTGGCAAGTTCGATCTGGCTAATCATTGTTTGCTTTTGCACTTCTCTATCACAAAAGTCATAATAGTAGTCAAGGCCTATCTCACCTATTGCCACAACCTTGTCATTGTCGCAATTGTTGGCAATAAAGTTTTCTATATCTGCATTATACTTGTCAGCTTCGTGAGGATGTACCCCCAAGGTACAAAACACCCTAGCATTGTTTTGAGACATTTTGATAAGTTCTTCAAAATCTGCAGGGCCAGAGCTATTTACAACAACTTTGTCAATACTATCTGTGTCAAAGTTGTTAATTATTAAATTGTAATTGTCAAATTTTTTGTCATTAAGATGACAATGTGTATCTATAATCATTGTTTTTACCCAAAAGTATTTTAACACAAAAGTATTATTTTGCATACCATTTTGCTAAAAAACATAAACATATCTAAAGAGGTATGTATGAAAAATATTTGGTTTTATATAACACTTACAAGTATATGTATATTGGCTTTTGTTAATCCTAACCAAATATTGACAACCATGCTAAATACAAGCAAACAGAGTTTGCTACTGTGTGCCAACTTGTTATCAATATATGCTGTGTGGCTAGGTGTTTTACAAATAATGCAAGACTGTGGACTTATAACAAAGTTGTCAAAACTACTCTCACCTATAACAAAAAAATTGTTTGGCAATATTGACCAAACAACAAACGAATATATCTGTGCCAATTTGTCTGCAAACATTTTAGGCATGGGAGGTGCTGCAACACCTATGGGCATACAAGCTATGCAGCGTTTGGGTGGCGATAGTGATACAGCAACTCGTGGCATGATAATGCTATTTGTTATTAACGCAACATCACTACAACTTGTCCCAACTACAATAATAGGTTTGAGGTCTACTTATGGTAGCGTAAATGCAACCGGCATATTTTTGCCAAGTCTAATTGCTACCATTGCGACAACAGCAATTGGTATTTTGTTAGTTTGCATATGCGACAAAATTTATAGGAAGATAAAAAAATGAGCAAATACATTTTACCCATTATTTTTATCTTTACTTTTTTATATGCTTTTATAAAAAAAATAAACGCATACAATAGTTTTGCTATAGGCTGTCAAAAAAGTTTTTCTATAGTGTTAGACATCTTACCATACATCACAACGATTATGATTATGATAGAACTAATGCACATTAGTGGAGTTGGAGCTTTTTTGGCAAAATTGTTTGAACCTGTTTTTTCACTTTTTGGTATACCAAAAGAAGTGTGCGAATTAATATTAATAAAACCTTTTAGTGGTAGCGGCAGCATATCTGTACTAGACAATATTTATTGTACTTATGGAGTTGATAGTTATATATCAAAATGTGCAAGCGTAATATGTAGCAGCAGCGATACGGTATTTTATATATCGACATTGTACTTTTCTAAAACAAAAATAAAACGGCTATTGTATGCAATACCCGTTTCTTTGATATCATGTTTTTTTGGAGCTATAATAAGCTGTATTATTTGCAAAATATTTTAGACATTGCTGTTGTATATTTTTGCAACTTCTGTGTTTATACTACCATCCAAATTGTTTAGATATAGCATAGGCAAAACTCTTAAGCCTTGCTTGGCACCCTTTGTAGCTTGCAACAAAACAAGGTGTGCTTCTTTGTTTACAGTTGGCTGAATAAATTGCAACAATTTTACACCAAAATTGTGTTTATTAAGCTCTATCATTATCTCGTCCACACGGTCGGCGCGATGTACTAGATATAGTTTACCCCCGTATTTTAGGAGCTTTGCGCTTTCGACTATTAGGTCGGACAAATTCATTGCCATTTCATGCCTTGCAAGTGTAATATTCTTGGACTCATTGGTCGGTGCGCCTACTATTTTATAGTAAGGTGGATTGCTAACAACCACATCATAACACTCTTGTCCTAAAGTTTTTGAGCAGTTTTGAAGTGGCATATTATGCACAACTATATTGTCGTGCAAATCATTGTACTTAATGCTTCTTTGTGACATGTCTGCAAGGTCTTGTTGTATCTCAACAATATCAATATGTTTGATATTGTTTTTTGCACAAAGCAAAATACTAATAACCCCACTACCAGAGCATAGCTCAATAGTTTTGTCAGAAGGTTTTGCCTTGACAAAATTAGCTAACAAAACACTATCAGTTGTAAAACAATAATTGTCTGGTTGCTGTATTAGCATCAAGCCCTTACATTGCAAATCTTCTAGTTGTTCACCTGGTTTAATTAGACTTGTTTTCATCTGGTGATTTTTTTGCCTTTTTGTGTTTTTTGTGTTTGTTTAATTTTTTTACTGATTGTTCTTTTGCTTGCTCTTGTGGCTTTGCCGGTTTATCTGCAGCTTGTTGTTTTTGCTCTGGTTGTTGAGCTTGGACAATACTAGCTTTGACAGGTTTGGTATTGGTTAGTTGGTCAAGTGTGTATTCTTTGTAATTATAAGAAACATCCATACCGTCTAACTTAACCGAAACTTTTTTCTTTAGATAGTTTTGATAAACAACAACACCTTTACCGTCTGGAGTAGTGACTTCGCTATTTAGCTTTGGCATCATTTGTGCTACTTCTTGGTAATAAGGATTTTCGTATTCTAAACAACACATTAGTCTACCACACAAACCACTTATCTTTGTTGGGTTAAGTGATAAGCCTTGTGTCTTTGCCATCTTTATAGAAACTTTTTCGAAGTCATTTAGGTAAAGTTTGCAGCAACATTCTTTGCCACATATACCGATACCACCTACGACTTTTGACTTGTCCCTAATACCAATTTGGCGAAGTTCGATACGAGTTTTTAACTTTGTAGCAAGGTCTTTGACAAGCTCTCTAAAGTCTACCCTATTGTCTGATGTAAAACTAATAATAACTTTGGTACCATCAAAGACATATTCTACATCTACAACTTGCATGTCAAGTTGTAGTTTGTCTATCATTTCTAAAATTATTTTTTGTGCATCAACGGCTTTTTGAACATTGCTAGCATGTTGTTTGGTATCTTTATCTGTTGCTTTGCGTACAACTGGCTTTAATGTAGATATTATCATAGCTTGATCTACTTGTTTTATGTTAGATGCAACTATGCCATATTCTAACCCTCTAGCAGTCTCTACCAACACACCATCGTCTATATTAAGTTGCAAATCTTTTGGGTCAAAAAAATATACTTTGCCGTTTTCCTTAAATCTTATGCCTACGACTGTTACTTGCATAGGTGTTTTGCCTCCAATATATATAGTAGCAAGTTGTCTATCAAAATAGTTGGATTGACATTAAAATTAACTTGCTGTTTTATTTGATATAATTTTTTTATAATAAGATCTATTGCATCTGCGCTATACTCTGGCGCAACTTGCTTTAGAGTATCAACAACATTTTTGTTAATAACTAATTCTGGCTTGTTTAGTCTTATCATTAAGATATCTCTAAACAAACTTTCAAAAATTTCTACTATATCACTAAAATATGCTTTTTTATCATTAAGACTACTACTCAATGGCAAAACTGTTGCGCTGGTTTTTAGTTCTTTTATAACTTGGCAAACCAAATTGTAGTTTTGCATAAAGTTGTCATTGTTTAAGAAGTTTAATGCTCTTGTCAAACTGCCTTCGCTAATATAGCTTATAGTATCTACATCGTGCTCTATTGTGCACAATGGTTGTATTGCCATTTTTACTTGTTCAAACTTTAGAGTGTTAAGTCTTATCTTTTTACATCTAGAAGTGATAGTTGGTAGGATATTAGTTTCGTTAGTCACATTTAATATGATATAAACATTGTTTGGTGGGGTTTCTAATGTTTTTAACAATTTGTTTTGAGCTTGTTGATTAGCTGTAGAAAAATTGTTAAATATATATATTTTGCAATTAGCCTCCATTGGCACTAACAAACTTTCGTCAATTAGTTTTTCTACATCGCCAACAAGAACCTTTTCTTCTTGTGGTAGCGATACAACATCTGGATGCGAACCAAGTTCTATCTTTTGACATGGCGCACAATTGCCACACACACCATTTTGGCTCTCGCAGATAACAAGGCTAGCAAACATACGGCTAAACTCTTGCAATAACACTGGATCGCTACTAACAAACATATATGCGTGAGTTAATTTGTTATTTTGTTTTTCTTGCAACAATTCTTCAAATTGTGGCAAGGTTGTTATTAAATGTCTAAACTGCATAAAAATCCTTCCGAAAATATTTTAACATAAATGTAAAAATATAACAATTTAATATACAATGTATATACAAAATTTTACTACAAAAAAAGTGAGTTTTACTCACCTTTTGTATTAATTGTTGTTTTTGTTGTCATCTGGTCTTGGGGTTTTATGTTTTTTTAATAATTTAGAATATCCAAACTGCATTGACCAATAAACAAGTGACAAAGCAAAAATAATACCAAGCGATACAAGCTTAATTATAAGCGCAACATCTTTGGTAAAGTGTATTGCCTTAAATATTATAAGCAAATTAAAAACAACTATTATTGTTATTAGTGCTATTAAAACTGTTTTTAGTACTTTTGACTTCATTAATATAATCTCCATCAACATTATAACAAAACTTATTCTTACTTGTCAAAAGCAAATATTTGTAGAATGTTGCAAATTTTTTATTGATAATAAGTAAAGAATTTGACACAAATTCTGGCAAGGTGTTATAATGTCTTTGCTAGTAAAAACAGCTAGCAAATAAATTTTTTAAGCATAATTTTAAGGAGTAAAGAATGAAAGATTTTATTGAAATTCAAGATGTGTGGGCAAGACAAATACTTGACTCTCGTGGCAACCCTACTCTAGAAGTAGAAGTTGTAGTTGATGGTGGATTTGAAGGCAGAGCTGCTGTTCCATCTGGTGCTTCTACTGGTTCTTTCGAAGCTGTAGAATTAAGAGATAACAAAAAAGGCTACTACATGGGCAAATCTGTAGAAACAGCTGTAGAAAATGTTAATTCAGAAATCGCAGAACTAATCGTTGGTATGAATGTTCTTGATCAAGCTGCTATCGACAAAGCTATGATCAAACTTGATGGCACACCAAACAAAGGTAGACTTGGCGCAAACGCTATTTTGGGTGTTTCTCTAGCATGTGCAAAGGCAGCTGCTAATGCTGTTGGCCTACCACTATACAACTATATCGGTGGTTGCAACGCTACTACACTACCTGTACCTATGATGAATATTCTAAACGGTGGTAAACACGCAGACAACTCTGTTAATGTTCAAGAGTTTATGATTATGCCTATCGGCGCAAAATCATTTACAGAATGCTTGAGAATGTGTGCAGAAGTATTCCACAACCTAAAAGCTGTTCTTAAAGCAAAAGGCTATGCTACAGCAGTTGGTGACGAAGGTGGTTTTGCACCAAACCTAAAGAGCGACGAAGAAGCTTTGCAAAGCATTGTAGAAGCTATCGAAAAAGCTGGCTACAAACCAGGTCAAGACTTTGGTATCGCTATTGATGCTGCAGCTACAGAAATGTATGACGAAGCAAAGAAAATTGGCCACGAAGGCAACTACTACTTCTGGAAGACTGGTCAAGAATTTACTTGTGATGAAATGATCGCTTACTGGGAAGAGATGTCTAACAAATACCCTATCCTATCTCTAGAAGATGGTTTGTCAGAAGAAGATTGGGAAGGTTGGAAGAAGATTACTCAACGCCTTGGCAAAAAGATTCAATTAGTTGGTGATGACCTATTTGTTACTAACACCGAAAGATTAGAAAAAGGTATTGATATGGGCGTATCAAACTCTATCCTTATCAAACTTAACCAAATCGGTACTCTAACCGAAACTCTAGACGCTATCCAAATGGCAAACAGAGCTGGTTATACAGCAGTTGTAAGCCACAGAAGTGGTGAAACCGAAGATGTCACTATCGCAGACTTGTCAGTAGCTCTAAATGCTGGCCAAATCAAAACAGGTGCTCCTTCTAGAACTGACCGTGTTGCTAAATACAATCAACTTATCAGAATCGAAGAAGAACTAGGCGAAAGCGCAAAATATCTTGGTAAAAAAACATTCTTTAACCTAAAGTAAAATAAACAAAAAAGAGCATGATATATGCTCTTTTTTTTATTGCGAAATTAATTATCTATCTTGACCAAATCAAAAAATATGCTATAATAATTGTACATATATATTTGGTTATGTATGTCTTACTTGGAGAAAATATGAACGATTATTTAGATTACTACGAGTTTGAGCAAATACAAGAACTATACAATTATCAAGAGTTTACACCATTTGCAGATCCTACTGATAAGCGCAGCGTTCGTGATTTGACTTATCTAATTTGTAGAGAAAAACCAGAACTATACAAAAAAGCTTTAGAATCATCACCTATTAGAAAAAAATTTAGAGATGATTGTATCGAAGTTTATGCTCCGTTAGGAGATGGTAGTTATGCCTGTGTTGCTTATGCAGATTTTCATTACGAAAAGATAAAAAACGACAGAGACATAATAAAAGTATTTCCACAGTACGAAAACACTTTACAACTAAAGCTAGACTATATACACACTGCAGAGCCATATAGAGGCCTTGGTCTTGCTAGCATGATGATAGCGCTTTTGCAAGACGAATGCAGACTAAAAAATGTACCAATATTTAGACTAGACTCATTAAGAGACTATGTCTTTACAGAAGATGGTGTTATAGACAAAAATGACACTATGTATCGTGGCAAAGGCTTTTTGGACATACCTGGCGATTATAGCAAAGAAAATGTAAAACCAAAATTTTTGCTAATAACACAAGTTCAGTCAGCACAAGAACTTGCACAAACACCGCAATATCAACAACTTGTCAATCCAGAACCAGCAGATTATGGCCAAGAATATAGCGACTATGATGGACAAATAATATCCTTTGACGAACCTGACGAAGAAGAATATTTTGTTGATTATATTAACGAAGATCCAGCATTGGTGAGCGATGACTTGCCAAAGCCTAAACCACCTGTCGATCCAACCCCACAATAACAAAAAAAAGCAGCTCTAATAATAGAGTTGCTTTTTATTTTATAAATAATAATTATGCGATAGAAATCTTAAGAATTTTTAGTCTGATAACACTGTTAGTGTCTGGCAATGTTACAACTATTTCTTCGCCAGCTTTTCTGCCAAGTAGTGCTTGACCAACTGGGCTCTCGTTAGAAATAAGACCACGAGATGGGTCGCTCTCTGTAGAACCAGTAATTTGATATTCAAACTCGTCATCAAATTCTAAATCTTTTAGTTTTACACGGCAACCTGCAGTCACTTTTGAAGTGTCTACATTCTTTTTGTTAATAATTTTTGCAAATCTTAATTTATTTTCAATTTCTTCGATTTCGGCTTCTACATGTGCTTGTTCTTCTTTGGCTGCATCATATTCTGAATTTTCGCTCAAATCGCCAAACTCTCTAGCAATACCGATTTTTTTAGAAACTTCTACTCTCTTTTCTGATTTTAGGTAGTTTAACTTTTGTTCTAATTGTTTGTAACCTTCTGGGGTTAAGTAAATTTCGTTTTCCATATCTGCCCTCCATAGCAATAAAAACTTGTTTTTTGATACCTCAATGGCAAAAAACAATAAAAATAAAAGTATTACCCCTT
>JAZRSV010000020.1:0-71293 GCA_045651685.1 Clostridia bacterium | reverse complement strand
GGACAAGTATGATTTTATTTATTAATAATAACGACAATAATAACAACAACACAATTTAGTCAAATTGGGTTTTTATTGCCGTGTAAAGTTAATGATAAAAAATGATGACACTTTTGGTAATAAAACCAAAAGTGTTTTTTTATGTAAATCAAAATAAAAATTAAGGAGGCGTTATATGAAAACGCAAATATCAAAATTAGAATTAGGACAAGTGACAGTATCTGGTTGGATCGAAAAAATCCGTGACCAAAAAAGTATGCAATTTATTATCTTAAAAGACCGTTCTGGCAAATTACAAGTGACTGTAGAAAAAGAAAAATCTCCAGAAATCGCACAAGTATTTTCTAGCCTAACACCAGACTCATATGTGACAATATCTGGCGAAATGGTTGCCAACGAATGGGTAAAACTTGGTGGTAAAGAATTGTTGCCAACAAGCGTTGTTGTAGATAGCCATGCAGAAATTTCACCTATCGATGTAGAAAGCAGCATTGACCAAAGACTAGACTATCGTTGGATTGACTTAAGAGAGCCAAAACACAGATTAATATTCGAAGTTCAAACAGCGCTAACTCAAGGTATGAGAAACTACTGTATCGACAACGATTTTATCGAAGTTCATTGCCCAACACTATCAGGCAACGAGAGCGAATCTGGTGCAGGTGTTTTTGAAGTAAAATATTTTGATCGTAAAGCTTATTTAATACAAAGTCCTCAATTTTACAAACAAATGGCTATAGCTGGCGGTTTTGAAAAAGTATTTATTTGCACCCCAGTATACCGTGCAGAAAAATCACACACAAAACAACACGCAACAGAATTTACTGGTTTTGACCTAGAAATCGCCGGCGTTAGTGATGTAGAAGATGTTATGAAAGTAGAAGAAGAACTTTTGCACGCTGGTATCAAAGCAGTTAAAGAAAAATATGGCGATAAGATAAAAGAACTTCTTGGTGTTGATGTTGTTGTGCCAACACTTCCATTCCCAAGACTTACTATGAAACAAGCTTATCAAATTTTGGACGAAGAATGTGACTATCCACTAGAAGAAGGCGATGACCTTGATAGAGAAGCCGAAAAACTTTTGTGCGAATATATGCAAAAGAAAAACGGACATCAATTCTTCTTTGTTAAAGAATATCCATCAAGTGTTAGACCTTTCTATTCTATGAAAAAAGAAGACGACCCAGAATATTCAAAAACATACGACCTATACTACAAAGATGTTGAGATAACAAGTGGTGCTCAAAGAGAACATAGAGCAGACATCTTAACAGAACAAATCAAAGAAAAAGGCATCGACCCAGCAACAATGCAAGAAAGTTATATTGACTTCTTCAAATACGGTTGCCCACCACACGGTGGTTTTGGTATGGGCCTTGACCGTATCACAATGTTGCTTTTGGACCTTCCAAGTCTTAAAGAAGCTATGTTTGTATTCCGTGGTCCAGATCGTATCAGACCATAATAGATTTTAGGAGAATGTTATGAAAGATATAGACATACAAGCAGTAAAACATCTAGCATCATTATCTGCGCTAGATTTTACCGAAGAAGAACTAAAAAAATTTGTACCAGAATTTAACAATATACTTACAATGATAAATCAAATAGATCAACTACAAGATTTGGCAGAACTAGCCGTAGAAAATGCAGTTGACATAAGTGACTTGAGAGAAGATGCCGTACAAGAAAGTATCCCTCAAGAGCTAGCTTTGATTAACGCACCAAAACAACGCAAAGGTTGTTATAATGTTCCAAGGGTGGTAGACTAATGAAAGACTTATCATACAAAAGTATAGTAGAACTAAAACAAATGCTAATGGCAAAAGAAACAACCGTTAGCCAAGTGGTAGATTATTATATTCAACAAATACAAAAACATGCCCACAAAAATGCTGTAATAGAAGTTTTTGAAGACGCAAAAGAACAAGCGCAAAAGTGGGATCAAAAGTATCTTCAAGGTGGCGAATTGCCAGTGCTTGCAGGTATACCTATTTTAATAAAAGACAACATCATGTATCAAGGCAAAATTTCTTCTTGTGCATCTGCTTTTATGAAAAATTATGTAGCACAATATACATCAACAGCCGTTCAAAAATTGCTTGATGCTGGTGCGATAATTTTGGGCAGAGTAAACATGGATGAGTTTGCTATGGGTGGTAGCTGCGAAAAGTCTGTTTATGGACCTACGCTAAACGCACTTGATGACACTTGCGTAGCAGGTGGTTCTTCTGGTGGTAGCGCCGCTGCAGTTGCACTTGACCTATGTGCTGCCGCTCTTGGTAGTGATACAGGTGGTTCTATCAGACAACCAGCATCTTTTAACGGTGTTGTTGGTCTTAAAGGTAGTTATGGTAGAGTATCTCGTTATGGCCTTATCGCTTTTGCAAGTTCTCTTGACCAAATCGGACCTATTACAAAAACAGTCGAAGATAGTGCTTTGGTTATGCAAGTTATAGCTGGCCAAGATAGTCATGATACAACAAGTGCAAAACAACCTGTTGGTGACTACGCAGCACACATAACATCTTCTGTACAAGGCAAAAAGATTGCCGTTATAAAAGAAGTAGAAGATCTATACAGATCTACTCCATATTACGAAAAATACACAGCTGTAAAACAATTTTTGATTGACAGTGGTGCAAGTATACAAGAATTTAGCATCAAACATTACGAATTGTCATTGCCTGTTTATTATATTTTGGCACCAGCCGAAGCAACCTCAAACTTGGGTCGCTTTGACGGTGTAAAATATACAACCAGAAGTGCCGAAGCAAAAAATATCGGTGATGTATATACTATGAGCCGTACCGAAGGTTTTGGCAAAGAAGTAAAACGCCGTATCATGCTAGGCAACTTTGTATTGAGCAGTGGTTATTATGATGCTTATTATGTAAAGGCAAAACGCATACAACAAATGTTGTCAGCAGACTTTGCTCATATATTTGAGAGTTTTGATGCTATTGTTATGCCAACAACTTTTGGCGAGGCATTTAAGATAGGTGGCAAAGCTGACCCGGTTAGCATGTATGCAGAAGATATGTTTACAATAGTAGCTAACCTAACTGGCGTACCAGCAATTAGCGTACCATATGACAAAGGCCAAACTGGTTTGCCTTTAGGTTTGCAAATATTGGCAAAAAAATTTGACGAACAAACAGTTATTGATGTAGCAAGCTTTATCGAAAAATCATACACAGGGGGTAAAAAATAATGGCGTATGAAGATTATGAAGTCGTTATCGGTCTAGAAATTCACGCCGAGCTAAAAACAAAAACAAAAGTTTTTTGTAGCTGCGAAAACCGTTTTGGTGATCAACCAAACACTAATGTTTGCCCTGTATGTTTAGGCTTACCCGGCGCATTGCCAGTTATTAACAAAAGAGCTGTAGAACTTGCTATAAAAGCTGGTTTGACTTTTGGTTGTGACATTAACGATGTTGCAATATTTGAACGCAAAAACTATTTTTACCCAGACTTATCAAAGGCTTATCAAATAAGCCAATTACAAAAACCTCTTTGCCTAAATGGTAGCATTACCCTTGATAGTGGCAAAGTAGTTAGATTAAACCGTATCCACCTAGAAGAAGATGCCGGCAAACTTGTGCATGTTAACGAAAAAGTTGGTACACTTGTCGACTACAACCGTGGCGGCGTACCTCTTATCGAAACTGTCACCGAGCCTGACATTAACTCTGCCGAAGAAGCTGTAGAATTTTTGACCAAGCTTCGCAGCAACCTTACTTTTGGCGACATTGCAGATTGTCGTATGGAGCAAGGTGGTATGCGTTGTGATGTTAACTTGTCAGTACACAAAAAAGGTACACCATTTGGTACTCGTACCGAGATGAAAAACCTTAACTCTTTTAAGATGGTTTATCGTGCTATTAAGTATGAAGCAGATCGTCAAATCGAAATTTTAGAGCAAGGCGGCACTATTACACAACAAACCAGAAAATGGGACGACAACAAAGGCAAAAGCTTTACTATGCGTTCTAAAGAAGAAGCGCAAGACTATAGATACTTCCCAGATCCTGACATTTTGCCTATCACAGTTAGTAGAGAAGTTGTTGAACATATAAGACAAGAACTTCCAAAGCTAGCACCTCAAAGATTAGAAGAATATGTACAAGTTTTGGGCTTGCCAGAATATGATGCAAAAATTCTTACTCAAGAAAAAACAACTGCAGATTATTTTGAACAATGCTTAAGCTTGTTTGATAGCGCAAAAATCGTTTCTAACTGGATTATGACAGATGTATTGCGCAAGCTAAAAGAGGTTGAAGGCGACCAAGATGTTTACCAAGTTATCTCTCCAGAGAGTTTGGTAGCTATCATTAAGATGGTTGAGAAAAAAGAAATAACAAGAGTAAACGCAAAAGAACTTTTTGAACAAGTATGCTTTAGCGATCAAGATCCAAAAGCTCTTGCAAAAAAACTAGGTTATTTGTCAACAATGTCTGACGAAGAACTTATTAAAATAATCGATCAAGCTATTGAGCAAAACCCACAAGCTTTGCAAGATTATCTAAAAGAACCAGAAGACATTATTAACTATATTATTGGTCAAACTATGAGATTGTCTCGTGGTACTGCAAAAGTAGATATCGCAAGACCTATCATCAAAGTAAAACTTGACGAATTGACAAAAAAATAACAAAAATAAAAAGACAGTATATTGTTTGTACTGTCTTTTTTGTTTTTTACTATATTTATGATAATAAATTTTTACTACAAATAATTTAGTTTTATAAATTTATGCATTATTTTGTTTGTATTTTTAGACTGTTAGGGGTACAATAAATTAAGGAGAAGTATTATGAACGAAAAAAACTATTTTGTACATAACCTAAAGACTTTGAGCGAACAATACAGCCAAAAGCAACTTGCGCAAGATACACAAGTGAGCCCAGCTAGTATTAATAATTATCTTAATAAAGATAGTGAGCCATCTGTAAAGTTTTTGTTAAAATTAAAAAAGGCATATGGTATCAACATTGATGATTTTTTGACAAAAGAAATTGTCGCAAGAGAAAATGATGTGACCGAGGTAGAAAATTCTTTTAACCGTTTTGTTGGTGATTATGTTATTTATTATTATGACACCAATGTTTATAAGGGTAGGGTTAGTTATTCTACCAATATTCTAAAATATGGCGTATTATCTGTATATGACGAACTTGGCGAAGATGGCGACAGCTTAAAAGTAGAAGCTTGCTTTTTTATCTCTCGTAGAGAGGCAGAAGAAGGCCTAAAAACTTTGGCAACTTGCAAAACTGCAGCTGTAAAAAAAGAGTTTTATAAACTGCAAAAAGCATCTTATAGCGGCATGTTAGAAATGTCAAATTTACAAATCTTTATCTCTGTAAAAAATCCTGTAGATAAAGACCACTGTTTGATTATTCTTAACAATCCACCAAGCAATAACAAATACATCGGTGGTTTGGGTACATGCAACTCTGTAGCTCGTGGTAGAGAACAAATGCCATGTATACAATTTATTATCTTGTCTCGTAGCGCTTTGCGCATGCCTGATGGCGAATTGTACGAAATGTTAGCGCTAGGTACTAGCGATGTGAGCGTGCATAACGAAACAGAGCAATTAGTTAATTTATTTAAGACTTTGTATATAGAAAACAAAGAAAATCCAAATCAATTAAGTGACCACCAAAAAAAGCGAATAGTAGAAGATAGTTTGTCAAACATGTTGCTTGATATGATGGAGGCCAACATGTTCCGTTTTGCAAAAGTATCTAACATGGAGGATGATAGTTACTTTAGATTAATCAGAGAGGGCTCTGAATATGATGACGAATAAAACTCTTGATTATAGACAAATATACGACAATATAATAAAAACTCTTCAAAAAAACAATAGCATCGGCATATCAAATGTATCTAATGCTTTTATGCTTGCCGAGAGTTTGCATAAGGGCCAAACAAGAAAGTCTGGCGAGCCATATATCTTGCACCCAGTTGCAGTAGCAGAAATATTGTGTAATCTTGGTTTTGATACTGATATGATAAGCGCTGCACTTTTGCATGATGTTGTAGAAGATTGCAACTGCACTCTAGACGAAATTAGAGAGAAGTTTAATAACAATGTTGCCGAGATTGTTGATGCGGTGACAGCTATTAACCAAAACACCATTAATATTAATAATATTTTTGACGATCCTGATTTTCTAAAAAATAATTTAGAAGATCAAACTTTCAAAAAACTTATATCAATAGGTAAAGAAAACAAGTTTGCATTTTTTATCAAATTTGCAGATAGACTTAATAACTTGCGCACTATCGAAGTGTTTAATCAATACAAACAAATAGAAAAAGTAAAAGAAACTCAAAAGTGGGTTATACCTCTTGCATATTTGTTAAAAACAAAATATTTTTATGATGCGTTGCAAAACGAATGTTTTAGAATAATAAATCGCAGCAAAATAGAAGAATTTGAGTATCGTTATAATTATTATCACAAACTCAACAGAGCGACTTATCGCAATATAGAAGAAGACCTATATGGTGTGACACATGATTATATTTTGCGTACAAAACGCAACTGCGAAGTTAACCGTGTTGTTGTCGAAGAAGAAACGGTATTTAATACCTACGAGCGTATCAAAAAAACACTAGAGTTAACCAAGTTTAAGCTAATTAAGCGCAACTCGTTTAACAGAGTGCCAGCAACTAATATTTATATAGTGCTTAATGGTAAAATTTCTTCTAACCAAGCACTAGCATGGATGTACGAATTGTTTGATCAAAAAGTTGTCACAAAGCATCTAAAAATAATAGGTTTCGAAAGTGATAATGTGTACAAAAAACATTATCTTTTGGTACAAGATACTCGCCGTATAAAATACCGTTTGTGTCTGATTAGTCTAGAAGATTATATTTTGATGCGTAATGGTACTGTCGAAGGTACAGATATAGACCTAATTGACGAAGAAAATTTGGGTGCAGAAATTGTACAAAATTATATCGAAGTACAAACAAGATCTGGACAAATAATAAAAATGCCAGAAAATAGCACCGTACTAGACTTTGCCTTTAAGATACATGATGACCTAGGCCTATCTTGCAAGTATGCGCTTATTAACAACTCGCCAACGCATCAACCGCTTTATACCAAGCTTGTCAATAATGACAAAATAAATATTATATCAGAACTTGATGCAAAAGGTTTTTCGGTACCTGTTGCTCAAATAAGATGGCTAGCATATGTCAATACAGAGCGTGCAAAAAAATCACTTATAAAATATTTTGAGCGCATGTACAAAACTCAATAAACAAAATAAAAACAACCTAACTTTTTTGTAGGTTGTTTTTTTATGCAACAAAAAAAAGAACAATCATGAGATTGTCCTTTTTTCTTTTATTATGCTGATGCCCATTCTACAAATAAATCTGTATTGCCGTTAATAACAGTTGTGCCAGAATATGCTGTAGAATCTTTGCCAAGCCAACTAGTATCTAGGTTTTTGCAAGCTGTTGTGTTCCATGCTGCAGATACATAGTTATAAGTTACGCCATATTTTTTAGAGAATGCAGCATTAATATTTACGGTAGTAGTTGAGTTGTTTAGTATAGATGTCTTTTTGGTTAATACCGAATAAGTAATGCTTGATCCTTCAAGAACATACATGTCTGCTACTGGGGTAACTTTATAAGAACTTGCTGTACCATCAGACACCCACCAACTAGGTCTTACATAATCTGTTTTGAATGAGATTTTGTAGTAGTTTAGGCTAGTTGTAGTATAGTTGTCTGTGATAGTCAAATCATAATTAGTCATAACATAGTCGGTAGATACTTTTTCATCACCTTCTGCATAACCGTCAAAGTAATAAGCTGTCATAACAGTAGGTATTGTTTTTGCTGCATCTTGATAATATGTTATTTCGTAGTTGCTTTGAGTAGGCAACAAGTGTGCATAGCTTTCGCCTTGATATAGCGAAGCAGAAATTGTTTTTAATGTGTGTGTGCCATCAACATTGTTATAATAGTTGATTGTCACAGTGTATTTGTTGCGTACATACAATACAGTTTCGGTAGCTTCTGGCATTGTTGTAGGGAAATCAACCTTGCTGCTTGGGTCAAAGTCTGCACTTGTGTAGAACTCTGTTTCGCCAGCAACATATTTTAGGTTAACTCCGTCTAGGTTAGTTAATGAAGAAGCAACAACTGTAGTGCCAGTATTTTGAGCTACAGAATAAGCTGTTGTATTGTCATATACAGTTATTTTTGTTTCGCGTACTCTTGATACTTCTTGCCATTTTGCATACAATGTCATGTTTTGATCTGGCATGATATTGATGTTGCAAGGTTGTGTACAAGCTTGGTCATAATACCAGCCAACAAGTTCGTAAGAAATTGTCCAACCGTCATTATTCATTTTTTGTACACCAGGATCTAACAATGTTAGAGCTGTATCGTTATAGTTTGAGTAGCTTGGTAAGTTGTTCATACCAGTAAAGTTTGCATCATAAGTTATTGTACGCCAAGTATACAATGTTGTATATGCTGGATAGATATTGATAGTTTCGGCCATGATGTTGGTCACTTTAACGCCGTTTTGATCAATCCAACCATTAAATATCTTGTATAACTTTTGTCCATTTTCTACAACTTCGATATCTGGCAAAGATACATTGTAGTTGATAGCTTCGCCAACATTGCCTGTTTGAGTATAAACTAGGTTGCCATCTATATAGTAGTTTAATGAGCGAATGCTTTCTACAAGCTCCCATTTTGCATATAGATTAGCTCCGCCACGACCTACTGTATAATTACCGTTATAGACTTTACCTGTTAGGTTAGCATTGGTGCACCAACCAACAAATTTATAAGTGTCTCGATCGTTGCCGTTTACAACAACTTTGTCATAAGTAAATGTAGGCAATGTTATTGTAGAGCCAACTTTTGCTTCTACGCTGTCATAAGTTACACCATCATAATTAGTGTTATAATTGATTGTATAAATACCAGCATCTTGTACCCATTTGCCTTTGTAGTAGTGCCATTCTTCACCAGGGGCATAAGTATAATTATTGATGTAGTTTATTACATTGGTCATATCACAACCCTTGTCTAGGTTAAGCGTGATAGGAGATTTATTGCCACTAGAGTTTTGTGTTTGTAGCAAGATAGATATACCAATGTTAAAGTCCATATAGAAGTTAATTTTGTTTAGGTATTCTACATTATTTTTTGTAGTAGTGCCTAAAGTTAATTGCATAGACTTTAAGTCTTCGTTTTTAGATATCTCTGCCAAGTTAAGGTCTATAAAGAATTCTTGAGAATTTGATTCTGGGTAAGGAGTATGCTTAAAGTCATTTACTACAACACTATAATCTGTAGGTCTATCAACAGCTGCAGATTTTGCAAGAGCTTCTCTAATAGGGTCCATAACGATTGATTTGAAGCCAAATCCGTATTGCAATACAAGTCCCAATGGATCTTGTATAAATTCTTGCAAGCTAACTTTTAGCTTCTTTTCGTATTTACGCTCTGTCACAAACCATTGTGTCACTTTTTCAGTACGGTAGAAGTATACATAGTTGTCTTTATAATAAATAGTTAAATATCTGTCTTTACCTGCAGAAGTGTCACCATCTTCATAAGGCACATCGTTGTTTACATCTGTCACTAGCAATTCTACAACAGGTATTTCGCCAATAGTTGCTGCGATAACTGGTTTGCCATCGATTATTTCGATGTCGATAGTTAGGTCTAAATACCAGTTTAGTATATCTAGTATAGATAGATTTATTACAGATTCTAGGTGGAATTGTTTTCTATCTTGCAATGTATTGTATAAAGTTTGCAATAAGTTATCAACTCTAGAATAGTTTTTGTATTCGGCAGGAGTTTTTGGTTGTCCAACAAATGGAGCAATAGTATCAACTGTTAAGTCAAAGCTAATACCTTTATAACCATCTTCTTTGTTGCCGCCAATAAACAAGTTGTCACAAGCTAGGTGTAATTGTTTGTTAGTATCTTGATAAATTTTTAGTATGATAGGTTGTGTAAACATATCTGTGATAGAAGTCAAGTCAAAACCTATTGACAATACTTTGTTAGTATCAAGCTCTAAACTGGTTAGCATAGGAGCGTAAGTTTCGATAAGCTCTAGCATGTTTACAGAAATATTTGGCATATTGCCAAGTTCTACATAAATGTCGTTTCTTTCGTTAAACTTAATCATATCAAATATTGCATTAAAATCATTACCAACAAACATTGGCAACAAATCTTTTGCAACTGCAAATATATTAGCAAGAGATGATTTGTCCAAGAAAGCTTTTAGTCTGTTGTAGTTTAGATACAAACCGCCGTTTGCTGGGTCACTGTTAAAGTAAGCGGCAAACTCTGCATCTAGGCCACCAATAGAGTTTTTGTATAAGTCGCCTTGTCCAGTCACAGACATATCAATAGCTAATTGATCTAGCAAGTTGTTTGTTATGTCTAGGTTTAGATTGTCAAGACCAATTTGAACATAACTCTTATATTGTTTTGAACCATCTTCGTACTCTATATAGTAAGGAGTGCCGTTTAAGTCAGTAGAGAATAAATATGCACTACCGGTGATTGAGTATTGATCAGTTTGTTCGTCTTTGCTGCTTTCCATTAGTCTTGCTACTTCGTCAATATAATCTGTCACAACTGTATAGTGATTATATAGAGCAGGGACAGCTTCTGGCAAAGTCACTTGACTACCAACTTGGTCGATATTCATATTTAGTCCAAATTGTGGATTGCTAATTGTAATATTAGTGACGATTGTGCCTTTGTTTGTAAAGGTTATTGTAGTATCGCCCAAAACAATTTCTAAGCCTGTATCAGTAGATGTAATGCTTGTTAGCATAGCAATATTGATATCTTCTAGTACCAAAGGTTTGTCGCTAGATAGATCGCCAAGCTTTAGATCAGGGAATACAAAGTTTGTACCAAAACGATTGTTAATATAGTCTACAAGCTTGTATCTTTCGTTCCAACCAACCCTAATATTTAATTGGTCAAGCTTTAGGTACAATTCGCCGTTTTGATAAGTAAGTGTTAAATCGTGATTAAATATTTTTGTATCAATGTAAAAATATACTTTGTTGCCAACATAGCTTAATGCATATGTAGCAGTATATTGTCCGACAAAATCTCCATCAAGTACTTCGATAGCAACAGTGCCACCAATTTCTTTAGTGATTAGTGTAGAAACTAAAGCATCGATTTGAGTAAATACTTTGTCAAATTCTAGATAAGAGTTTGTATTGATATCAAAGTTGTCTTCATAAACAAGACTGTTGATAGCAAGTTCTACAAACAAATCGTTTGTATCTATTATGATACTTTCTAATCTGTTGTCAGTGATATATAAGTTAATTGATATATCATCTAACTCTACCAACACATAAGAGTCTGTGACAGTTATGCTATTAAATAGTTTGATGTAGCTGTCTAGTTGTTCTTTTAGTGGTTGTGGATTATCAATTTGTATAGTTGGGGTAGAAATTGTTTGAGTAAGCAAACTATCAATTTTATCTAGTATAGGTTGCAATTCTGCAATGTCTAGACCTTTGACTTCTTTTAGTACAGTATCGGTTAGATAGTTATAAAGTTGTTTTAGTTGTTCAATTGAGCAGTTAAGTTTTAGGTTGCCAAATGTCACAAAGAAAACATCTTGTTTGCCAGCTGCGCTTGGTACATATTTGATATCAAGTGGGCTGCCCAAACTATCAGTGCTTATTGCAAATTTATAATCATCAGTTAGGTCTGCGATAATGTTTGTATCTATTCTGTAGTCGCCAGTAATAACAGTTGCGCCGATGTCAAAATAGTTGCTTGATATAGTATTGTCTAATACTTCTACAAGTTTTAGATAATCGTTTATGTCTTTGTAAGTGTTTGCATCGTATGGTGCTAGTATCTCATCATCATTAACGCTAATAGTTGCAACAAATTGAACAGAAGCAGCATCGATTGCAAATTCTGCAATTCCAACTTCTACATATTCAGAAGTTGCTTTTACAGATAGGTTTAGTGTTTGATTAATATTTAGTATAGAACCAAGGTTAACCGAAATATTTAGTGTATTGCCTTCAAATGCAATGCTACGCAATGCATTGGTATAAGTTTTTACAAGTTCTATAATTTGTGGTATTGTTAACTCTATTGTAGGCATTGTCATGTTAATATCTACATTGGTTAAGCTGTTCCAAAGTTCTCTTATATTATCAATGTTGATATATTTTGGTATAATGTTGTTAATAATGCCATCGATAGTGTCTAATAGTTGTTTGTCAACTTTTACTTTTAGATCTTGATAGTTGATATACAAAACTTTGTCTACAAATGCTGCATTAACAGTGTAAGTCTCTCCATTGATGTTTAGCATTACAAGCAATGTTATGTCAAAAGTTTTTGTATCAACAGTAGCTAGTATGTTTACATCAAACATTTGACCGTTGTATCTTGCTTGTGCTGATACAGTCAAGTCAAAGTTTGTTTTTGTAGTAAGGTCTTTTATGTTTGATATAAAGTTAAAGATGTCTTCGTAATGAGTATATTGTGTATCGTCAATAGTATCAATATTTACATTGCCGCACTTTAGTGTCAAAAATTCTAGTGCGATATCGGCGATGTTTAAGTTAACTTTGTTGATATATCCATTTTTGTTGTTAAGCGAAACAGTATAGTCTTTGCCAGTGATAGTTAAGTTGTCGCCAGTTGCTGTAAGTGTAGAAATAAAGTCTAACGAAATATCTTGTAGTTTAAGATTGATATTTGTATCAATTGTTGGTAGTTTTATATCAAATAGTGTTGATATCAAACCTAACAAATCTTGAGCTTTGTTAAAAGGTATTTTTGTTTTTGTTTGATCAATTGTTAGATACAAAGTTTCGTTTTGAATATCTATTTGTACAACTTTGCCAAATACAACAGTGCTCAAGCTTAATGTTAAGTCTGTTGCTTGCAATTTTGCTTTTAGGTTAAGTGTATAAGTTTGGTCGCCGTATGTAAAGGTAATATCTCCGTTGATACCTTGGCAAGTTAAAGTGTTGATAGCAGCTTTTACTGTAGGTAGTATGTTTTGTAGTGGAGTATAACCTTGTATGTCATATATAACATCGCGTCTAGTGATATCTATGTTGTTTAAGCTAACTTCAAAGTTGCTATTAACAATAGATATGTCTGTTATGTTGCCGTTGTTTACAACGATGGTAGAGTCAACAATGCCAGGCAAAGCAAATGTTAGGTTGTCGCCATCGGTATTGATAAATGCTGCAAGACCTATCATAGAAGCAATGCTAGGTGTTGATATAGTAGGTAAGCTAACATTGTTTGTTAAATCTTGTACATAATCAATGATGCTTGTTAGCCTATTAATATTCATGCCTTTTAGTTGAGGCAAGATTGTGTCGATTGAGTAGTTTGCAAACTCTTTTAACTCGTCAAAAGTTGTGCTTACTTTTACATTGCCAAAAGCAATATACAAAGTATCGTTGTAATACATAACTTTTAGCGAATCGCCAAGTGAGTTGCTAGTTGCAACAAGTTTGATACCGTCTGCAAAATCAATTGTAGTATCTAATGCAATGTTTGTACCTGCAAAAGATGCGTTGATGTTGGTAGAAACAAACTTATTGTCAATTGCAGAAGAAGCAAAACCAATTAGGTTAGTCACCTTTGCTAGGTCTAAATAAGATTGGCTATCTTGTGGGGCAGCAACTTCGATAACTTGTTCGTATCTTTTTAATGTAAGATCAATATTAAGTTTTGTGCCGTCAAGATTAATTGTTGGGATATGTACTGCTGTAATATTAAAGTCGTGATCGGTTGTTAGATAAATTGATTGACCCATAACTACAATGCTTACATCGTAGCCATATTCTGTAGGAGAATCTTGATAATCTTCTAACATTGTAGCTATCATAGACATGTCAAAGTTTGCAAAACTGTCGCCCATAGACATATCAATATTAAGTAAAGACATTATTTGTCCGATAGCTTCTGTAAGGGTATTTACGCTTGTTGTAAATTTTATATCTTGTACTTGTTGTGATTTTATAGCAAAGTTGCTATCAAATTCTTGTGGTACTAATATGTCATTAAGTTGTAGGTATAGTTGATTGTCTACAAATACAAAAGACATATTATAATTGTCTTGTCCGTAGGTTAGGTTTAGTTGAGCATTGGCGGCAACTGTACCAAAACCTGCAGTTGCGTGTACACCTGCGATCATATCAAGAGTTATCTTTTGGTCATTAGGTAGTGTCACTTTGATATCTGCATCAACAGCAAAGTCTTTTAGCTGCATCAGATTGTTAACAATTTTTGTAAAATTGCTTTCAATCGGAGTGGTAAATGAGTCTTGTCCAGGTGCGCCGATGTTAGCACTTGATCCGCTTACAGGCACCAAAAAGACCACGCCAGCCGCAGTGACTATCGTGATTAACAGGTATGCTCCTAAAAATTTTAATGTTCTAAAAAGTTTTTTCATTCTTTATTATCCTTTATAGGGGAAGGGTGACTGGTTGATTAATAGTAAACTCTATATGTGATCTGCCAGTACATTGTGGGGTTAGTATGCCATATTTGATACTGTAGTGTTCTTCAATATCAATAGCTTTGAAGTGTATATAATCTCCTACCATACATAGTGCAACATCAAGTTTTACACTGGTAAAAGCAGGTAGATCGTTTAGGCCACTCATGTGGCTCATTTGGTTAACATAGTTTTTTACACTTGTTTGTGGGTTTAGGTATAGTGAAAAAGTAAAACATTCTGTACCATCACTAGCAGTAACCTTTTTGAATGTTGCTGCAGGGTCGTTAAGTACGGTTTTTGACGAAACAATATAAGGTATAATTGTATTTGGAGCAGAGCCCATAATTTCTTTGTATTGAGCTAGGGTTTGTTTTTGCATATTGCTCTCGCTATAAGTGACATTATAAATATACTTGTTTGCATTTTTATAAAAGCAAGTATCCATTGGGCAAATTAACTTTTGAACTGTGCTTTGTTTAGAAATGTTAGAGCCAATATATACGCTGATATCATCAGGATTGCTTACATTAAACTTAAAAGCTTCACCAACGCTTATGATGCCTGCACTTACAGATGAACCATAGTAAGTAGTACCGTCAAATAACTTTTCTGTAAAAGTATCTTGTTGAGCGATTGTTTGTACAACACCATTGGTAATAGAGCTATAAGATGTAGCTTTGTTGTTGATATTGTAGTCTGCAGATATAAAAGCATTTATCAAAGATGTCTTTTCTGCAAATGGAGTTCTAGTTCCATAATTAATTGCTATTTCTTCTTCGTTATCTCTTAATTGTGCTTCGGACATAGCAGAATAATCTGGGACAACAATGTTGCCACCCAAAAGATTTTTCTTAAACCATACACCAACAATTGATCCGGTTGTGACACCTAGTATCAATAATACCATAAGTGATGCTAGTGATCTGCGTGTTAGTTGTTTCTTTTCTTTTTTGTTTTTGTTGGTAGCTGTTTTTGCTGGTTGTTTTTTGGCAGTAGTCTTAACTTGTTTTTGTTTAGACTGCTTTATCTCATCCGAAGGTTTTGTTTGTTTATTCTTCATCGCCTTCACCTTTCTCTTTTTTGTTTTTACCTAACAAGTTCCACAAAAAGCGCAGTGGTAAACTTGTCACACGACTTATCTGTCTAGCCGAAGCTTTTGTTATGTTTATAACTTGACTGATGACAGTTTCTAAAACGCCCTTTGACATTGTTTGCATGTCAACCATTGTGATAGTAAAGGTGTCGTTGATGTATTTTGCAAGTTCTTCGTCAGTAAGTTTTCGTTGAAAAGAACTGTCTTTTGATTGATTGTACTTTTTGCAAAAATCTTTATAACCTTGCTCGTCTCCAAATCTACCAGTAGCATAATCGATGTCGATTAGCTTATTGGCAAAGTAAGCTTTGTCGCTACAAAAATTTGTTTTTGTTATCTTGTTAAGATTGTGTATTTTGCAAATCATATTGTCTAATTGGTTGTAGTCTTTTGCAGGTACGGTATTTGCTCTAGAACCAAACACTTCGCCACGGCGAGAGTGTAGGGTGTTATATTTTTTTGCAAAGCTAACAGAAATCTTGCGAAGCAAAATATCAATGCTAATTTTCAAATCTGTTAGTACTAGATAAAAGTTAGTTGCGTTGCAGTGATATGCGATAAGTTTGTAGCTGCCGTCTTGCTTAAACAAATCAATAGTGCTTAAAAAACTTTCGATATCAGCCTTGTCAAATTTGACATTGCCAGCACTACTAAAGCCAACAGTATAGCTATTGATTAAACTAATCTCTCTTGCCTTGCGAGCCATAAGACCACTCCTTAATAATTTTTACTCCCCAAAATAGGGCATACAATATGATTATATAATTACGAAATATATTATATATAATATAAAGGCAGTAGTCAATATTTTTTTAACAAAAAGTGTCCCTTTTGCAACACTTTTTTTATAAAACTTTTTACAAAACCAAAAAACATATCCGACAAATGCGACAAGTTTAATCGTCAAATGTTGTGTAAATTTTGTCAAAAAACTGTCACTTTTCGACCAAAAGGTCTGCAAAAATTTTTCTGCCAAAAAAATGACGCTTGCCAGATTGTTTTGCTTAAAAAACAAAAAAATACATTGCCGACTATACGGTCGATAGTAAATAAATGGCAAAAATGTAGTAAAATAGGCACTTATAGATAATAAATTTTGAAACAAAACCAAAAGGTCGGTTGAGATAATATAAAAAATATAGGCAAAATTTGCTTGAGACAGGTCAAAATAATGGTATAATAATAGCGTAATCGTAAGTAAAAAAATATATCAAAAAAATATAAAAATAGGAGCATTAGATAAGGTTGTTTTTAACATTGTCTAAACACAAAAAATATGAAGTGTCCTTATTGCAACAAACATATTAAGCAAAATATAAACAAGTGTCCCCATTGCAACCGAATTGTAGATACAACAAACACTACAATATATGAGGTAAACAACACCTCAAAAGCATCGCCAAGTAGTAGCAAGGTCAAAAAGTTTTTTATCATGACTACAAAACCTTTTGTTGACTTTTGGGCCAGCTATATTAACTTTAATGGCAGAACTAGCAGAAAAGATTTTTGGATAACATATGCTTGGCTTTTTGTTGTGGCGTGCTTATTAAGTTTTAAGGCGTACCTTATTGTGCCGTTTGCACTTGCAATGATAACTCCTTTTGTTGCATTGTTTTTTAGAAGGTTTAATGACGCTGGCTTTCAAAAAGAACTGCTGCTAATTGCTTTTATACCGATTGGTGCAATTATCGTGCTTGTTATGTGTTGCCTGCCAACCGATTATTATAAAAACAAAAATTTTAATTAATAAAAAATATTGTCACAATTTGTTTAACATTTTTTATTAAAAGTCATATAATTTTATCAAGATATAAAATAAAGAGGGAGAAGTATGAAAGACATTATTAATATAGACTTTAATGGTCTATACAATCAAAAGTTAGAAAAAAAATACAATCAAGAATTTATCCAAACAACTATGCAAGGTTATTTTGACAACAACCAACATTCTTTGTTTGCTAATATTGCACCAGAGTCTGTAGCAGACATCATTGATTGCGCAGAGTATATCAAACAAAATTTTGAAAATTTGGTAGTAGTTGGTATTGGTGGTTCTTCACTTGCAACACAAGGTATACTTAACTCTATAAAAACAAAAGGTGTTAATGTTGTTGTTTTGGACAATGTTGACCCAACATTGGTTGCAAACACTCTTGCACAATTTGACCTAAAGAAAACAGCTTTTAACTTTGTTTCAAAAAGTGGCAACACAGTAGAAGTATTGTCAGTTTTGCAAATTGTTTTGGACAAACTAAAAACAAAAACTGCAGTAAAGCGTCAAGTTATAGTGACAACTACCGAGAGCGACAATCCTTTGTATCGTTTTGCTACTCGCTATAAAGTAAGAGTAGTTGGTATGCCAAAAGATATTGTTGGTAGATTTAGCGGTTTAAGCGCAGTTGGTTTGTTGCCTGCTGCTGTAGCTGGTCTTGATATCAAAAAATTGTTAGCAGGTGCAAACAAAGTTTTGGCAGCTATCAAAAAAGATCCTTTAGATAATGATGCATATAGATATGCTATATTGCAACATTCTTTGCTAAAAAAGGGTAAAGGCGAAATGGCAATATTGCCATATACCAACAGCCTAACAGATATCTATTATTATTATTCTCAAACTCTAGCAGAGAGCCTTGGCAAAATTGACAAATGCCCAACAACTGTAGTTATGGTTGGTGCTAACTGTCAACATAGCTTTTTTGAAGAGGTTTTAGAGGGCAACAAATATAGATATACAATGTTGGTTAGACTTAACAAATTCCCAACTGACATCAGACTAGAAAACAAAGAAATTCTTGATAGCAAATGCGACTACTTAAGCCAAGTTATCAATGCAGAATGTCAAGCAACACTTCAAACACTTACAGCACACAAGAGACTTGCTTTTACTATGAATGTAGAAAAAGTTGACGAAGAATCTGTAGGCGCAGTACTTACATTTATGCAAATGACTATTTGCTACCTAGGCATATTAATGAAGCTTAACCCATTCTTGCAACCAGCAGTAGAAGAGTTAAAAGTTAATATTCACAGCCTAATCAAGTCAAAATTAAATTAATAAAAATAAAAAGTTAGAGATTTTGCTCTAACTTTTTTTATTATCTTATTGATGATGGTAAGTTTTTAATTTTGCCAAATTAAATATGACAAATTATATGTACTATGATATAGTAAAAATAGATTGAGGTATTTATGTTTAAGGTAAGAAACAAAAGAGAAACTGGTTTTGAAATATTAAGAATACTTGCCATGTTTTTTATTATGATTGTTCACTTATTAAATGCGGGAGGCATGTTGGCTAATGCCAGCGCTAGTACTCGTCCATATCATCTTGTATTGTATTTTTTTTTTTTCAACAGCTGTAAATGTCTTTATTTTGATATCGGCTTATTTTTTGGTGTCATCACAAATAAAAGCCAAAAAATTATTAAAGTTATGGGCGCAAGTAGTTTTTTACTGTATTGTCACATATTTGATTTCTAGTTGCTTTATAGCTAAAGACTTTTCTATAAAAACACTAATAAGTTGCTTTTTTCCTGTTATAACAGGCAAGTACTGGTTTTTTACTGCGTACTTTGTATTAATGCTATTAAGTCCTTTTCTAAACAAAATATTAAACAATGCAACAAAAAAAGAATTGTATTGTTTGAGTATTATTTTGTTTATATTAGCATACCTTTCTACGAAACATCCAATAGGTGGGGTGTTTAACTTAAGTGCAGGATTTTCTGTCTTGTGGTTTATTTGTTTATATATTTTTGCCGGCACATTAAAGCTTTACCCAATTAATATCAAAAAAAGATATTTGTTGATCATATATTTTGTAGCGACTGCATTATTGTGGATATTTAGCATGAATCCAGCAAACAATTATTGGTATAATCTAGTGTATAATTCTTTAGACTACACATCGCCATTAGTGATTATTGCAAGTGTTGCATTGCTATTATTGTTTAAGAATGTCAATATTAAAAATCTTTATATGCATAACATCATATGTTATGTGGCAACATTAACCTTTGGTATATACATCATAGAAGGTAGTTTTTTACATAATTATTTCCATTGGAATATATTTAGAATACAAAATTACTATGCTTCTCCAATATCTCCAATATGGGTATTGCTAGTAGCTTTAGGCAAATTTGTTTTTTGCGCCATTATCGAAGCGTTGCGCCAATTGTTTGTGATTTTGTTAAAAAAGATAAAAGACAAATATGTTGAGAGAAAAAATATAATCAATCAAAAGAATAACGACGCCACTGCAAATAATTAAAGTAAAATATATTTTTAATAACATATATAAAAGGTGCCTTATAAAAAGGGCGCCTTTTTTATGTTAATTTGCGATTTGACAAAAAATTTTTAATAGGTATAATTTTATAAGGTAAAAGGAGAAATTTAATTTTTTATGCCAAAAAAGCAAACAAGAAGAAAAATATTGCAAAAATTGCGTAAGAGTAGCGCAATGAAAGAGGCTCAATCGATAGACTATGACGAAAAGACAGGCGACGCCGTAATAAGCATCGGTCTAAAAACAACCGAAGAGTTCTTTCATCCATATTCTTACAAATCATATGATTTGATGAATCCTGATATTATAGAGTATATCGACATGTGCGAAGGTGAAATACCATTGCAAGACAACATTTGTCTTGACTTTTATACCGAAGAAAATACAACTAATATCGAAAAGAAGCGTATGAGAGAAGCTATCAAAAGACACAATGCAGAACAAGTTGTTGTCACAGAAAAGAATCTAAAAAAACAAATTTGGCTAGGCGTTATATTGTGTGTTATTGGTGTAGCGATACTTGTTGGTAAAATACTTTTGTGGGATATTTTTTATAACTCAATGTTAGATACTCTAATAGACATTATCGGTTGGGTATTTTTGTGGGACGGTTCAGAAATATTTATTTTTGATGTGCCGCCATTGCGCACACAACAGATTAAGAGTTATAGACTTATGAATGCTAAAGTTCATATCAGACAATATGATCGTAAGATAAAAAGATTGTATAATATCGGACAAGAAGAAACCGAAACAGAAGAATAAAAAAAAAGGCTTGCATTATTGCAAGTCTTTTTTGTTTGTTATTTTTGTTCTCTATATGTATCGTGGAAGGTCTCTGTGCTAACTGGGTCAGTTTCGTTTTCGTAAGCATAAGTGCTAACATATACAGAGTTTCTGCCGATCTCGATAGAAACTTCTTTGCCGTTTATATCTCTACCATCAAGTATTTGTCTGCGTTTGCTGATACTTTGAGCATCATAAGCATAAGGTACAACAGTCTTAAATTCTGGCCCTTTGCCAAGTACGCCCCAAAGACCATCTTTTTGTGCAAATGTTGGTCTCCCAAATTGTGGTAGAATTTCGTCAAACTCGTGTGGTAGGGCTGGTTGGTAATCTTCTCTTGATATTAGGCCCCACAAGCCATCTTGTTTAGTTTTGAAATAATCTCCGTCAAACACTTTGATATCTTCATAAGAATCACTCAATACTTTGCCTTCGTGGTTAATAATTTGGCAAGCAAATATTTCTTGGCCGTCTTTGCCAATAACGCCAGTTGGATATGTTTGCTTAAATAGCTTTTCGTCAAGCAGAACAATATCGTCTAGGTAGGTTAGTGGATATGGGCTATGCATTAATGCTTTTATAGCACCTTTGTCAGTTGTACCATATACAAATGCGCCACCAACACTGTTAGCGATAATTAGTTCTGGGTGAACTTCAAAATCACCAACTGTAGAAAGTATTTGTGTGCCTTTTTGGTCTACAAGTATTTTTTGTGCAGGGTTAGTTGGGTTTCTGTAAGAATAAGCAGTACCCCCTGCAAAATAATGTTCTCTTAATTCGGTTGCATTTAGTGGGATGATAACCTTGCCTGTAGTGCTAAACAATTGTTGTTTAGTTTCGCCATCTACAGTTTTGTAAGCACTAAAGCTTATTATTCTGTCAGTTGCTTTGCAGACATGAGCTTCTAATTTGTCATATTTTGGTGGGATAATATATTCACCTGTTCTCATATCAAGCAAACCACAATCTTGAGGTTTTTTTAGCGAGCCGTGGTTTACTATAGCTACATTGCCATAATTAATAATTGAGGCAAATTCTGGCTTAACGATTTCGCCTTGTGGAGTTATAACTCCGTGCAGTCCGTCTGTGCAAGTAATAATTGAAATTGGGTCTGTCACTGTAAAATTATCAAAGTTGGCTGGGATACTAGGCACTCTTGGGTCTAGGTTATTAAAACCAATCTTCATAGTTTTACGGTCAACATAAGGTTTCCAAGTGTCTAAAAAAGTAAATGCACTTGGCTTAAAATTTTCCTTTCTTGCATTTTGCAAGTAGGTTCCAAACAAAGTCTTTGCTGGTCTAAAAAACATTCTATATCGTATTATCTCCTTTTTGATAACAACTATATTTTATCATTGATTGGCCCAATTGTCAATAGGGGTGCCTTTTGGCAAGCACACACGGGGGTTTTGACACATATTATGTAGTAGACTTTGCCTTAAAAAAAAAGGAGTATTTTTGATGTTTTATAGCAATAATTGTTGTTGCAATCGCAATCAGGGGTGGCATACTATTTCGGTAGTGGGCCCGCAAGGCCCGATTGGTCCTATCGGTCCACAAGGTCCAGCTGGCCCAACAGGTCCTACCGGCCCACAAGGCCCAACAGGTCCTGCCGGTCCACAAGGCCCAGCAGGCGAAGATGGTTTAACCCCAACCTTAACTATCGGCACAGTGACAACAGGGGCACCAGGCAGTGCTGCGAGTGCAAGTATAACAGGCACAGCTCCAAACTTTGTGCTTAATCTTACTTTGCCACGAGGTCCTGCCGCTTAACAAAAAAGAGAGCTTTTGCTCTCTTTTTTTGTTTGTGAAGAATATTTTTTAATTAATTTTTGAAAAAACATTTTTTACAAGTATTATTTGTGATATACTAATAAAGAAAAATATATCATTAAAGGATTAATCATGAAAACAACTATATTATTTAGCAATGTAAACGGCAATATATATGCCGAAAATAGCAAAGATGTTTGTAGTTTTAATGAAAACACTGCAGCTCAACTTAAAAAATATATAACAAGCGGTAGCAACTTGGTTTTTATCAATGCTCCTGGTCTTAACAATGACAAAAATTATTATCAGACAATGTTGTCTTGTTTTGAAAAGTTGGGTATAAAATTTACCTCAAGCATCGAGTTAACCGACACAACAGACAAAAATGACTTTGATAACTTTGCAGCCAATGATAGGGTTTACTTTTTGATGGGTGGCAATCCTTTGACACAACGCAAAATAATTAAAGACTTTGCCCTAGAACAAACTTTAGAAAAGTACGAAGGAGTTGTCATCGGCATGTGTGCTGGTGCAATAAACTTGTCAACACACTCAATAATAACCACCGATGATGATTTTAAGCAAGCTTTGAGCTATCTTGGGCTAAAGAGAGTTTCTGCAACAATCGAGCCAAACTTTGAGCTTGATGATAGCTTGTATACGCAAAATCGTATTAAAGAAATTAAAAAGTTTTGTCAAGAGCTTAAGACTGATATAGTAGGTCTTGCAGTAGATGCTTGTATAGTGGTGACTGACAAGGTTGAGATTTTTGGCAATGCGTATACAATTTGCAAAATAGACTAAAAAAATAAAAACTTATTAGAAGCAATCTAATAAGTTTTTTTTATTATTCTTTATAAGCAAGATATAGTTGCATAATGTTGTCAAATTGATAAGTAGGCATATACTCTGTATTTTGCAAGTCTGCAGGTTTTACTTCTCCGGTAAAGACTGTACAAGTATCAACTCCAGCATTAATACCACAAGCAATGTCAGTATATAATCTATCGCCAACAACAATAGTTTGTTCTTGAGTAAAGTTGGTGCTAGCAATTGCAGCATTTACCATGTCAGGATTAGGCTTGCCCAAAAACTTTGGTTTTTGTTTGGTAGAACCATAGATCATATCAACTATAGATCCACAATCAGGCACAAAGCCAAAATCAATAGGGCAGCAGTTGTCAATATTTGTTGCAAGATAAGTTGTTTGTTGTGTTTGCAATACCTTGCATACATCAGATAGTTTTTGATAAGTTAATTCGTTATCATAAGCGACCAAAACTACATCAATATGATCTTCTACCATAGTTGTTATGTTAAGACCATTTGCTACAAGCTCGTCAACAAGTGATTTTGTGCCAAGTACAAAAATTTTGTCTTGCTTGTGATGTGATAACAAATATTTTACAGTCACAGATAGAGCTGTAAAAAAGTTGCTCTCATCTACATCAAAGCCAAAGTCTCTAAAGTATTGTACATAACTATTACAGTTTTTGGTAGAGTTGTTGGTTATAAAAATTGATTTGCCACCGGTTTGATTAATATATTCTACCAATTGCTTGGCACCGTCTAATATGATATCACCAACTCTAATAACGCCATCAATATCAAACAAAAACAATTTTTTGTTTTTTAGTTTTGTTAAGTCTTGTTTAGTATTTGTCACGCTTGCTTTGTCCTTTGTTAATAATATAACTCAAGTATAGCATGTGCGATATTTTTGTCAAATTATAAAAAACATTATTAAAGTATTATTATGGTATTTTTCGTTGATAAAAAAATTGTGTTTTTGTATAATAAAGTAGTTTTTTGATGCAAAGACCAAATGCGATTTTTGCAAACATACAAAGGTTATATTTTTTATGAAAAAGATTTTATTGTTTTTTAAGACAAATTTTATTTTTACCGTTGCTATAATAGCAGCAATTATTTCTTGTTTTTTTGTCCCTATCGACAAAGAATATTTAGGATATTTTGATGTTGATACTATTGCTTGTATCACGCTATTGCTACTTGTTATTGCGGGGTTTTCTAATATACAGTTTTTTCAAAAGGTTGCAAGGTGGTTAGTAAAAAAATTTAAGACAACTCGCAGTATTATTATGTGCCTTATTTTTATCACATATGTGTCTGCTTTGGTTAATGCCAACGACATGTCTTTGCTTACATTTTTGCCTCTTGCATATATTGTACTAAAATACACTAACAATATCAGATATGTAGCATTTACTTTTGTTATGCAAAACATAGCAAGCAACTTAGGTGGTATGATAACACCTATTGGCAACCCACAAAATTTATACATATATTCTTTTTATGATATGGGTTTGTTAGAGTTTTTCAAAATAATGTTAATACCTACACTAATAGCTTTGGTACTAATAATTGTAGTTTGCTTGTTTGTCAAAAAAACTCCACTAGAATATAATGACGAAGAAGAAACAAAATTTAGCATACCAAAGGCAATTATTTATGGTTGTTTGTTTGTAGTCACTATTTTGGTAGTACTTGGCATTATCCCTTGGTGGGTTGCAACCATTGTAGTTATTGGTACTATGCTTGCATCTGACATAAAAGCTTTTTTACTTGTCGACTATACAATACCACTAACTTTCGTTGCGTTTTTTATATTTTCTGGCAACCTTTCTCGCATACCAGCCATTATCAATGTTATGGAGTCGTTTATTAATGATCATACATTTATAACAGCTTATTTTAGTTGTCAGCTAATATCCAATGTGCCAACAGCAGTGCTTTTGTCAAAGTTCACCAACAACTATGCGCCACTACTTGTATCTGTCAATGTAGCAAGTCTTGGTATAATATTTTCTTCTTTGTCGGGCGTTATTGCTCTTAAAGAATATATCAAAGTTGTCAAAAAAGAAAAACTAGACAAAAAGCATGGTGTTTGGTTTTATATCGGACTAGACACTTTGTTTAATGTGGTAGGTGCTATTATATTAGTACCGTTAAGTTATTTGTCACTAATGTTGTGGTAAACAAAGCCTTACCTTTTTTGGTAAGGTTTTTTATTTGCAATTTATTTTTTATAACATAATAAAGTAGGTTTTGAAATTTGTAATATATTGTGTTATAATCAAAAAGAAATAATAATAACGGAGTCTTTTATGAAAAATTATAAAACTATCATTATAGGTTGTGGCGCTGCAGGTAGTATGTGCGCTTTGTCTACTAATGGCAAAACCGCAATTATTGACACAGCGACAAAACCTTTTAAGAAAATTTTGGTCACCGGCAACGGTAGATGCAACTTAACTAATGCCAATATTTCTTCTGATTTTTATAATCAAAATTTAGACAAATATTTTAACAAATTTGGCGTAAAAGACACCCTTAACTTTTTTGAAAAGCTAGGCCTAGAGACAGTCTCTGATGATGAGGGTAGAATTTATCCTTTATCTAATCAAGCAAAGTCTGTACAAGATGTTGTTGTAAATAAGTTGCAAGAAAAAGCAGACATGTACCTTGGCCAAACAGTGATCAATATAGAGCAAAAAGACAATGGTTTTGTAGTAGAGACCGAACAAGAAAAGTTTTTTGCTAGCAATGTGGTTGTTGCAACAGGTGGCAACACCATGATGCAAGTTTTGAAAAATTTAGATATTAAGACAAAGCCTTTTGTACCTAGTCTTGTTGCGCTAAAGTGCGAAGGTCTAAAAGACCTAAACGGTGTAAAAGTTTCTGATGTGCAAGTGACTGTAAAAGCAAACAACCAATCATGCAGCGAACTAGGCGAAGTGATTTTTAAGGATGCTGGTATAAGTGGTATAGTTGTGTTTAATTTGTCTGCTATGTTTGCTAGACAAAACAACTATACAGGGTTAGTAAATATAGACTTGTTGCCAAAATGGTCTATAGAGAAGCTAATCGAAAAACTAAAACAACGCACCAAACTAAATGTGGCAGTTGACAAGATGTTTGTAGGTATGTTTAATAATGCTCTTGCTAACGAGATATTTTGGCAAGCAAAAACTAACACTAACAAACCTACAAACAAACTAACCGAACAAGAAATATCAAACCTTGCAAATACTATCAAAAACTTGCAATACAAAGTAAACGGATATTATGATAACAACCAAGTATATAGTGGTGGTGTGATGCTTGATAGTCTTGATGACAACCTTATGAGCAAAACTATCAAAAACCTTTATTTTGTAGGCGAGGTTTGCGATGTTGATGGGGTGTGTGGTGGATACAACTTGCAATGGGCATGGACAAGTGGCCATATCGTAGGAGAAAGCTTATGTTAAAACTTGACCAAATATCACTACCTGTTATATTTGATGATAAAGACATTTTGCAACAAGTGTGCAAAACTCTAAAAATAAACAAAGACATAGTGCAAAAATGCGAGATACTAAAACTATCTATTGATGCTCGCAAAAAACCTAATATAAAATACATTGCTTCGATAGGTGTTGTATTAAAAAACAATGCCGAAAGCAAATACAAAAATTTGCAATATACCAAAGTGACAAAACTTTTGCAATATACCCCAAAAACAACTGACAAAAAGTTTGTTGTAGTAGGTTTTGGCCCTAGTGGCATGTTTGCCGCATTATCTCTTGCTCGTATGGGACTAAAACCTATCATTATAGAGCAAGGCAAGCCTGTAGACGAGAGAGAAAAAGATGTCATAGAGTTTTGGACCAATCGCAAGCTTAATCAATATTCTAATGTTCAATTTGGTGAAGGTGGCGCTGGTACATTTAGTGATGGTAAGCTCAACACCAATCTTAACAACGAATACTGCAAAATAGTTATTAACGAACTACATAAGTTTGGCGCACCTAGTGAGATAACATATATCAACAAGCCACACATAGGTAGTGACAAATTAAAAAATGTTGTAAAAAATATTAGAGAGCATATCAAAGAGCTTGGTGGTACATTTTTGTTTAATACTAAACTTGTTGATATCAATATCAAAAACAATAAATTGCAACAAATAACAGTAAAAAATGTTGTCGACAATACTGTTGATACTATAGACACTCAAGATGTTTTGTTGTGTGTAGGACATAGCGCTAGAGATACCTTTGAGCTACTTAATAACAAAGGTGTACACTTACAACAAAAACCTTTTGCCATGGGTGTAAGAATAGAGCAAAAACAATCTGATATCAACCTAGCTCAATACGGTGCAGAAAAAATAGGAGGTTTGCCAAACGCCGACTATAAGCTAGTGGCACACTTGCCAAACGGTAGATCTGTATTTACTTTTTGTATGTGCCCTGGCGGACAAGTTGTTGCATCAAGTAGCGAAGAAAATACAATAGTCACCAACGGTATGAGCAACTTTGCTCGTAATGACGAAAATGCCAATAGTGCAGTGCTTGTCAATGTCGTGCCAGAAGACTATGGTAGCGATCATCCTTTGGCCGGTGTATACTTTCAGTCAAAGTACGAAAAATTAGCTTTTGAAGTAGGCGGCGGCAATTATAGCGCCCCTGCAGAAAGTGTAGGTAGTTTTGTAAAAGATAAAGGTATATCTACTGATATTAATTATAGTTATAGACCAGATATCACCTTGTGCAAGATTAAAAAATGTATGCCTGATTTTGTTGCCGAGAGCCTAAAGCTAGCTCTACCAATACTTAATCAAAAGTTAAAAAACTTTGCCAAAGATACCAACTTGCTTATAGCTATCGAGTCAAGATCTAGCTGTCCACTTACTATTGTTAGAGATGACAATTATGAGAGCAGCCTAAAAGGCCTTTATCCAGTAGGCGAAGGTGCAGGTTATGCAGGCGGCATTATGTCAAGTGCGCAAGACGGCATCAAAGTCGCCGAAAGTATATATAACAATCTTTGAAAAATGAAAAAAGACTTAAACCACTAGGGTTTAAGTCTTTTATAGTTCAAATAATTTGTTAGGGGTTATATCTAACAAACAGCAGATGTCTATTATTTGTTTGTAGTTTAATTCAAAGATTCCATTTTCAAACCTGCTATATTGTTGTCGAGTCATATAAAAATATCGGCGACTTGTTTTTGAGTTAATCTTTTGAGTTTTCTTGCCGTTTTGATATTTTGACCAATTTGTTTTGTTAATTCCATAATTTAGTATATATCACAAACTGATGGAATAATGTTTGTATGAAAATAAAAAAGTCTTTTTGATGGTATTAATTATATGTTTTACTTTTTCTTGTTGTGATTTTTTTGGTAAATTTGATTCCGATTTAGAAATGTGGTTTAATCAAAATTTTCGAGTTAGTCGAAAGGGTATTGGACAATACGATATAAATTAAAAAAAGAGCCTAAAATAGCTCTTTTTTTGTTGTATTATAGTTGTTTTATTAAGTCTTGATTGGTTGTGTATATGATATAGTTTTCGTCTGTGCTCGGCTCTTCAAACTTGCCGGCCAAGATGTTATAGGTGTTTTTGTCCATATAATATTCGTTTGACTGAAGGTTGATGTTTCTGTTTTGTATTCGAGAGTAGATTTCGTCATCGTCAAGTTTGATATAGACAATTTTGACTTGACTGTCTGTAAAGCGATTTATGATAGATTGCCTTTCTTTTTTAGTCCAAAAGCCAAAATCTAAAACTACATTATTGTTAGGTAATAACTGGTCGCAAATAGAGTATATCATATCTTTTGTTGCTTGCAACTTCTGGTCAAATATTTTTCTGTCGGTTATTTCGCCAAAGAGCTTTAGCATAAAGTCATCTGCGCTAAAATGTATATAGCTGTGGTTTTGTTGTAAAAATTTTGCAATGGTGGTCTTGCCAGAACCTGGTTTGCCACATAGTAGTACGAGTTTGTTCATGTTAATCCTTTTTTAGTTTCTTTTTAGTCAACAAGATAAAATGTGCATGTAGACAGCTTTTTGCGTCTTAACTTAAGTATTTTGCCATTGTCCATGCGATAGGTATAATTGCCATCATAAGGGCATTTGTCGCAAGTTGCACACAAATGATTTTTTAATGGACAATGTCTTAATGTCATATATGCAAAGTTGTGTTTTAACTCACCTTCTGCAAATATAACAGGTTTGTCATAAACACTTGCTGCGTAGTCGTTATAAATATTTAATCCGCCGCCTACAATATAATTGTCTGTTAAAGTAGTGGCATAATAGTTATTGGCAACTATTGCAATATTAGTTTTGTCTATTATATCTTTTAACAATTGTATATCGTTTTGCAAAGCAAAGTTTGGTGTGTCAAGATATGGTGTTTTGTTAAGGGTTTTGCACTTATCGACAAAAGCTTGTACATCTTGCAAAGTATAAACTTCTGGCGAATAAATAACATTGTCTTTTTCAAAGTTTTGCTCAATATCTGTCACAAAAACAAAGTTGTCAAAAACCTTCGCCTTATAGCCGCTTTGTATGCTTGTAAGTTTTTCGTTGTGAGCTGGCAATAAAAATGTGCTATATATCTGATCAAAAACTTCTCGCCTAAAATTGTTTAGTTGTTGCTTTGGCATAAAGACATTGTCTAGTTTGTCTATAGTTATATTGCCAACAAACAGTTCGTGCTTATTAAAGTTTTTTTGCAAATCTTCGAGAGTTATTGGTTGTTTTTGAGCTGGGGCGCATATGTCACCAGTTATTGTCAAAGTTTGATTATTGATATTTACTGTTGCTTGTATTGGTTTGTCTACTTGCAAAGATAGTGTTATATCAATATTGCGCTTTTTGGTAGTGAGCAAAGTTTGTTGTTCTAGCTCGGCATCCAATATAAGATGTATATTGTCGCCTACACATGCTTTTTGAGTTGTAGTAAGTTTGTATGTATTGTTGTCAACCCTCTTTAGGTCGTAAGCAGTTAGAGTAGAGCGTTCTGTGTCTTGATCATATAACTTAAAGGTAGACTTTGGTGTTAACAACCTATTGCTACTAAAATATACTTCACTAAAAGTTTTGCCACCAACAACTTTGGTTATTTTGCCGACACAAATGCCAATATGGTTGTTGTAAGTAGATATTATTTTGTCATTGCCGTCAAAGTAGCCGTGGGTATAATTTCTATTAAAACCCAACTTAATGTGGTCTATATCGTATGGCAAATTATTGATTGCGTTATAATATTGTTTGGTGGTAGTCGCTACATAATAAGGTCTACGAGCTCTACCTTCTATCTTTATTGCATCTATACCGCATTGTTGCAGTAAGGCAAGTTTATCAATCATGCAAAAATCTTTTGCACTCAAAAGATATCCAGTTTTGATATTTTTGTTGTTGTGTTGCAAAGTGTAAGCTAGTCTACAAAGCTGTTTGCACTTGCCACGATTGCCACTTGCATCGCATAGGTAAGAACTCAAATAGCAGTTGCCGCTAAAAGCAACGCACAAAGCGCCTTGGGCAAAATATTCTAACTCAACATTAGAGTTGTTGTTTATTCTTTTTACCTCGTCAAAAGGTGTTTCTCTAGCAAGCACAACTCTTTCGATATTATACTTTTCTAGTGCTTTGATACCTTCGTAGTTGTGTAGACCCATCTGGGTGCTAGCATGCACTGGTATGTTTGGATAGTGTTGTTTGACCAAACTAATAAGGCCAATGTCTTGTATGATAAAAGCATCTACGCCATAATTATAAGCGGTCACTATATTGTCTAGTGCTTGTTTTATTTCGGTATTGTCAAACAAAATATTGATAGCAAGGTGCACTTTAACTCCAAAGATGTGTGCAAAGACAACAGCATCTTTTAGAGTGTTTATGTCAAAGCCATCAATATTATTGCGCGCGTTAAAAGAGTTTATGCCAACATAAACTTCATCAGCGCCGTTGTATACAGCAGCTTTTAGACTATCAAAATTGCCTGCAGGTGATAAAATCTTCATACCTTGAGTATAACATACTTTGCTGCTTTAATAAATAAAAATTATTAACAAAAAAACACATCTTGCTATGCAAAATGTGTTTTGGCAGCTTTATATTACTTTTTTGTGTACTTTTCTAGTTTTATATGTCCATCTTCGAAGATTAGCTCGTCATTTTTATGTTTGTATCCCATTTTTCTATAAAATGGTATTGCAACTAGACTTGCAGGTATTTCTATACGATCTGCTCTCAAAGCATATTCGTCAGCTTCTAGTGTTTGCATTAGTTTGCGACCATAACCTTTGCCTTGATGGTCTGGGTCAACAAATATATTAAACAAACCACTTTCGGTCTGGCTGTCCCAGTAAGGTCCTATTGCACCACAAGCTACAATTTGGTCGCAGTCTTTTATTATATAAAAGTGTGTCCAGCCAGATCTTCTTTTTAATGTTTCGGGACTAAGTGATTCGATAACATAGTCGATAGAAGATTGTGGATAATATGTCTTAAAACTTATTTGTACAGTTTTTTTGATAAGATTATAAACATCTTGTATTTCGTCTTCTTTTATTAGGCGTATCTCCATAATAGTTGTGTCCTTTTGTAAGTTTACTACATCTCAAAGCTAATATAATTTTGGTTAGGTTGAGATGCACTTTTTTCTGCCACTTTAGAAAAACTTTTTATGCCAGACTCGTTGTTTTTTCTTACTTCGAGTGTTATTTTGTCAACACCTTGCTGTGACATATCTTGCTTAAAAGTTGTTAGTATGTTTTTTGCGATGCCTTGGCCACGCATTTCTGGGTTGGTGCCCATTATCTCGATATGTGCAGCGTCATTTTCTTGAGTGTAGCAAATAAAGCCTACTAACTTATCTTCTAACATTGCTAGTTGGCAGTTGATGTCAACGATATTTTCGCTAATGTATTGCATATAATCGCCAAGCAAAGTGCCATCAAGTACTACAAATTGATTTAGCCCGTTATAGCCTTGTTGTTGTTCTATCTTGTGCCAGGTATTTAGTTGTGTGCAATATTCTTTGCAATAATCTATAAATTTTATTCTATCCATACTTTTATTATATCATCTCTTTACAAAAAATACAATAACAGCTATTTGTATTAAAATACTTGCTCGTATTTGTAATAATCAAAGCCATAATTTGACTTGCCAAGCCCACAATTGACAAAGCCAACTTTTTCGTACATTTTCATCGCGGCAGGATTTTGTGTACACACATGAAAGTGCATGCCATCTGCGCCACGCTCTTTTGCAATGTTAATAAGCTGTTTCATAAAGTGTGTGCCAATGCCTTGACCTTGATAGTCGGGACTAACACAAATTCTCGCAACTCCAATTGGCGAAAGTAGTGGATAAGTCCAGTTTTCGTTTTCTTCTTCTTTATATCCGACAAAGCTAACGGCAATAATGTTGTTATTGTGTTTTAGTACAAACAAGTTTTTGTTGTTGATATCTCGCACTATAAGTTCTTTGTCAGGGTAGTTGTCGTCCCAGGTAGTAAAGGTTGTTTTTATAACATATCTATATAGTGACATGATATTTTCTACATCTTGCAAAGTAGCTTGCAAAAATTGAGTTGTTAACATAACTTTCTCCTAAATTATTATACTTTTATTTTAGTATCACAAATTTTGATTGTCAACAATACGCAAAAAAAACACTTGCAAAAAACTGCAAGTGCTTTTTATTAGATTAAAGTTTTTTATAATCTTTTACTGTATTAAAAAATAATGTGTGAGCATCAGGATAAGTTAGCTCTTGTGGCAAGTCATCAAACAAGGCTACAAGTTCTATCTCTGACTCTGGCAATGGCTCAAACTCTTTTATCTCGGCATAACACAACAAACCATAAGTAGATATAGAATACATACTAACTTGTTCTAGTTCTACTTGAGTAGCGCCAGTTTCTTCAAACAATTCTCTTGTTGCTGCTTGTGTCCAGTCTTCGCCTGGTTCGATGTGTCCACCTGGTATCTCCCAAGTGTCGCGCTCTTTGTGTTTGCAAAAAACCCACTTGCCATTATACCTAGCAACACAAACAACGCGGGTTAGTTCTGCATATTTATCTTCTTGTAATGGATGAATATTTACCTTAAACATATTTTTTACCCTCCGTGTTTTTACCATATCAAAACAAAAATAATATGTCAAAGCAAGACATAACAAAAAACGCTTATTATCAAGTTTTTTGCAGGTGGTTTTGTACACCTTGGCGTGTGTTTTTGCTGGCTAAATGTAGGTTGTTTGACAATAGTGGCAATTTTTGATATAATAATAAATAGAAAGGAACGCATATTAGGCATCTGTGGTGGGGCGAAGCATGTTTTATATAACGGTTTTGCAGATAACCAAAACATGTTCAGTCTTGTAGCAATACATTGCTTTCAAAGCAAATTTCCTTTCTTTTTTTATGCAATATGAGTATTTTAGATTATTTATTAGATGAGAGCAAATGGGCAGAATTTTTGCAATACAAAATAGAAAAATCACATCTATCAAAGTGCGAAGAGCAAGCCCTTGTCGACTTTGTCATCGGCAAAAAATATTATGATATAGCAGATGGTATCAAACAAGGTACCTATACTTTTTCGTTGCCAACAAAAAGTTTTATTAACAAAACCGGCAGCAACAAAAAAAGAGTTGTATATACTTATGAATATAACGAAAGCGTTGTGCTTAAGTTTGTTTTGTACCTTATGGACAAGTATGACCAATGCTTTGCGCAAAATTGCTATTCGTTTAGAAAAAACTGCACAGTAAAAAAAGCATTTTTTAACATCTTATCTACAAGCAATATTGATAATTTGTACGCCTATAAATTAGATATAAGCAATTATTTTAATACGATTGATATAGAACAGCTTTTGCCTATGTTGCAAAATGTGCTTTTTGATGATAACAAATTGTATAATTTTATAAAAAGCATATTAACAGTAGATGCAAGCAAAGATGTTGATGGCAATATTATATCAGAAAAGCGTGGCGCCATGGCCGGCACATGTCTATCAACATTTCTTGCTAATGTATATTTGATGGACCTAGATAAATATTTTTTTGACAACAACATAACCTACGCAAGATATTCTGACGATATCATTATATTTGCAGATTCGAAAGAAAAATTAGAGGTATATAAGCAACACATTTTAACCGAATTGCAAGCAAAAAATTTGCAAATAAACCCTAACAAAGAAAGCATGTTTTTGCCTGGTCAAACATGGAGCTTTTTGGGCTTTGAGTATGGCGGTGGCAATATAGACTTGTCTATGATAACAGTAAAAAAAATCAAAGACAAAATTAGACGCAAGGCAAGAGCTTTGTATCGTTGGCGCACAAAAAACAACAAAACAGCAGAGCATGCAACAAAAGTTCTTTTGCGCATTTTTAATAACAAATTTTATCGCGAAACCAACACAAAAGATCTTACTTGGAGCAAATGGTTTTTCCCTGTGATTAACACTCACAAAAGCTTAAAAATTATTGATGAATACTTAGTGCAATATATAAGATATTTGCAGACGGGCAAGTTTAGCAAAAAGAATTATAACCTTACTTACGAGCAAATTAAACAATATGGCTTTAGAAGTTTAGTAAACGAATATCATAAGTTTGTTAAAATTAATAAAGCGCAAAACAACTAGACTAAAAATTGCCACTATGATATAATTTGTCAAAATATCGGAGACAATATGAGAGACAAACAAGTTATAATATTTGATTTTGATGGTACATTTTATTCTGGCGATGACATCTTTTCACTTTTACCAGAGTTTGTACACAGACACAAAAAATGTTTTTTGCCAAGACTATCACAAGAGCAATACGATGTTATAGTAAAAGAAAATCCATCATGGCAAGAGATATTTGTTGGGGCAGACCTAATCAAACATATCTATATATTTAGAAAAAAATATCCTACATGGGACATTTCTGCAAGAGATTTTTGGCGCTGGCAAAATGTGACTAGAGAACCAGTTGTTATACATGACGACATGACTGTAGATCCAAACTTTTTGCAAGAACTTTGCAAGCAATATCCTGTTTATGTTGTTAGCAACTCTGCACCTACACACATTAACTACTTTATGAAGCGTATTAATGTTAATCCAAAATGGTTTACAAAAATTATTAGCAACAAATTTACAGTTAAAGACCCTTCAAAAAAGCATTATTATCAAAGCATCTTGCAAAGAGAAAATTGCAAACCAAACAATGCGTATGTGTTTGGCGATAGTATAACAAGCGATCTAGACCCTGCAAAAGCTTTAGGCATCAACACATATCATGTCACAGACGCAAGAGAAATACCTGCCGTAGTAAATAGCGCGCTAAAAAGAAAATAAAATATTGATAATAAGTGATATAAATTAACAAAAACACACTTGCAAACGGTAAGTGTGTTTTTTTTGTTTAATAAAAATATTCCTTGAGTATAAACTGCTTGCAAACGGTTGTGCAAAAGTATAAAATTTTGATATAATTTTTATGTAAATATTTATATTGATGGAGGGTAAAAGTGAAAAAGAAAATATCATGGTCTATCTTTAAGGTACTTATTTGCGTTGTTGCAGTCACTACATGTGTAGCAGGTGTTGGCGCAACTGTATGGGCTATCGCAAGAAACCACTATAAGTACAATGCAGGTTTTAATGTTAACATTAGTGGTGGTAGATATGTTAATGCTACAATCAAAGGTTCGTCTTATAGTGCAGGCAGTGACGAAGTGCAAGAATCTTTAAGTGCTATTAGTTTTGATGATGAAAGAGCAGACGAAGAAATTACACTAGAATTTGAAGATCCAATAACTGTAAACAATGATGAACAGTCAGCAAAGCTTTATTTTGAAGTAAAAAACAACTCAACATATTCGGACAATTCAGATCTTATCATCAAAGTAAATGATATCAACAATACTGTAGATGACTTTATGACTATATGGTACTATTCTATTAATGGTACAAACTTTACTGCAAAAGTAGATGATTATTTGGTTGTACACAAAGGTGGCACTATATATCTAGAATTAAGAATGCTTGCAACACAAGATTTTTATGGTTCACAAACATTTGAAGGTTCTATAGATATTGATATGTATTCTGAAGCAGAAAGTGCAAGTCTTACTGGCTTTGAATATGAATACAACTACTCATGTACTGAAGATAACAAATTGCAAAAGGCTAGAGTGTGTCCTACTTGCCAACATATTGGCGAATGGCAAACAATGGACGAAAGTGAATATGTTATTATGACAGATGGTCTTCAATTTGAGGGATATGATATTAGTAATAAAGTAATATACATCAAGAAGGATCTTTATGTAGAAAATACACAAGGTATGGTTTTTGACCATGGAATGGAAAATATTGTCATAACAAGCGATGGTGAGGACTACGATATATCTATATCTGTTTCTGCCTTAAGCCAAAATAATAGTAAGTATGAAAATATAAAAATACAAAATATTAATTTTGTTTCACCAGAAGCAGATAGATCTTTTGTCGATATTAGCAATGCTGACAATGGTGGCACTTATAAACATTCTATCAAAAACTTTACAGTCCAAAACTGTCATTTTACTTCAGAAGCACATGGTAGTGCTTCAGGCGTAAGAATAGGGGTAAAGGCAGAAAATATAGTTGTAAAAAATTGTGAATTTGCCTGCATTGGCAGTGCTGGTGTAGAAATTACAAAAGGTGTTAATAATCTAAAAGTTGTAAATTGCACTTCATATCAATCAGGTGTAGTTGCTTCTATTTCGGGTCATTCATCAGGTCGAGCAGTTTCTGGCAAAATAATAATTGCTAACAACTGCGCACACGAAGCAAGTGGAATTTTAAGTATCGATGCAGTCCAAGACGCTTCAGTATTAATTGTTAATAACAGGATAGAAAGGGTTGTATATTCAACATATATATTTGCAAGCGACTTAAACAATACTACATTAACTTTTTATGATGCAAGATGGTATGAGTTTGGTGAAGGTTTTGACTCTGGTGAAGTATATAACATAGACAATCTAAAAAAATATTATGAAACAAATGGTCAAATAGAAATATTGACACCAGAATCTGTAGAATAAAAAAAAGATACCAATTATTTGGTATCTTTTTTATTTGTATTATTTATTTTTTAGTGCTTTTAGCGCAGATTGTATTTGTGCTGCAAAGGTTATACCTTTTGACCACTTGATGTAGTTTGGCAAATCTTCAAGACTGACAAAAAGTCTTTCGCTAATTTCCCATTCTTGGCTAAAAGGCAACAACTCGTTAACTCTAGCGACATAGCGTAGTTGATAGTATGTTTCGCCATTTTCTACAACTTCTACAGCGCCGATATATTGTTCTTCTTTTAGAGTCACACAAGCTTCTTCCATAAGCTCTCTAGCTAAAGTTTCGCTAGGTTTTTCGGTATTTTCTGGGTGCCCACCAGGTACGGTCCAAGTATTTTCGTTGCGTACAATTAGTAGTTCGTTATTTTCGTTAAAAACATATGCGCTAACTTGAGTGTGTTTTTGTGTAGTTAATTCAAAATTTTCTATCCAACGAATTTTACAATTGTCAGATAATTTTTCGTACTCTTCCATATTATCCCCCTAAAAAAGTATCTACTAATAATATATCACAAACAAGGCTTATTGTGCACAAAAGCAGCTAAAAAAACAATTAATTATACAAAAGTGGTTGTTTAGTTTGCTTAAAAATAAATATTTGATATAATTGAGCGAAGGTAAAAAAATAATGCAATTCAAATTATTAAATTTTCATAAATTTGTAGGAAACTTTGCGACTTCTTTGGTAGGTACTTTTATACCACTTATGGTATATAAAGCTACAGGTAGTTTGAGATTGGCAGTTTTGTTTTTGTTTGGACAAAACCTTTGCAGAATTATCTCTAACCATGTTTTCAAAAAGTTGTTTAACAATTATCCGCAGTTTACATTAATATTAAGATTAATGCCGCTGCTTATATACAATATTTCACTAATCTTTTTAGAAGACTTTATGGTGATTGGTTTGATACTTGTGACTATCAGTTATGGTATTAATATGTCATTTAAGAACAATGCCGCAGGTGTGTTGCTAAATTATACCAGTCAAAAAAAGACATCAAAAAATTTAACCTACACTCGTATAGTTGAGGCAATAAGCGCTATCGTTGCTTGTATAGCTGGTGGCTTATTTATCGACTGGAATGCTACAGCACTTATTATTTTTAGTACAGCGCTATATTTAATAAGTGTGTTGCCTTTGTTTATATACTTTCTTATCAACAAAGGCAAAGCTGGCTTTAACAAAGACTTTATTTCTAATGCAGCAGTGGCGTATGATCAAGACCCATTGCTAAAGCAAAAACGCAAAAATATTGTAAAACATTTTGTCACACAATACTTTTTGTTTTATACAATCTTTTGTGTTATAGATCCTTTTACAAATATGTATACATTGCACTTGTTTATAGATGTGCCAACATTTGCAAAAGCAGGTTATCTAACAGCAATGTTTCAAGCGGCAAATCTTGCAGGAGCATTGCTTGTCACATATCTAAACAAAAAATTTGATTTGCGCATAGTTAATACAATTTGTGGTTTGGTATGTGCAGTACCATTAGGTGTTATACCATTTGTACAAAGTTATTTGGTTGTATATATTATGATGTTTGTATTTGGTTTTACATACTCATTATGTTCTTACTTTATGATGAACTCATTTATGACCAAGTGCAAGCTAATAGGTGCCAACAATAGGGCGTTGCTTGCTAGACAAGATGGTATTATTGTTGGTCAAATGTTTGCACCAATTATTGTTATGATATTTGGTTCGGTTATACCAGTGTTTTTTGTTATGATAGCTGCATTGCTTGTATATTCTATATATACACATATTATGGAGGAGCGTTTAAGACGCAAGCTGGTTAACTACCTACAAAACAACGAAATAGAATAAAAAAAAACACCTTGCAGTTTGCAAGGTGTTTTTTAATTATTATTTGTTAACCCAAAGGCTATGTAGGTTGCAATAAGCATAAACTGCTTCTACTTCTTCGCCTTCGCATATAGCAAAGCAAGCTTGAGGTTTGTCATTAGGTGCAAGAACTTTTCTTTGGTTGCCTTTGTTAGTTTGTAGTGAAATCCACTCAATATAATGGTCTGCGCCCATAGGGTGTTCTACAGAACCAACTGTCACATGTACTTTGCCATTTTCTACAGTGTATACTGGTATATGTTTTTCGGTAGCAGCCTCAAAAGTGTTTGCTTCTAATTCTGTCATGTTTTGACCACAGCATTTTACTGGTACAACGGTAGGTTTTACCATAGCTATCATTTGTCCACATGTTTCGCAAATATAAAATTTTTGTTTCATATAATTTTCTCCTTTGTTTATTATATTTTATCATACAAAAAAATGTTTGCAAAATATTTTTATAAAACAGTCATAAAAAAACAACCATTTTTGCTGGTTGTTTTTTATATGTTTAACTATAAATAGTAAGTGGAATTGAACTTTCTTTTGATCCAACTTGAACTTTTATTATGGTCATGCCTGTGCCGTGTATTGTTATAGTACCGTCTTGCTCTATAGTTGCTACTTCATGATTAGAGCTTGACCATACACCAATGTCTGTCACAACAGAGTCTCCTGTTGGCCAGTTTTCGGCTATAGCTTTGTAAGTTAGTTTATAAGTATCGCCAACTTTTAGATTATTAAGTTCTTGATTTACGCCACCGCCCAAATTAATATCTACTCTTGATGCGTGCACTTCGTATACGCTTACATGACAAGATTTTGTTTTGCCATTGCTACTGGTTATTGTTATTGTTGCAGAGCCTGGTTTTAGAGCTGTTATTTTACCATTTTGGTCAACTTCTACAGTGGTTGGATCAGAACTATGCCAAGTCACTTCTGTATTTGTTGCATTAGTTGGGTAGGCAGTGTAGCTTAATGTGTAAGAAGAGTAAAGTCTCAAGTCGTGTCCAGTTTTGTTTAATGATAATGATTCTACTGGTACTTCGCTAGCTACTGTTATTGTTATGCTGTCAGAAACGCCACTTGCAGCAGTTGCTGTTATTGTAGCAGTGCCTAAACTTTTTGCAGTTGCGACGCCTGTTTCGGTCACCTCTATAACGGCAGGGTTAGAACTGGTCCATACTACATTTTTGTCTGCAGCATCGTTTGGTTTTACAACAGCACTCAAGTTTTGTTGACTGCCAACTGTCACAAGAGTGTACTCTGCAGATACTGATACAGAGTTTACGGGTTTGTTTGATACAGTAATGGTATATGTAGCTTTTTTGTTATTAGATGTTTTTGCTGTGATAACTGCTGTGCCACAACTAATCGCTTTGCAATATCCCAAATCATTTACTTGCACAACATTTGTGTTAGAAGATGACCATGTCACCTCGGTGTTATGTTCTGCTTCTGCTGGATAAATTATTGCTTCTAATGACATAACCGAATCTTGCAAATAAAGTTCTGTTTGATTAAAAGCAGCTTTTATCGAGATTCTTTCTGGTAGTGGTTTTGCCGCGCATGCAATCATTGCGATGCTACATAATGCCATGGCAATTATAACAAATATATTACTTATCTTTTGCATATTAATACCACCTCACACAATTATCTGCGGTAGCCTTGTCAATATTAGTTAGTTGAGGCAAGGCTTTGTTTTGGGCAAAGTGAGCAAATACCTGCTTTCGCTTTTTCTCAAAAGTATTCTTTTTAAGTTTTACAATTACAATTTTGTTAATTATTTTTGTTATTGCAAATACTATAAGAGATAGTACGATTAAGGTAGCATCAATTGGCAAGAAGTTTTTAGTTTTTAATACACACAAATGTACTAGGGCAAAAATTATTGCAATAGTTGACATTGCCATTGATGTCAATGCGCAAGAAAGGGATGTTTTTTTCACTCTTTTTGACAAAGCTTTTTTAGCGACCGGTTGGTCTTCTTCTGATCTGATATCGTACGCAAATGACCTAATTGTGTATGTTTTGCCCTGATATTCGTAGTCGACCGAGTATTCGGGAGCAATATATAGGTCAATTTTCTTTATTGTTGGCACAATTGTGATGTTAGAATTTTTTACTTTGCCAAATACGCTTTGTTTGATATGTTCTACTCTTTCATCAATTGCCTCGTCAATAATCTGTCTATCCGGTATGTGCAATTTTAATTCTTTTGCTTTTGTTTTTGTCAAAGATGTTGTCACAAACTTTTTATCTATTGCTTCAAGATCTTCCATCAATACTCTAGATAGTGGAGTGACTTCTTTTTCTGGCACCTTGACGCAAGTTAGATAAGATGATGATTGCTCTGGATCGGCAAGAGTTTCTTCTTGGCGCAAAGTAGATGGCTCTGCCTTGCTAGAAATTTTTATAACATTATATTCTACTTCTAATGCTAGGTAGTAAGAATAGTTTGTCTTTACTTCGCCAAAAGCAGCTTGCAAAACATCGTCTGGAGTGTCAGGATTCATACCTAGTGAGATAAGAGATTCTTTGATAAAATCTTCTTCTGACTTGGTTGCTTGTATCAGATGCAATGTGTCGTTAGATTTGCCAGCGACATCTATGTTAGATATAAACTTGTCTCGTAAGTCGTTGGTTAGTTGTACAGTCGAACCGCAATATGCACACTTAAATACTTCGTAAGAACTTTGTATAAAGTTTGAAGAACCGCAGTTAGAACATTTAAGACTTTTTGCGCTACCATTGCTGGTTGATGGTTTTATTTCGTCCATAACAAAAATATCCCCTTTTTTATATAAAACATTTTAACACAAGACAGATTTTATAGCAAACTTTATATAATAACTTTAATATCAATTTTGACTCTTATATTCTATATAAGGGCGCTATTAGTATGACATTAAATAAAAAAACTGGTATACTAAAGCCGTAAGAGGTTGTTATGGTAAAATTAAAAAAACAAAACTATGCAAAAAACAAAAAGCTATACCTTTTAATACAACAAAAATTGCAAGATATATTTGGCAAAAATGTTTGTGTAGAGCATGTTGGTTCTACAGCAATACCCAATATGTATGGCAAAAATATAATTGATGTTTTGCTAGGGGTAGACAGTAGCGTACAGCTAGATGAGTTTGCCAAAGTGCTAGAACAAAACGGTTATTTTGGCAGCCAAAAAAGCAAAACAGATATATACCAATTTTTTGCATCTAGCCAGAGCGAAACTGGTGATGGAGATGTGCATATACATTTGGTTGTAATTGGTACAGATAGGTATAACGAGTTTGTTATTTTGCGAGATTATTTGCTTGCCAATCCTACCAAGGCCCAAGCCTATTCTGACCACAAAAAGCAAATTATCAATCTTATCTCGACCGATAGAGCGATGTATAGAGAGATAAAAAGCAAATATGTCTCACAACTAATATATCAAGCAAAACAAAGTTTTAATAAACTATAATAAAAATAACTAACTTTTAGGAGCTATTTGGTTGCCTAATATATGTAAAATTAGTTATTATATAAATATAATATATACATCTAGTGAGGAGGATAAAAATGAGACTATTAAAAAGTCTAAATAAGAGACTTAATTTATTTTTGATAGCCGTATTTTTATTAGCATCTATGGTTGGTGCTGCAAGTTTTATTAGCTTAAAAACTTCGAGCAGTGCCTATGCTGCAGGCGAATCATATACAGTAACCTATAATCTAACAGGTATTAACATTGTTGATCAAGAATCACACATGACAGCAACAAATGGTGTTGATTTTGCTATTGATATGGATATCGATTTTGGAGCCGGTTATGTTGAGCTTGACCATGAGTCTATATCTGTCATGATTGGTGGCAGTGTTAGCGATGCTTATACCTTTGACTCTTACAATGGTACATTGATAATTAGTGGTGACGCTATAACTGGTGACATTGAGATATCTTGCAGATCAAAAATGACACCTACTATCTATAGTGTAGAAATTACATCATCTAGTGCTATTGTCGAGTCTGACTTAATGTATATCGAAAGATTTGGTCAGGTTGGTGCAAAGTTTTCTGCACCTGCAGGCTCTATCTTGTATCCAGCTCCTTACGAAATTGCCGTAGGTGGTGTAAGCCTTTTAGACAATCCCGAAGCTTATACATATGATAGAAGTACCGGTACTGTTGTATTAAAAAACCAATATGTAACAGGCAATGTCGAAATTATCTGGAACGCTCAACCATTAGTGTTAAAAACATTCTTTAGTCGCGTGACTTCAGATCAAGAAGATATTGCAATTACTTTAGGCCAAGAAATATCTTTTACTGTTACAGCAGAAAAATTTTATGAGTTGCCAGATACAATAGCAATAACATACGCAACTAGTGATGGCGAATTTATGGCAGAAGAAGATTTTATCTGGGACAAAGCAACAGGTCGCGTGACTATACCTGCTGACAAAGTGACAGATGTTCTTTGTGTACATATAAATGGTTCTCAAAAAGTTGCACACATCACATACAACTTAACAGATACAGAATATTCAGCTTATGCTGGTTCTATCACATACGATCCATTGCAAGTATTGCAAGGTAATACTTGGTATGTAGTATTAAATCCTATACATGAGGACTACAGACTACTAAAAGACCAAATTGTTATTAAGATAAATGGTGTTGTATTAGAAAATATTAAAGAAAATTATGAGGTAGCTTCAACAAGCAACAGACTTTGGATCAAAAGTGGCATTATTGATGGAGACATTGAGATAACAGCAAAGTCTGTCACAACAACTATCAACATAACATATGATCTTAACAGATTTACTATAGATAGTGCTCCTACAACTTGGACATATAATACTACTGGTTTGAACATGATATTAACATATGTCGAAGACATAGGTTATAGCAAGCCTGCTAATACTGATAGAGAATATTTTAAGGTTATCGCTGACGGTGTAGAGTTAACAAGTGGGTGGTCAATATCATCTTCTGCATATAAGCTAACTCTTAACAAAGCAGCAACTTTGTGTAGCGAACTAAAAATTGTTGCTAGAGCAATACCAACCGAATATACAATAAATATTAAACAGAACTCTATCGTGACAACTTCTGTAACACAAGTGACTTATACTAGAGAAACAGTAGAAGATCCTATGAAAGATGTAATCATTTCTGTAAAAAAAGGTTATGCTCTTAGCTATTGGAGAATAACAGTAACATCGATCATTTCCCAAACTTCTTGGCAAGATGGATCTACATATACTTGGGTAGCTGGCAGTTATGGAAGTATTTCGCTTAATCCAGCTTATCAAACAAATAACTACAACATTAACTTTTCTGCAGGACTTCATGGCTCTACATCAATCACTAGAGGCACATATAAGGTCACCTCTTCATCGTTTACCTTGCCAGTACCAACTCCAGATGAGCATTATACTTTTGTAAAATGGCAAATCACTAGCACTGATGCAGATAGTTCTTGGGTAGTAGGCGAAGACTTTGCAATAAATTCTTCTGGCAACTACGGCAATGTAGATGTCACTGCTATATACGAACTTACTAGATATACTATAACTTTAGATCCATTGTTTGGATCTCTTACTGGTCCGACAGTATTTTACTATACTGTAGAGACCGAAACTATGCAAGACCTTGAGACTCCAACAGCTCCAGCACAATTTGTATTTACAAAATGGGTTATTCAAGAACCTGTTGGTAGCTGGACAGCTGGCGATTATGTTTGGGGTGGAGTAGGTTCTTATGGAGATGTCGTAGTAGTTGCTCAATACGAAGAAGTAAAATATACTATTACCTTTGTAGCGGGTGAGCATGGTACTTATGACATGACACCTATAGAATATACTGCCGGACAACCAACTATTGTTTTGCCAACAATTGATATTGATGATCATTGGGAATTTGATGCTTGGAAGGTAGTTGAATCAGATGGATCTTGGGATCAAGAATCGATATTTATATATTCTCCTAGCGAATATGGCAATATCACATTAAGACCAGACTTTATGTTACATTTGTATACAATCAATCTTGAAGTAACAGATTTTGGTAATTTATCAAATACTTATTATCACTATACATATTTAGACACAACAATGCCAACTTTAGAAACTCCAACAACTCTAAATGATGGTTATGAATTTGCTTGTTGGCAAGTTAAAGAAAGTGTTGGTTCTTGGGTAGCAGGAGAGACCTTTAGCTGGAAGGCAGAAAATTATGGTGATGTGACACTAACTGCCGTTTATAATGCTCTTCAAAGTCAATACACAATCGAATATTGGACAGAAACTTTATCTGGTGATTCTTATGAATTGTTGCCAGAAAATATTGTAGTAGGCTCTGGCACAACTTGGAATACTATAACCGAAACCCCTGCAGACTTAAGAGGTTTTACATTTAACAGTACCCACAAGGACAATGTGTTAACACATACTTTGCAAGGCTATGGTACAGAAGTATATGTTCTATTTTACGATAGAGATACTTATACCATTAAGTATACTTTAACAAACTTAACAGAACAATCTGCAACAGTATACAGCAGAGTATATGACCCATATAGTACTCTATATGGCGAACCATTTTATGTATATCTACAACCAAACACCGATGACTATCACCTAAATGTAGATTATATAACATTTAAGGTAGATGGTGTAGAGGATGATGTGACTTTTACAAAAGCTGCAACTTCTAATAGACTATTCTTCGAAGCAGGCTCTATCGCTGGCGATTTAGAAATTATTGCAGAGGGTAGACTAAATGCTTTTGACATCACTTACGAGCTTACTGGTGTAGAAATAACAGAAGATGGCGAAACAGATTATACAAAGATCGAGTACAAAACAGGTCTAAAAATACCTCTAACTCTACTTTGGGATAGTGTACAATATACATATCCTACAACTAACACTGTACAAGTTTATGTTGATGATGTTTTGATCGAAACTGGCTATGCTGTAAGCACTGCTGGTGGTTATATTCAACTATATCAAGCAGCTGCTGTAGGCGATATAAAAATCGTTGCTTCTGCAGCATATAGAGAATATACAGTGACTATCAATGCAGACGAACCTATCACAATAAAATACAATGTGACAACAAACATTGAGTTGCCTGATCATATCAAAGATGGATACACTCTAACACATTATACATTTGTTGCTAACTCATACAATGCAGCATGGCAAACCCGTTTCGGAGGTACAACAATCGAAACCTTTGAGGTTGGTACAGGCATGACTGGAAATGTTACATTAACACCAAGATACGAAATAATAACTTATAAGTTAACATTTAAGGCAGGTACCCATGGCAATGGATCTCCTGTTGACTATGACTACAATATCGAACTAACAACACTACTATCAGATTTGCCAGTGTTTGAAGCAGCTCAAGGTTATAGGTTTGACAAATGGGTTATAACTCATTCTAATGGTAGCTGGACTGTAGACGAAGATTTTGAATGGCAACCAGGCAACTATGGCCATGCTACAATAACAGCTATGTTTGTTGGTAGAGATGATACTCAATATGTTGTAAGACATTATTACGAAAACCTACAAGGTGGCTTTATACAAGATACATCAAAAACACAAAGACTACAAGGTGTGACAGATTCTTTGATCACTGCTGATGTGTTGACCAAAACAGGTTATGTATTTGATGACACTAACACACAAAATGCGACACAAGGTGTCATAGCTGCTAATGGTTCTTTGGTGCTTAAAGTTTATTATCGCCTTACATTGCATGAGATAGCATTTGTTTCTGACAATACAGCTTATGGCAATGTAGATATTAACAAAGCAGAAGGCGTTAAGTATGGCACTCCAATAACCGTGCAAGGCAATCAAGTTGTTATAGGCACAACTTTAGTTAGTGCGCTACCTACACAACAAACTGCAACACATGTTTATAACTTTGTAGAGTGGCAAGGTCTACAAGATACTGTAGAAGAAAACTTAACAATAACAGCTACATTTGCAAGAGATGTTAGATACTATACTATCATCTTCAAAGATGGCGACACAGTTATAACAACTCAAGAGTTGACATACAATGAGAAACCTGTATATGATGGCGAAATACCAACTAGACAAAATACCGAAAAGGTAAAATATACTTTTGACGGTTGGACTATCGAAGGCGCCTCTCAAGTATATACATCACTACCAGCAGTAGTAGATGATACAGTATTTGTAGCACACTTCGCAGTAGAAACAACACCAGAACCTACAGCTCCTGCTGGCAACAATATGATGATAATTTATATTGCTGCAGGCGGCGGCGCAGTAGTGTTGATAGTGACAATAATAATTATTGTAGCTGTAAAAAAACGCAAAAAAGGTTTTTAATAAAAAAACAACCTAAATTTTAGGTTGTTTTTTTTGCTTAAAAATATTAAATAAGATTTCTTAAAATTTCTGTCACACAACTCATATCGCTTTCGCTTGATAATATAGTGATAATGATATCTTTTTCGAAGTTAACAATTATGTATTGACCGTTAGAACCATCTTTGAAAAAGTATCCGTCTCGTGATATGTGCATAACATAACCAACACCGACCTTTGGCAAAAAATGTTTTTATCAAAAAACCTCGGAGACTATCCGAGGTTTTTGTATTATTGTGTTATTTCTGGTTCGTCTTTCCACAAGTTTTTGTTAACAAATGGTGTAAGTGCCATAACAAAAGCATGTGTAGTGATGTCTATTCTTGTAAGAACATCATGGGTAAGTAGGCCGATGCCACCAGTAGAACTTCTTAAGTCAGACTCTTCAAAAATTTTGTCCATAACAGGTGCAAGAGTGTCTTTGATAATAGTGTCTACATACTTGTTAGGTACAGGGAAGCTCTCACTTGCGCCTATGCCTGTTTCGCCAAGAGCATTTTTGATAACGGCAATATTGGTTATTGACCAAAAGCCAAGGTCTTGTGTTATGCCTGACTCTACAGCTACAAAGTAGTCTGCAGGTATGCCATTTTCTTGAGCAAACTTCATTAGGTTGTCTACTCTGTTTTTTGCGCCTTGCAATGTTTCTTGACCTACTGGTTGCTCGCTAACATCAGATGCTGCTTTGATACCTATTACTTCGACATCTTCAAAGTAGTGTTCAAAAGCTCTTTTTGCCCCCTCGATTTTTCCTGGATTTTTTGTTCCGATTAGTACTTTCATATTTTTATTCTCCCTTTACTTTTTTTTGCTGTTAAAAAAACTTCTTACGAATAAACAAAAAACAGCATAAGTTGTTTTTGCCCATTCATAAGAAGTTCTAAAAAGTTATAGAAGATCCCACGCGTTTATCAATCCGGAATGGTATAGGGATTACGCACTATGATTATATCATAAAGTAGTAGTTTGTCAACAGTCTTTTTTGTTAAATAGTTTCTATATCAAAACCCAAAGATTGCGCACGCTTAACAAACTTTACAATATTAAAGATGCCCCATTGGGTACACACAACAACTTTGTGTCCATCTAGAGTTAGTACATCGGCATCTTGCATAAAATATCTTTTTGCAGCATCGCTAACTTTTGCAGCGTTGTCATATAGCTCTACCACACCCAAAGATCCTTGCAAAGACTTGTCAAAAACATTGGCAAGCTCGTCAAAGGTAGGGTTGTGCTCGCAGGCATATCTTTTGATAATAGCAAGCACAAGTCTATTTTTTGGATAAACCTTGCCTTCAAACATGTATTTTGTTTTGTCTCTGTTGGTGTTTGTTGGTTCGGTTTTTGGTTGAGATTTTATAGCAAGTGCTCTCTCCAACTCGTCTATTCGTTTTTTTAGGTTAATTATTTCTTCTTCGTAATTCATACTTTTATTATACCATATCTTACAATAAAAGCAACAAAAACTAAATAAAACTAAAAATATTTTGAAAAAACTAGAAAAAACTAGAAAAAACTATTTACAAACTAAAAAAAGTGTGATATATTAATAATGTAAAACAAACAAGGAGAAAAACAATGAAAACAATTACAACAGTAGCAGGTGTTATAAAAAATGAAGAAGGCAAAATTCTTTGCACATTAAGAGATCAAGGCAAATATGATTATGTATCTTTTAAGTGGGAGTTTCCTGGTGGCAAAGTAGAAGAAGGCGAAACAAGAGAGCAAACTTTGACAAGAGAACTACACGAAGAATTAGAAATAGATGTAGAAATTAACAACTTCTTTTATCAAGTAGAGCATGACTATCCAGATTTTCACCTATCAATGGCAGTGTACGAGTGCACACTTATCTCTAAAGAGATGAAGATGAATGTACACAAAGGTATCAAGTGGCTAACTCCTGCAGAGATGATGAGTTTAGAATGGGCAGCAGCAGATGTGCCTGTAGCACAATTGGTAGTAGATAAATACGCAAAATAATAAAAGTAAAAGAAGGACCTAGCCAAATTGAAACTAGCGAAAAGTAAAAACCAAGCAAAAATTTGCTTGGTTTTATCTTTTTTAAGAATAGCTTTTGTTTAATTTATCTTTATAATCTTCTACATATTTTTAGGCAAAAACTCCATTTAAATAAAAAAAATATACAGGATGCCGATAAATCGTTCTGTATCCTGTATGGTATTATCATACGATACTTTGTAAAGTTTGTCAACAACAAAGCATTCAAAAATTTTTGCTTCTGGCACATTGTCTAAAACAAGTAGTGATTTTTTGTTAGATATATGTTATAATGTATATATAGGGAGAATATTATGTTAAAAACATTAGACAAAGTTTTATTAAGCGACAATGCAACACAAGACTTTTACAAACAATATCAAGACCCAGAGTTTAAGAGCTGGCTAGTTGGTATATTGCCAGAGATAGAAGATGCCAAACAACTTAAGCAAGACAACCCTTGGCATGTCTATGGTTGTTTAGATCATATTTTGCACTCTGTTGAGAGTATTAATAGCCAAACAAAAGATCTTGATGATGCAACCCGCAGACAACTTGCTTATACCATGTTTTTGCATGACATTGGCAAACCAGAAACTCACTTAAGACGCTACTCAAAGCTTTATGGCAGAGAGATAGACAGCTTTTTTAACCACAACAAAGCAAGTGTAAAAATTGCCGATAGAGTGCTTGGTCAATTTGGTTTTGACGCAGACGAACAAACCAAAATCAAACATCTAGTACATGAGCATGATATATTTATGTTTATAACTCTAGACCCAGACAATAACAAACATCACAAGGCACTATCATATCCACTTGTCCAAGAGTTGGTAGACAGTTATGATAATGTCGGTGTGGGTAGTGGCAAAGAATTGCTTAGTCAACTTATTATGGTTGGTAGAGCAGACAATCTAGCTCAAAATCCAGAGATGACCCAAAACTCTCTTAAGTTGCTAGACAAAATGGACAATATGCTTACGCAAGATCCTAACCAAACCCCAGTTCAATAAAAAATAAAAGCGAAGAGAAAAAATATATCTCTTCGCTTTTTTATTATCTAATTTTCGGTTTCGTTATTTTTAGCTACCTTGCTTAATTCTTTTTTGTCTTTTCTTTTTTGTATTGCTATATCTAGTTTGCTCATTAAGTACAAAGAACCTATCGCACATACAATGCCAATTGCTTTGCCAATAACAGATGTCAGTAGTTGTTGCCATAGGTTGGCAGGAGTGCCACTAATCAATACAATGATAGGATAATAAATAATACTATTGATAAACAATACAATAGCCATACCAATAACCATCAAAAGATATTGGTTTAGTCCTTTTTCTTTTAACTTTTGCAATATCTCTAGCATCTCACATACTGCAATAACAGTCGCTGCAGAACTAACACAAAAGCAAAAGAAAGTTTGCCATATAGCAAGAGAAGATCCCTTTGTAAACAAATCTGCAACAAGTTGCATGCAAGCCGAAAACATAATAGCAATAACGCTAGAAAACATCAATATGTAAGCTTCTTTTTTGTTAGCTTTCAAAAACATAACAACTACACAAAAAGCAAATACAGAATAAATTATGCTATCTATACCAAATGGCAAACCAAAGCAGTTGATAGGATAATTGCCCGCATGAAAAAAGTTTGCATTTACAGCACCGCCTATAGCTAAAGCATAAAGGGTGGTTGTTCTAAACTTTTCGTAGCTGATAAGTGATAGCAAAAATATAACTACACTAAATATCAAAAAATAAACAAAATTCATAAAAAACACCTTTGTCTGTATATAATTTTTGAACGCCTATAGTATAACAATATAAGGTAAAAAAAACAAACAATCAACACAAAAAAATTGCTTATACAAATATTTTTTTGCTTGGTCTAATTATGGTACAAGATATTTGTTATAATTATATTGGAGGGTATATTTATGACAATAGATCAAATAATTTTTAATTTGCCCAAGTTTGAAAAAATAAAAAAAGACGGATATGGTTATTGCAAAGAAAATCCAATAAAAGTTTTTAATGTGATTGGCTTGCATAATTATCTAACCGACCTGCGTCATCAACACGGCAACTTACAGAAATACACACGGGTTGGTAGTCATTATGACCAAAACTCTGGGCACATGATAGATCAATATGCAATATTTGTATGTATTGACAAAAGCAAAAATTTTTATCATGTGTATGATATTTTTATAGATATCTACAATGGCAAAGACGATACCACTTCGCCAGAAGACTTTAGTTTAGCAAGATAATAATAGTAGTTTGTAAATTGTAAAATAAAACACATAAAAGTGTATTTTGTTGACACAATAAAATAAAAAATATTATACTATCTATAGTGATAAGATATTAATAAATATATTTAGGAGGACAAATATGAAAAAGAAGTTTTTATCATTTGTGTTGGCGGCATTTTTGCTAATACCTGGTGTATTTGCATTGACTGGTTGTAACGAAAAACACACCCATGCTCATGTTAATACTAACGAAGTAGTTATCGAAAAAGGCACTGCTTATTACACAACAAAATGTTCATGTGGCGACACTGCAAAAGAAGAGATTAAAGATGCAGTTATAGTGACCCCAACTAATGCACAAGCAGCTCTTGATAGCGATATCAACGGCAAAACAGTTGTATTTAGCGCTGGTGACTATGGCGCATTAAAAGTTAGACCAACTAGAGCAACACTATCAGCTATCTATGCATACAATACATCAGATAGACTAGACAGAGCTACCGAAGTAGAAGTTGGCGCTCTTACAAATACTGGTTCTTACCACTATGTAAGAGATCTTACTAATGTCACTTTTGCTGGTGTAGACGGCGCTAATTTTAGAGGTCTATTTTCAATTCAATCAAAAGACTATATCCAATATAACTATCTTGACGATTTAGAAACTGGCTTATCAGACACTATTCTTAATGACTTTGATATTATCAGAAATATCCCAGTTGCTAATGTTGTACCACTTACATCTACAGTTGGTGTAGAAGATACTGCTTATGCAGATCATATTAATATGAAAAATGTTAAATTTGTAAATATGGATTTTGCTGGCGAGTATGGTAGAATTTTGGTTGGTAGTACCTATACAGATCAAGTCGAAGATATAACTGTAGAAAGTTGCACATTTATCACAGACACTCCATGGTCATTTAATGGTGGCTCAACCGGTTTTGCTGGTATTTCTTTTAGAAATGATGGACAAATCGATTATGCTGCTGATAACAAAAAGAACATAACAATTAATAACTGCGTTATTGATGGTCATTTCCAAGGTATTATCTGTGACAGTGCAAACAATGTGACAATTACAAACAACACTATCAAAAACACTATTCACAACGCAATCAACTTGCAAGGTGGTCAAACAAGAGGTGTTGTATTAATCGACGGCAATGTTATTAGAGATGTTTCTAACAGAGCTATTAGATTTTATATTTTAGACAATGCAACTGTCACTATTAGCAATAACACATTTACTAATGCAACTAATGGTGATGGTCAACTTGTAAAAACAGAAAACAACATCGATGCAGTTTCTAGTATCACAGTAAGTGTCAATACTGTAGACAATGTTGCTTTGGCAGATGCAACTTATACTTCAGCAGTAGGTTCTGCTATCACAATTACAAAATAATTGAGCATAACAAACAAAAAAGAATCCAAATTTTATTTGGATTCTTTTTATTTTATCAATATTGTTTTGTGTTAATTTTTATCTTTTAATGCTTTATAACAAGTGTAGCACATACTCATATAAGACTCTTCTGCGCCAATAGAGATTTCTGCGCCATCAGATACAAGTTTGTTATCTACAAATCTGCCATTAATGGTAGCTTTTCTACCACAGTGACATACCGACTTTATCTCGCTTATAGATTCTGCTACTTCTACAAGGCGTTTTGAACCTTCAAACAATTTTGTCTTAAAGTTGGTAAGTAGGCCATAACACAAAACTGGTACTTGTGTAGACACATCATGTAGTTGGTCGATTTGTTGTTCTGTGCAAAATTGTACTTCATCAACAATAACAACTTTTTTACCAGTCAAAAAGTTATGCTCTGCAATAAAGTCATACAAGTTAGTGTTTTTGTCAAAAACTTTGCATTTTGCATATATGCCAATTCTACTTTTTACAACAATCTCACCATCAACAACATCTCTATTGTCTATAACTGGTTTTATTAGCAAAACTTCATAACCTTTTTGTAGATAATTAAATCTTGTCATAAGAGCTTGTGCAGTTTTTGAGCTACCCATAGCGCCATACTTAAAATACAACTTTGACATGTCTTTTTTCTCCTATGTTTATTGTAAATAATATTATAAAAAAAGACAAATATAAAAGGCCATGTTTTGCATTTTGTCTAGAATAAAAATTGCCCTATAGGGCATTAAAAAATTAGAACTTTTATTTTTGCTCAAAGTATGATAAAATAAATAATAGGAGATATACATATGACAAAAGACAAATACCTATGGCTTGTCAACAAAGATAATGTCTTTGATCCGGAGATGTTAAAACAATTTGATTTTGACACAATAAGAGATACCGATGGAAAGACATATATAGAGCGCGAAACTCACCAAGCATACATGCAACTAAAACAACACATGTTAGAAAAATATAATATAGCTTTGTTTTTGGTTTCTGCTGGTCGTAGTGTAGAGACTCAACAACAAGTAATGGACGAGTTTAGAAAAACTCACTCCGAAGAAGAAACTCAAAAAACAGTAGCAAAGCCTGGCACAAGCGAACATCATACAGGTTTGGCGCTTGATGTGCATCCAGAGTTTGCACATTCTGCCATGGTACAAGCACTTATTGACAAATTGCCATTGCCAGAAAGATTAGCTTATCTAAAACAACCAGATGCCGAGCAAAAAAAGCAAATGTATGCCTTATTGCACCAAGAATTAGAGCAATTTGGTTTTATAGTACGCTACACTGCCGAAAAGCAAGACAAAACAGGCGTTAGACCAGAAAGATGGCACATCAGATATGTAGGCCAAGAAAATGCAAAAGCAATCAATCAAAGTGGTTTATGTTTAGAAGAATATGTCGAAATGTTAGAAAAACAAGACTCCCAAGACCAAGACACAAGTATAGCTAATAATCAATTAGTAGACAATTTGCAATCTAACAAACAAGAACAAACAGTTATACAATAAACAAAAACTCCTGACAATATCAGGAGTTTTATTATATACTATGTTTATTAAAATAAATAATATAAAAAACTGGGCAATTGTACCCAGTTTTGTTTTTTACTTTTCAGTTTTTTCGGTAGCTGTTTTTTCTTTCTTTGTAGTTTTGCTAGCAGTAGTTTTGCGAGCTTTTACTGCTGGATGAAGACTTGTAGAAGTAAAAGTTATATCAGCTTCTGTTATCTTTTTGATTTTGTTTATCTCCATTTGTATTTGTATTAATTGTATAGTTAATACTTCTATAGCGCCCCAACAAAATACCCAAGAAAATACATTAAAAAACTCAAACCAAAAATAAGAAACTTTATTTTCAATAAATACATCAAAGCATAGCATCGCCAAACCAACAAGCAAAAGAATGATGCCTGTTATTAAGCAGCGCTTAAACTCGTGTTTTTTTGTTTTAATTTTGCTTGAAAATGTATTGTGATACGCATTAACAAACTCTTCTTGGTTAATAGGAGACTCTTTGTATGTTTGAAAATTAATAGAAAGTTTTTCTTTTATCTTGTGGTTGTTTGCACGCTCTTCTATAGTAGAAGAAATATCTGTGTTTAGTATAGCTCCCGAATCTGTACCATAGTAGCAATAAACATCATCGCTGTATAGATTCAAAGATACATTTTTTCTTTTTATTTGCTTATCCATAATTATCCTCGTAGTTATTCTAAAGTTTTAGTTGGCTAAAGTCAAGAAATTAACAAAAATAAATGTTGGTATTGCAATATTAAACTATCAAATGCTGTTTATCCAATAAACTTATTGGCATAGGTGCAGCTTTTGCAAAAGTCTTCTGTAGGGTTCCTGTCGGTAAAACCTTTATAAATATTTTGCGCTCGTGGTGTATTTAAGATGTCAGCTATTTTGCTTTCAAAAATATTGCCAAGTGCAAGTTTGCCTTCACTGTCTAGGCAGCACGCAACAACGGTACCATCACACAAAATGCCAAAATGAGATCTTAAGCCGTAGCAAAATTTTCTAGCATTATTTTTTTTGTTTTCGGTGTTAATTGGCCACTCAAAAACATCTGCAAAACTTATATAAATAGTGTCGGTTAGACTAATGTGTTGTTGTGTGTTTTTGATAGCTAAATTTGTATTAAATGTTTTGTTTATTTTTTCTATAATATCTTTGTTTAGTGTATTTTTTGCATTGTTATCGCTGGCCTCATTCCACAATCTAAACTCAATGCAGGTTTTGCTATTTTCAGCAATTTCTTTACAAGAAAAAATCACATCTTCTAAATAATTGTTCAAAAGGCCTAAACTTTTGTTTGCTTCAAAACTATGCAAACTAACAGATATTTTTTTTGTACAACCAGTTTTTAATAGGTTCAAATTTTGCTTAATAAGTGTTCCATTAGTTGTCAAATAAACATTAAGATTTTTTTTGTTGCAAATTTCAAATATCTCTTTTATATTTGGATGCAACAATGGTTCTCCCATAAGATGTAAACAAATAGTGTCAGTTAGGGGAGATATTTGATCAGTAATTGTGTCAAATTCTCTTACAGTCATAAATTTTTTTGGACGATTATTTTTAGGACAAAACGAACAATTAAGATTGCATATGTTTGTTATTTCTATATAAATTTGCTTAAACTTTCTCATATTTATATTGTAGCAAATTTCACAAAATTAAAAAACTAAAAACTTTGCAAAAATTATTATAAGTTCATCGCAATCTTAATTAATACACTAACTATCAAAAAACATTTTATTATAAATTGTACAATAAGTTAAAAAAGTAATTAAAACCAATAATAAAAAATAAACCTAAATCAATTTCGATTTAGGTTTTGTCTGACAAAATTAAAAACTGGTAATAACCTTATGACGATTAGATTGTTAATGAGAATTCTCTAATAGTATCTAATTGCTCGGCAGTTAAAACTTTGTTATTATACAAACTTAAATATTCTTCATTTAGATCGCTTTCAAATAGCAAATAGTCGTCTGTACCAATAGTTATTTTTAATCCAAAATCAACCATTTTTTTGATTGGATGTGTTTTAATGTCTTTTACATAATTCAAAATTAAGTTGCTGGTAGGGCACACATTAAATATAATATTTCTTTCCTTAGCCAACTGCATTACATCTTCATCTTCTACAATATGAATACCATGTTGAATTTGTTTTGGATTAAAATCTATGATACATTGCTTTATATATGATGCTCCGAGTTGTTCTCCACAATGAACTTTGGTTGTCAAACCATTTTTATTTGCAAAATCATAAATATTTTTGAATTTAGAATTTGGAACATAATTTTCTGTTGATGTTAAATCAATGCCATAAAAAAACTTTGTCTTTATTAATTCGATAATAATATTTTCATATTCTTCATTATAGCTATCTCTGCTAATATCAATGACCCAACGAATTTGCAAATGGTCGTATTTAAAAGTTTTAAGAAATTCTACAAACTTATTAACATCATTATCAAATACTTGAATACAAATTTTATAATCGATATCAGTATCTACGATGCTTACGCCAGTTTCTAAACATTTTTCAAAAGTTCCATTTAATAATAGGGTTAAACCCTCTATATTATTTTGTAAAGGTTTTATATATTTTCTTGCAAAGTTGATTAAGTCAGTAATATTATTAACTCTTTCATTAGATGGAATATCTATGCAATTTTTAATTAAGTAATCTCTATCACAAGAAAAAACCGCATGATTGTGTAAATCTGCTTTAGGAATCGCCTTCATTTTCTCTTGATTAGAGGTTGTTAAAGCTTCAATAAAATTTAATATTTTCATATTTTTATTATAACACACAATTTCAAAATTTGTATTAAATTGAAATAACATTTTATTATTTATAACAAAGCCTAAAATATTCCTGTCATAGAAAAAGATTGTATCTATTATTGTAAATCAAAATCTCACTTAGCGGAGCGTTTGGGATTGGAATCCGAACCCCTATAACCCGCATAAATAGGCACTTTTGTTCAGCTGAGTCCCAAACGGTAGGGCGTTTAGAATTTTGTTGAACTTGTTTGCAAAATAATGGGTAAATATTTTTTATTAGATACATAAGCAATTTGTTTTATTATTTTAAGAATTTATAGTTGTGTGATATAATAAAATTGTGCGAGGTGGTTGTATGGATCAAAAAGAAAACAAACTTCTTCAAATTGGTATAAAAGTATCAGAGATTTTGGATTCAAATAGGGATAAGGCTATTGACACTGTTGTTGCAAATATTGATTTATTAAGAGATGTGCATTTTATTTTGCCAAGCAATGGAGAGGATGGTATTGATTATGTTGGAAAATTTTCTGAATTGAATCTTAAAGATATAGAAGTTAATTATTTTTTTTCTTCAAATAAATTGATTTGTTTAAATTATGATTTTATCATGGCGGGGGCAGTTGATTTTAATCATGTGTTAAAGATTGAAACAACAGTATCATTAGATACTCAAATTCAGAGCTATTTATATAGAAAGTATAAAAAAGATATTAAGATGGTGCCTGCAAATATTGATGAAATATTAGAACTAATAAAGAATAGGAAATGGAGTGTTGATTGTTTAGCTTATTCTATGGAAAATGTTTTATTTAATGAAAAAATGCTTAACGACCAATTATATTTAGATAATATGGTGGCTTTGGAAACTTATTTTTTTGAAAATGAGAATGAAGCAAAAGATTACGCTCAACAAATAATAAATGTTGAAAAAAATGTATTTTTTGGATCAATGGGCAATTGGTATAGAAGAAGATATTTATTCATTTATTTAATGTTGTTGGTGATGGTAGATATGCAACTAAATCATTCAAAATGGTCATTGTTAAAAAAAGAAGAACAGTTCTTGGATTTTTTTCATAACAATATATTTATACTGTCAGATAGAGAGGCTAATTTGGCAAAATTATTTTTTCTTTATGGTACAAAAATTAGTTTTTTTGGCAAAATTCAAAAAGGCAGAAATGATATTATACAAAGTTTAAAAAATATGGCGTGGGATATTTTTCACATTCAAAATGTTATTGGAAATATATCGTTTCAGTCTGATAAAATCATTGATTTTAGTATCCCGTTTTTTGTTACATATGATAGGCGTTTAAAAGATATTTTGGGGATATATAAAATTAGGGGTGCAGCATTTATTAAAGGGACGCCTTTTAAATGGATTAGATATGTTACGGATTTGATTGATCCTATTTTAAAGCAAAAATATTTTAGTGTATTATACACTCAAGAAAGACAGAAAAAACTTGTAGGGACAACAGAAGAAGAGCTCATTGAAAAATTAAAAACATTTATCTTTGAATATGAAAAAATGCTGACATATTAACTAATCATATTGTGTTAAATTTATAAAAATGTTAGGAGATAAAAATGGAATATTACAAAAAGATAGACAAGTCAACTTTTGATGGAAGAATTACAATACCAAAGGAATATGAAGGGTATTTTATAAAGGCTGAAGAAGAGCAATGGGGAACTAGTAGAAGTATTGTCCTAAAGTTTAAAGGCAAAGTTTATTCTGGTAGATATTCTTTTGTTGCACAAACAACAGGAAGAACAGTATTGCAAATATTTCCTGATAAAGAACTTATCCACGCATTAAAGAAAGAGTTTATACAATCATATTTCGCAATAGAAAGCCAAAAAATACTTAAAAAAGAAGGCAAGTTTCATACAGAGCTAATTGGTGGCAATCAAGAGGTTCTGATATTTAAGCCTATTGACAATAAAACTGTAGAATTAATTACTTTTATAAAAGTTGAAACCCCATATGATAATCTTTTTAAGCATTTTGTAGATTCCAACGTTTTTGGTTGGTTGAGTAAAGAAAATAATAATCAAATGGTTACCAAGTATACTAAGTGGTTAGATATAACAAAAATAAAAGAACATGCAGAACAAAATCATGTAGTATATTATTTGTTAGATGAACAAAACAAAGAGATTTATATTGGTAGCGCGACGAGATTAGGGGATAGGGTAAAACCAGGCAGAAAAGAAATTCCTAATTGGAATAAATTTATGTATGCCATAGTGCATCCAAAATACCATGAAGATCTAAAGGAAGTTGAATATCACACAATTAAAAGTTTTGCCGCATTTATTCCAAATAATGGCAATAAATCAAATTGTGGAATATCAGATTATAGATTAGTTAACAAAGATTACAAATACTATAGAGATTAGTCGGTAAAATTTTACCGACTTTTATTTTTGGTTTTTAAAAACCTAAAAATTTTTTTACAAAAACTGTTGACAATTGGCGTTTTTTAAGTTATTATGTAATTGGTTTTTAAAAACCAAATATATTTTAAAGGAAGTTTTGAAAAGTGGAAAACAAAAATTTAGAAAATTTTAAATGGAAAATGGCTTGTATGCAAAGGCAATTTAGTTATAATCAGCAAGGTTATTCTTTAATAAAGAGCATGGTTTTGAGATATGCTTTATTGACTGTAAATAAAAATGTTAAGTCAATTAAAGATTTTTCTGATAATGTTTCTGCATATTTTGAATCTTTGCGCGAAGATGTTTATAAAAACTTGGATGAAATTAGCAAGTCGCTAGGCAATCAATTTAAAGATGTAGTTTTAGATTGTATTGTAAGCTTTTCTACATATAACGAAAAAAATTCTGGATTTGAACAAGCTCTTTATATGATGGAAGAACTTTCTTTAGAAGGTTTGAAAGAGTTTATAATTTACGGTGTAGATAATTTTGGTTATAGAGAAAATTGTGGAACCCCAGCTACTCTTTGTGATCTGGTTAAAGGGTTGTTTAATATCAAAGATAGCGGCAGCATTATGGACCTTGGTTGTGGCAATGGAGATTTTCTTGTTAATTGTGCAAAAGAAAGCCCAAACAATGTTTATTATGGTTATGAAATAAATTATAATTCAAAATTATTGTCTAATATTAGACTAACTCTTTTGGGAGTTAATAATATTGTTTATGAAGGTGATGTTTTAAAACAAGATAATATTAGAAAGGCAGATTTTATTTTCTCTCATCCTCCATTTGGATTAAGGGTTGGAAGAATTTTTGAAGAAAACAGAGAAACAGAGCATCTATATGGTTTAAAATATAGACCATCTCAAACTGCCGAATGGTTGTTTATTAATAGAATTATATCCGGGTTAAATGAAGAAGGTAGAGGAGTCGTTGTTGTTCCAGAGGGTGCGTTAATAAACCTTTTGGATATGGAACAAAGAAAATTTTTGGTTGACAATAATTACATTGAAGCTGTAATCAAATTGCCTGTAAATTTATTTCCTTATACTTCAATTTCTACTTCATTAATCGTGTTAAGAAAAAACAAAAACTCAAAAATGTGTAAATTTATTGATGCTTCTGAATTATGCGATAAAAATGGAAGGATTGTCACTCTTAGAGTTGATGATATTTTAAAATTATATAATTCAAATGAAACAACAGAAGTTTCTATTGAAGAAATTGTAAAAAACGAGTATGTTTTGACCGTAAATAAATATAAAGGATTGGAAGACATTAAAATTGAAAATCCTGTAAAACTTGAAAGTTTGGTTGAAGATGTTTTTAGAGGTGTTCAAATTCAAGCAGATGTCCTTCATAAATACACAACAAATGAAGATTCTGACGGTGTTTATAAAATTGTTGCTTCAGGAGATATAGTTGATAGTTCTTTTGATGTAGATAAATTAGAAAAATTTGAAAGTCAAAAAAATTATGACAGATATCTTCTTAAAAATAATGATGTTCTTATCTCTTGTAAGAGCACAAAGGTAAAAACAGCTATTGTTGATATAAAAGAAGGCGAAAAGGTTATCCCTTCAGGTAGTATAATAGTTGTCCGTTGTGATACATCAAAGCTTAAACCTGTATATTTAAAAATGTTTTTAGATTCTGATATAGGAACAAAATTATTGGCGTCTATTCAAACAGGAACGATTATTATATCAATAAATCCAAAAGCTCTAATGGGATTAACTATTGCTTGTGTAGATTTGGAAAAACAAGAAGAATTATCAATAAAATATCTAGGAACCTTAGACATGATAAAGTTAGAAAAAATGAAAATAAAAAAGCTTGAACAAAAACTTAAAAGTATTTATGATGATTTTGTGGAGGGCTAATCTATGGATGAAATACTAGATTTGTACCAACTCCAAGAGATAATTGATAAGTTAACGCATAGTGACACAATGTCTAATTTTTAATTTCTAAAAATTTTATTTAAGTAATGTATTGGGAGGGAAAAAAGAATGACTAATTTTAAGTGCTCTGATTTTTTAGAAGAATGGTTAAGGTATGGTTCTGAAGAAAAGGTAAAAGAGCCGTATAGATTTATTTCTTATTATATAGCTTTTAATTTTTTATACAATGGAGAGGAAAGGTTTAGGGACAAAAAACCGAGCACGCATATGGATAGTGAAATAAATCAAATTTACAATTTTATAGACAGTTATAGATCTATGGAAATTTTAAATGAGATTGATATATTTGATAAATTAGGCAAAAAATCAGAATATCACAAAAGAAATGTGCGTTCAGAGAAAACCAATGTTAGGGCTATTGCAAAAGAAATAGAAGAAAAAAATATATATGAATTGTTTCTTGCCATTTATATAGTTAGATGTAATCTATTTCACGGGTCTAAAAGTTTAATTGGTGAAAATGGAGATAGAAACAGAAATCTTATTGAAGAAGGCAGTGAAGTTTTAAAAGAGCTGCTAGAGAAATGTAAAGATTATTATAAAACTAAGGGATTATAAACACTTGTGCTTGGCAGAAAAATTATAGTTAAATTATGTTCATTTTATATATAAAATAAATTGATTATGTTATAATAAAAATATTAATAATTTAAAAAGTTCTAAAGAAAAATTGCCTTAACGGAGGAAATAATGACAATAAACGAAATTCAAAAACAAACGAATATTAATATACAAGAAAAAGCAAATTTAATTTGGGAAATTGCTACACATTTGGTTGGGTTATATAAGCCACACGAATATGGCAAAGTTATTTTGCCAATGACAGTTCTTAAAAGATTTGATGACGCCTTGGCAGCAACAAAAGATAAAGTTGTTGAAATGGCAGAAACTTGTAAAAAGAAAAATGTAGATGGCCCAGCAAGAGATGGTATTTTAACTCAAACTTCTGGTTACGAATTTTACAATACAAGTAAATTTAACTTTGCAAAACTTATTGCTGACCCTGAAAATTTAGAAGATAACTTTGAAGATTATCTTCAAGGTTTTTCACCAAATATTCAAGATATCTTAGCCAACTTTAAATTTGCTGATGAAGTAAAAACAATGGTAAAAGGAAAAGTTTTATTTATTGTTCTACAAGAATTTTGTTCTAAAAAAGCAAATATGAGCCCAGATAAAATTACATCAATGGATATGGGTTATATTTTTGAAGAACTTATCAGAAAATTCTCAGAAAGTTATGATGAACAAGCCGGAGCTCACTTTACAAGTAGAGATATTATTTATCTTATGACAGAATTGTTAGTTGCTGGTGAAAGAGAAGAGATTCAACAAAATGGTTGTTCAAAAACTGCTTATGATATGGCTATGGGAACAAGCCAGATGCTTGGTTGCTTAAGCGAAAAAATAAAAGAAATAAATGAAGATGCAGATATTACTTGTTTTGGTCAAGAGTTTAATCCAGAAACTTATGCTATAGCAAAAGCAGATATGCTTATCAAAGGCGGCAATGCCTCAGGTATGAAGTATGGCGATACATTAAGTGAAGATGCATATAGTGGTTATGAGTTTGACTATATCATTTCAAACCCACCTTTTGGTATTGACTGGAAAAGAGAAAAAGATAAAGTAGAAAAAGAAGCAAAGCTTGGCTTTGAAGGTAGATTTGGACCAGGTCTTCCTGCTATTGGCGATGGACAACTTTTATTTATGCTTAATGGTGTTAAAAAGCTTAAGGATAATGGCAGAATGGCAATTATTCAAAACGGCTCTTCATTGTTTAATGGTGATGCTGGTAGTGGTCCAAGTAATATAAGAAAATACCTGATTGAAAATGATTTGGTTGACGCCATTATTCAGTTGCCTACAGACTTATTCTACAACACAGGCATCGCTACATATATCTGGATAATTACCAAAGACAAAGAAGAAAAAAGATTGGGCAAAGTCCAACTAATTGACGCTTCAAAATGCTATGAAAAGAGAAGAAAAAATATTGGTAGCAAAAGGGTTGATTTGTCAGACACATGTATTACAATGATACTTGAGGCTTATAACCAATATAAAGATACAACTTTTGTAAAAGGCGGAAGATTTGTAGAATCAAAAATCTTTGAAAATGCTTTCTTTGGTTATACAAAAGTTACTGTAGAAACTGCAGAAACAGATGAAAAAGGCAATATTATCCTTAAAAAAGGCAATCCTGTAGCTATAAAAGGTAAAACAGATACAGAATCTATTCCTTTACAAGAAAATATTGATGATTATTTTGCAAAAAATGTTTTGCCATATAATAAACATGCTTTTATGGATAGAACAAAAGACAAAATCGGCTACGAAATCCCTTTTACAAGAGTTTTCTATAAATTTGTAGAACCACGCAAAAGCTCAGAGATTTTTGCAGAGTTAAAAGAATTGTCTAAACAAGAACAAGATCTTATGAAGGAGATTTTGGGAAATGATTAATATTGATTTTAAGAATAATACTTATGAATGCCCTTTTTGTAAAAAGCAACAAGCATTTTCGAGAGATAACTATGAAGGAAATATTTGTGGTTATCGCAGACACTATACGACAAGAAGGGATGAGTGTGTTAATACGGACATAGAAACTTTTCACATAAAATGTAATAATGTAGCTTGCAATAAAATCACTGTTGTAGCAAAAAGTGAATCTTCTACTAAACAATGGGATTTAATTCCAGAAAATGTTTGTAGAGAATTCCCAGATTACATTCCAGAGCAAATTAGAAATGATTATAAAGAAGCATGTATGATTTTAGACAAATCTCCAAAAGCAGCTGCAACACTACTTAGAAGATGTTTGCAGGGCATGATACATGATTTTTGGGAGATTAAAGAAAAAAACTTAAATGCAGAAATAACCAGTTTAAAAGAAAAAATTACATCTTCTCAATGGAAGGCAATTGATGGACTTAGATCAATTGGGAATATTGGTGCTCACATGGAAAAAGATGTTAATTTAATTGTTGATATATGTTCAAGTGAAGCATTACAATTAAAAAAATTAATAGAGCTTCTGCTTGAAAAGTGGTACATAGCTAGACATGAAGAAGAACAACTTTACGAAGATATTGTAGGATTAGCAGAAATAAAAGAAGAAAAGCGCAAAGTTGTAAAAAACGAAGAAGGAGTTGTCAATAATGACTAACTACAAAGAAAGTGGTGTAGATTGGATTGGTCAGATTCCAGAAAATTGGAAAATTGTAAGGTTAAAAGATTATTGGGAAAACAAAAAAGAAATTGCAAAAGAGAAAGCTTCCGAATATGAAAGACTTGCGTTGACACTTAATGGTGTTATAAAGAGATCAAAAGAAGATTCTGAAGGGTTGCAACCTAAAGAATTTGAAACATATCAAATACTCGAAGCAAATGACTTTGTTTTTAAAATGATAGATTTGCAAAATATTAGTACTAGTCGTGTTGGATTGTCGTCTTATACAGGATTGGTTTCACCAGCATATATAAGGTTTTCGCCTAAAAACAAAGAGCAAGAAGTTAAGTTTACATACTATTATCTAATGTCGTTATATTATAATTGTGTTTACAACTCTTTAGGTGGAGATGGTGTAAGAAGCGCATTAAATGCGACAGATATGGGTAATATGAAATGTCCTTATCCATCACCAGAAAAGCAAAAGAAGATTGTTGAATTTTTAGATAAAAAATGCTTAGAAGTTGATAGGCTAATAGAACTAGAAAATCAACAAATTGAAAAGCTTAAAGAATATAAACAAGCCGTTATTACCGAAGCTGTAACTAAAGGTTTAGATAAAAATGCCAAAATGAAAGATAGTGGTATAGAGTGGATAGGAGACATTCCTGAGAATTGGACGATTCAACGAATCAAAAACTTAGGTTGGACAAGAAGTGGTATTGCAAATAAAAAACCAGAAGATTTTGGCTTTGGATTTCCCTTTTTGACCTATAAAAACGTATATAAAAATTATAGTATTGATTTGGATGCTGAAGATTTGGTTAACTCTACAGTAGAAGATAGGGAAAAATATAGTGTAAAATATGGAGATGCATTTTTTACTGGTTCTTCAGAAACTGTAGATGAACTTGGCTTTTCTTCCGTAGCATTAAAAGATTGGGAAAACGCGGTTTTTAATGGCTTTACAATTAGATTAAGACCTTATTCTTTTGACAAATATTATCCGGAGTTTATGAAATATTTATTTAGAAGTGATATTTGTAGAAGATATTTATCTTCAAACGATAATTCAATAACTAGAGCAAATTTAGGACAAGATAAACTAAAAAGTATGTATATTGTTGATGCTCCGATAGATGAACAGAAAATGATTGCCGAATATTTAGATAAAAAATGTTTAGATATTGATTCTTTGATTGTTGTTAAAAACAAAAAAATAGAAGAATTACAACAATATAAAAAATCAATGATATACGAGTATGTCACGGGTAAAAAGGAGATTAACTAATGGTAGGGTATTGGGTCTCTTTTGGGCTGATTGCTTTTTCTGATTTGTTAGCCTTCCCCTTTTTGAAAATTATTGCACACAACTTTGGAACAAAAGTTATAACACCAGAGATGAACAGAAAAGCAAATATTAAAGTTGTGTTTTATATTATATATGCTTGGCTTTTAGATTTGTTTTACATGTCAATGTTTATTAACAATATTGTTTGCAAGTTTATATTCGGTGGATTGATTATGATTAATACTTTCATTAGTCTGGCTAACGAGGCTGCATTTCCTAGAGAAAAACATGTTGTTGATAAGTGGATTATGGTGTTTGACTTTATTATTGGAGTTGCTATATCTGTGTATCTAATGTATATTATTCCAAATCAAACTTTGCAAAATATCATAATACCTATTGTTTCTGCAATATATGGTGGGCTTTTAACTTTAGTGGGTGTAGCTTTGACAATAAAACAATCTAATGCTGACAAAAAAGAGGATGAAATAAAAAAAGCAAAACCGTTAGTTTTTGTTTTAGATAAAGAGAGTAGAAAGCATTTAGGGTCGCAAATTGAAAGAAAGACTATGTTTAGTGAAACTCAAAATGGTAGTTTGGAAAGTGCGAAAGATGGAGAAAAATCATATTGCTTACATTATTTTGGTTTGGCAAACTCTGATTATTCATATTGTACAGTGCGTGGTTTTGTCATAAATAGAGATTATCATTTTTATGATTATGGACAAGTGTTAGCAAAAAATGTAAAAATGAATTTTCGCAGTGATTTTAAATTTAAGTATAATAAAGAAATAAAGTATGTAGCTATATTGTTGCAAGATATGATGGATAATTATTATGAATTGGAAGTCCAATTTAAATTGATTGGTGACACAAATAAGACTATACAAGTTTTGAGTTCTTTAAAACAAAAGAAAGCAAGTATAGAGTTTGTTGAATCAAAGGAGGTTTAGCATGATAGATATGTTTGATAGCTCAGAAAAGAGATTTGAACAAGATATAGAAACATTCCTTACAACTAAGGGTGGTTTTGACAAATTTTCTTGGCAAGATGAAGATGGGCATTGGCAGTACAAATATGCTTATGATAAATCTCGTGCTGTATATCTTGATGCTATGGTAGAGTTTGTTTCAAAGTCACAACCTAAAGAATGGGCAAGATATGTTAAGTATTATGGCGAAGATGCTCCTACAAAGCTATATAGAAGATTTGAAGATGCTGCAAGTAATTCTGGTCTTATTTACGTTTTGAGAAATGGCATTGAAGACATGGGTATTAAGCTTAAACTTTGTTATTTTAAACCAGAGTCTGACCTTAATGAAAAGTCACAAGAACAATATTCTCAAAATATTTTAGGTTTAACAAGACAGTTTGCTTATTCTACAGAAAACCATAATACTATTGATATGGTTTTGAGTGTCAATGGTATACCGATTGTTGCGTTGGAACTTAAAAATCAATTTAAAAATCAAAATTACGAAAATGCCATTAAGCAATACCAAACAGACAGGAGTTCAAGAGAGTTTTGTTTTAGGTTTAATCATAGATTTTTGGTTTATTTTGCTGTTGACCTTTATGAAGCTTGGATGACAACTCATTTGAGAGATGAGAAAACAAGATTTCTTCCTTTTAACCAAGGTTCAGAAGGACCTGGTGTAAATGGTGGAAAGGGAAACCCTGTAAACGAAAAGGGATATTCAACTTCATATCTATGGGAACAAGTTTTAAATAAAGATTCTTTACTTGATATTATCCACAGATTTATTGCTTATGTGGAAGAAAAAGAAGAAACGGAAGTAAACGGTAAAGTAAAGACTATTACTAAAAAGAAATTAATATTTCCAAGATATCATCAATATGATGTAGTTCACAAAGTTGTTAATGATGTGAAAAAGAAGGGTGCTGGACATAACTATTTAATTGAGCATTCTGCTGGATCTGGTAAGTCTAATTCTATCGCATGGATAGCTTATAGGCTTGCATCACTTCATGATGAAGACAATAAACCAATATTTAATTCTGTATTGGTTGTCACAAATAGAGTTGTATTGGACTCTCAACTTCAAGATACGATTGCAAGTTTTGACCATACGCCAGGGTTGGTTGTTCCGATTAAAAGCTCAGGAGAAGGAACAGAAGATGATGCTAGAGGTTCTAGGGGTTTATATGAAGCAATCAATGACAATAGAAGAATAATTATTTGCACAATACAAAAGTTTTTGTTTGCATATAGAGATATTGACAAAATTGTGGGTAAAAAATTTGCAATTATAATTGATGAAGCTCACCAAGGACAAAATGGTGAAAGTGCAAGAATTTTAAGAAAATCGCTTATTGACCTGGGCCTTGCTAAAAAAGAATATGCGGCCGAAGAAGATATTGATGAAACAGAAGTTGATATTCAAGACGAAGCAATAAATGCTATTATTGCTCAAGGCAAGCACACAAATCAATCTTTCTTTGCTTTTACCGCAACACCAAAAGAAAGAACATTGGAGTTGTTTGGAAATAAAGATAAAATGACTGGAAAAACTAGACCTTTCCATATTTATTCTATGAGACAAGCTATTGAAGAAGGATATATATTGGATGTTCTTGCTAACTATACAACCATTAAGCAAGCATTTAAGTTAATTAGAAACTCTGAAGAAAATCCAGAGCTAATTGAAGGACCTGCGGCAAGAGCTTTGTTTAAGTATTATAAAGGCCATGGCTTTACCATCACGCAAAAAACTGAGATGATTATGGCGAACTTTTTACATAATGGTAGATTCCAAATTGGCAAGAAGGGCAAAGCAATGGTGGTGGCAGATTCTCGCCCTAATGCTGTTAGATATTATTTTGCAATCAAGGATTATCTAAAAGAACATCCGGAAGAAGGTGCTGGATGCAATGTTTTAGTCGCTTTTTCTGGGACTGTTAAGCTTGATGGTAATGAATATAAAGAATCAACTTTAAATGTTGATAATGATGGTAGACATATAACAACAGATAAAAGATTAAGAAAAGAATTTAAAAGCGATAGATTTAATATTTTGGTTGTAGCTAACAAATATCAAACAGGTTTTGATGAACCTTTGCTACACTCAATGTATGTTGATAAAAGATTAAATGGTGTTAATGCTGTTCAAACTCTTTCAAGATTAAATAGAATTGCAGAAGGAAAGGATAGTACTTTTGTTTTGGATTTTGAAAACACTGCCGAAGAAGTTAAGAACTCTTTCCAACCATTCTATGAGGCAACTATACTTGATGGGGCGACTGAATTTAATAAAATTTATGATTTGAGAGCAAAGGTTAAACAATTTGGTTTGTATAATGATCAAGACGTTGATAAATTCTTTGATCTTATGAATAAACAATCTGGCAAAAAACAAGATGATACAGCAATTGGTCGCCTTGCAAATATTATTAAGCCGGTTATTGATAGATATAATGACTTAACAAAAGATCAGAAAATTAAAGCAAGAGATTTTATTAGAAAATTTAATAAAAACTATGCGTATATTACTCAGCTGATAAGACTGCACGATCAAGAATTGTTTAAAGAATATGTTTTTGCAAGTCACTTAGCAACGCTTTTACCAAAAGAGAAAACTGATATAGTTAATGTTGTGGATAAAATCAAACTTGAATATGCCTCTCTTACAAAATCTTTTGAGGGTGCTATTATTCTTGATAAAAAAGAGGTTGAAGTAAAGCCTCAAAATGGAATTACAACTATTAATCCTGATAAAAAGAAGGATACATTACAAAATATTATAGACAGAGTTAATGAGTTGCATAAAGGAAAATTTACTGATTCAGATAGAGTTTTAATTGATGGTATTTATCAAATGTTTATGAATGATAAAGATGTTGTTAAATATAAGAGATATGCAAGAGATAATAACCCGGAAATGTTTGTAAAAAGTTTGTTTCCACAAAAGTTTAAAGAAATTGTCACAAGAGCTTTTATGGAGAATAATGATACATTTGACAGATTGTTTAATGATCCTGATTTTTATAAAACAGTTATGGAAATAATGGCAAAAGAGGTTTATAAAAATTTAAGAAATAAATAAAAAAGACGAGAAAATTTTCTCGTCTTTTTATTTTTTATAAAAACAGATACAAAAATAGTGTCTACCCGCGCAGGACACTCAAAAGCATCAACAACATCAGACTTCTACAGCCACTTTATAAAGAACTCAGACATTCACGCGAGTGAGATACTTAATAAAATATTTGAGTAAAAACTTCGATTATCTATTTAATTTCCTATACTTTATGCTATAATATCTTTATATTAGGAGAAACTTATGAAAATAGATAAAATTGTTGTAAATAATTTTAGAAAGTTAAAGAGAGATGTTTCAATTCCTTTCGATGATATTATGCTTTTAGTCGGGAAAAATAATAGCGGAAAAACATCGGTATATGAATTAATAGATAAATTTTTAGGATCTGGTTCATTTTTATCTCAAGATTTCAATGAAGAATTATTAAGAAAAGACTTTATAGATAATCTACTAGTTAGATTTAAAGAACTTCCAAATGATGAGACATATCTAGAAGAACTTTCTAATTTGGAAAAATTATTTCCAAAAATAACAATGGATATGCATATAAGTATACAGCCAGAAGATGATTTACTGTCTATTAAACCATTACTATTTGAATTTGACAATAATGAAACTATTGTTTTGCGATGCTCGTTTAAAATTAAAAATGTAGAAGAATTAGTAAAAGATT
>JAZRSV010000019.1:0-104353 GCA_045651685.1 Clostridia bacterium | reverse complement strand
TGCAAATATGTCGTATAAATTAACCCTAGTGATACATACTAATATCAGCAACTAGATTTTTGTTGCATCAAAAAGGAGGATTATATTATGTCTTCTGCTATCACAACTGGCGAAAAACCAGGTATGGGCGCATATAATTGCCGCAACTGCGGTCAAAGAATTGACCTTGGTGCATATGACAAAATGCCACCATGCCCAAGATGTGGCAACACTACTTTTAACAAACAGTAATGTTACATCAAAAAAAAACAACACGCAAAGGTGTTGTTTTTTTATATCAATTTTTCTATAAATGCCGGAAAGGTGTTTAATGCGGCAACATTAAGATATTCTAATTTGTGATTTGGTGGAAAGTTAAATTTTATTTTGTAAGCACATAATAGTTGTTTTTTTACACCGTACTTTTTGTTTATTTGTTGATCACCGTATTTTTGATCACCTACTACAGGGTGACCCAAATAACTCATGTGTGCTCTAATTTGATGTGTTCGGCCTGTTGGTATTGATACTTCGACAATGCTAGCATCTTCTAGCTCTCTTTTTACAAAATAATGTGTCTCAATGCTTTTTGTATTTGGTTTTTTGGTATCATAAATAAACACCTGGCTCTTTTTGACATCTTTGAACAAATAAGCTCTCTCTACACTTTGTTGCTTTGGCATTTTGCCCTTTAACAAAGTTATATACAATTTGTCCAACCACTTATTTTTGAAAGCTTCTTCGAGCAAAGCTTTTGACTCTTCGCTTGTTGCAAATATAACAAGACCTGTAGTGTTAAGATCTATACGGTGCACAGCATATAGTTGCTTGCCAAGTTGCATAGACACTTTGCTAACTAAATCTTGCTGCGCAGATACAACTTCTATCCCTTGTGGTTTGTCTACCACAACAATATTGCTATCTTGATATACTATTTCGATAAGTGTTTCGTTTTTTTCAAAATCATAATATACCGCAACTTTGTCCCCTGCCGCAATGTTTATGTTGTCGCCAACTTTTTTACCGTTTACTCTAATGTCTTTTTTGCGTAGCAGTTTGTTAATATTGTTATAAGTAAGAGTAGGATATTGTTGAGTTATTGCTTTTATTAAGTTTTGATCAGTATTGTTAACAAATTCTCTCATGCCATTATATTAGCACACTTTATAAAAATATACAATCATCTAAACTTGCTTTGCATAATCTATATTATAAAAAACCACCTTAAAATAACTGTATTTGATAGAGCTGTTAAAATTTAGTCTTTGCACTTCAAAGTTATGCAAATTTTGTAATGTTAACAATACATTCATAAGTTTGTTTTCTAAAAGTATCAAATGTTGCAAAGGTTCTTTTTTGATAACATCGCCTAATCTTGCAATGCTTTGCTTGGTCTCTGACAAAAGGGTTGCTATTTGGTCTTTTGCTTGGGCAGTTGTTAGCTCGCCACCATCATAACTAATGGCAATGTCATACAAAGTTTTGTAGCAATGTCTAAAGTGCTCTACACACTGCAAAATTGTTTTTTCGCTTTTGCCTTTATAACTTATGTTAACGGCAGGGATATTAATATTGACAATGTCTGCAACCACCTTGTCTGACTTTAATTTTTCTATGACACTATTGGCGTCTACTATGCTATCATACATGGCGGCAAAAACAAAATAATCTCCCATATGATATACATATCCTGCACCACCTTGTTCGGTTATTTTTGACGCTGACATTTGCGCCTGCTCACTGTCAGAATATTGCCCCATACTGACAGCATACAAAGTCACACTAGGTACTCTAATTTTTCCCCCAGTAAAAATACTTGTCGAACTACTTATCATACTCGAAATAATATCTGCAAAATTAATCACAAGCAAAACTATAATTATACATATCGCACTAACAAAAACTAACCCAAAACCTTTTTGGGATTTTTTTGTTTTGCGATATTTTTTGTTAAACAAGTTGAGTGTCATACTTTATTGAAATCTCACTTTTTTGTACTTTATAATAATTCGTGCAAACAACAAGATTGTTTTGAATATATATATTTTAGTAAGGAGATTTATATGCAAATAACACCATTATTTGACAGGGTTTTGATTAAACCTACAAAACCAAAAACGACAACTCAAAGCGGCCTATCTATCACAACCAAAGAAGATACACTTTATAAGTCTGGTATCGTTGTATCCGTTGGCAACGGCATTAAAGATGATAGCCAAAAAGTTGAGATGCAACTATGTGTTGGCGACCAAGTAATATTTGACGAATATACAGCAACAAAAATTAACTTGCAAGATATCGAACACTACCTAATAAAACAAACTGATATCTTGGCACTAATTAAGGAGTAAGATATGCAAAAACAATTTTTAACCAATGCCCAAGCAAGACAAAAATTAGAACAAGGTGTTAACAAAGTAGCAGACCTTGTAAAAATAACATTAGGCCCAAAAGGTCGCAATGTAGTACTTGATAGAAAATTTGCCACTCCACTAATAACCAACGATGGCGTCACCATCGCCAAAGAGATTAACCTTCCAGACCCTTTTGAAAATATGGGTGCATCTCTTATAAAAGAAGTATGTATAAAAACCAACGACATCGCTGGTGATGGTACAACCACAGCAATAGTTTTGTCACAGTGTATGCTCAACGAAGGTCTAAAAAATTTTGTTGCCGGATGCAATCCTATTAAACTAAATATAGGCCTAAAAAAAGCAACCGAATTGTGTATAGAAACCTTGCAAAAAAATAGCATAAAAATTAACACAAATAAGCAAATAGAACAAATCGCAACAGTGTCTTCTGCTGACCCAAAAATTGGCATGTTAATTGCCAAAGCAAAGGCCCTTGTTGGCGAAGATGGTGTGATAACACTACAAGATAGCAAAACAGATAGTACCGACCTATCGGTCGTAGAAGGTATACAGTTTGAAAATGGCTATATTTCGCCATATTTATGTACTAATCAACAAAAAATGCAAATAGAATATGACGAAGCATTTGTCCTTTTGACCGATCAAAAAATAAGCTCAATTCAGCAAATTTTGCCAATTCTCGAACAGTTGGTCGGTACTACACAAAAATTAATAATAATTGCCGATGATTTTGACGAAGAAGTTGTGTCTACAATCATAGTTAATAAGATGAGAAACATGGTCAATTGTGCCTTAATAAAAGCTCCACTATATGGCGAAAAAAGACGCGACTTTTTGCAAGACATGGCAATACTTTGCAACACAAAAGTTTATTCTAATACAACCGGCGACAACCTATCTGATCTTACAACAAATGATCTAGGCAATGCAAAAAATATTGTCATAACCAAACACAATACCACTCTACTATGTAAGTGTCTTAATAAACAAGAACTAGACAGTAGAATATCTCTTATCAAACAATCTATACAAACAGCCTCTAACGACTACGACAAAGAACAATTAAAAATTAGATTAGCAAGACTAACTGGCGGTATCGGTGTTATTAGCGTTGGAGCAACAACTGATGTAGAATTGCAAGAAAAAAAATTGCGCATAGAAGATGCCTTGTCAGCAACTAATTCTGCTTGTCAACAAGGTATAACTTTGGGCGGTGGTTGCGCTTTGCTAAAATGTAGCAAACCACTACAAAAATTTATTAGCACTTTGGACGGTGACGAAAAAATAGGAGCACAAATTTTGCAAAAGGTTATTTGCGCGCCTATTTTGCAAATTGCAAAAAATGCTGGTGTTAGTGGCGAAGTAATTTTGCAAAACATCAATAACAGTGACAACCCTAATTATGGTTATAATGCTCTAGATGATTCTTATTGCGATATGATTGAGCAAGGTATCATTGACCCTACCCTTGTCACTATCACAGCTCTTAACAATGCATGCAGCGTTGTATCAACAATGTTAACAACCGAAGCATTAGTGACAGACCTAGAAGACAAATCAAAAAGCCCTCAATAATATTGGCTATTGACATCTAACACTTTTTAATCTAAAATATAGACATGGAAAATAGAGTTTTTGCAAGATACAATTTTGAAACCGAAACCGATACTAACGAGTTTAGAATTGTCGATAAGTTTGGCCACAAAGATGATTTGGTTTTTGATGGCCAATTTGAAGATTTGTCTATTTTAGATGTTGTTGGCCCAAACATTATGGTTTTGTATGCCAACTATTTAGACAACCCACGCTATGGTGATGTGTATATTTTTGATGGCAAAAATCATGCTCTTACGCACCTTGCCAGCAATTGTCTTTCTCAATTTTCTTATTCGAAGAGTGGTGACAATGTAGTTAAACTAACTACAAAAGACAACAACGGCACACCTGTATTTATTTTTGCTACAAGAGATGCAAAAACTGTTGTCACATCTGACAAACAACAAGCCAACGCATTAAGCAAACAAAGTGTGACAACCAACACTATACATACTTTTGAAAATGGTAAACTTCTTCGCAAAAATGATTTGGTCGACGCTTTTGGTTATCAAACTATTGTATTTGAAACTTTAGACCCAGAAACTGGCGAAAAAGAACGCATCGGCGCAACTGACAAAGCACACATGTCTTATGACAAAAACCACAACCCAGTGTTAAGATATGTCGAAGATGGCAGAAAATGCACTTGCCACTTTTCTAGCGAAGGCACTATGTATAATCTTCAACAATCAGCCGAAGAAGATAACGGCAGAAGTGTTATTTATGAAAACTATGACTACGCTTTAGTTCAAGAAGAAATCGAAGCTGACGAGTTTGTATATTTTAACTTATATATCCTTAAGTTTAATAATTGTACAGATGAAACTTATAAAAACTTGTATCAATACTTTGATACAGATGATACAAAGTTTTTAGACAAAGCTATAGCTGATGACGATTCTCTTACCCCTATAGCAGAAGGATTAATTGCCCCACCTCAAATAAAATACTCAAATGATGGTATGGCAATTGATGTAAGATACAATACACAAGACCATACTTGCTTTACCAGAATAACACAAGATGGCAACCCTTATACAATAAGCAAACCAACACCATACCAAGCATAATTGTATATATTGATAATATTTGAAACAAAAAAAAGAATTGGTTATAACCAATTCTTTTTTTATTTTAATATTGACTTGTTGTGTTTGTTTCTAAAAATCTATCTATCTCAAAGTTGCTCCATGGAGATTGATCTTTTGGTGGATAAACTCTAAATGTTAGTCTTTGTTTTGTTATTGGGTGATTAAACTTAAGATCAGTAGCCCACAAAGCCATTTTTGTAGTTGACTTTTCGTTAGGGTTGCCATACTTTAGATCACCATATACAGGACAACCAACACCTGCCATTTGCACTCTTATTTGATGGCTACGACCAGTTAACAAATTAACCTTAACCAAAGAACAATCATTAGCACTTTGCAAAGTTTTATAATCTAGCACTGCAAGTTTGCTACCACTTTCTAATTGAGTTGCGATTTCTACTTTATTATTCTTTTCGTCTTTCTTTAGATAGTTAGTAAGTCTTGCTTGTTTTAGTCTTGGGGTGCCTTTTACAACAGTAAAGTATGTTTTTTCAAACACACCTGTTTTTATTTGGTCACACAATCTTTCTGCAGCTTTAGATGTTTTGGCAAATACCATTACACCACCTGTAGGTCTATCAAGTCTATGTACTAGACCAAGATATGCGTTGCCTGGTTTGTTATATTTTTCTACCAAATATTCTTTTAGCATAGTAAGCAAATCTTTGTCTTTGCTACTATCTTCTTGTACAGGAATATTTTGTGGTTTGATAACAACTAATAAGTGGTTATCTTCAAAAATTACATTTACATTATCCATATTTCTCTCCCAGTTGAATTAATCAACCTATATGCACTATAAGTATAATATAGAGCGACAAAAAAAGCAAGATAAAATATCTTGCTTTTTTATATTATTTGTTAACATACATAGCACTGCAGCCACATGGCAAAAAGATACCTTCTTGTGTTGGCAATGCTACTTCGTAAGCGTCTACTTTGTCTGGCGCAACATTAAGCGTTTTGCAAAGAATGCTTTGCATAACTGTTGGTTGCAAACCAGTTGTGTAGCTATTGATAAGGAAAAACAAAGGATTATCACTTAAAACTTGTGTGCATAGTTGTACCAAATCATACAAATGCTCTTCTATCTTCCACATCTCGCCTGTTGGACCTCTGCCGTAGCTTGGAGGGTCCATAATAATAGCATCGTATTTTTTGCCACGCTTAATTTCTCTAGTGACAAACTTTTTGCAATCATCAATGATATATCTAACAGGTCTATCTCCTAGGCCTGATAGTCTAACATTTTCGCCGGCACGCTCAACCATGTTTTTTGCACTATCAACATGAGTCACGCTTGCTCCTGCAGAAGCACAAGCTACAGTTGCACCACCAGTATAAGCAAATAGATTAAGAACATTAATAGGTCTATTAGCCCCTTTGATAAGGTCTATCATAGTTGCCCAGTTAGTAGCTTGCTCTGGAAAAAGGCCTGTATGCTTAAAGCCCATAGGTTTTACCTTAAACTTTAGATCACGCCAAGACACTTCCCATTCGTTAGGCATACGAGTAAGGTATTTCCACTCACCACCGCCACCAATGCGATGATAATGAGCATTAAGACCTTTGTAGGTAGACAAGTCTTGTCCCTTCCAGATAACTTGAGGATCTGGTCTTAACAAAACTACATCTTTCCATCTCTCCAACTTTTCGCCATTAGAGGTAGCTATAACTTGATAATCTTTCCACTCGTTGTTATATCTCATCAATGTAAAATTTTCCTTTATTATTTTAATTTTAGTTTGTATACATCTTGTGTATTTGTTGTTGACTTGCTAAAACCACACTCCAACAAAACCTTTGCTTTGCTGTTGTCGTCTTTGTCAGTCTTTACAACAACATTGGTCATGCCCTGTTGCATTGCCCATCTAGATAGCAAAGCAAGGCCTTTGATAGCATAATCGTTATCTGCATATTTTGAATTGATATCAAAATTAATTTGGCATGTAGTGCTAGTTGGCTTTTTGTCAAAGTTTAGACAGCCAACAATAGTACGATCTTTTACAGAAAGTATTACCCAAAAAGTATGCCAAAGCCACTCATCGTCATTGTCAACAAGTTTTTTTAGTTGTTTGTTGTATAGTTTTTGATAAGGTTGACTTTTGTAATCAACCCCATCATACCATACTTTGATATAAGCAGAAAATGCTACGCTATTATCATGCAAAAGTTCTACTTCTTGTCTAACTAACGGAAAGACTAATACATCAGTAGACTCTAAAACATAGTCTTGTAAGTTTTCTTGCATGGCTTATAGTCCTTTCATGCTGATTGTGATATCTTCATCACCAACTGTTATAGTTTTTGTGATGTCAGAATCTTTTAGTTGTTGTTGATAGTCTGTTGCCAAACAATCTTGCATTAGGCGTTCTTTGTATAGATCTACTACTTTTGTTAAAGTTTCGCCAGAAGTCTCTAGAGACAAAGCGATGCGTTGTTCGATATTAAAGTCAGCCTCTTTACGCAATACTTGTGCTGCACGAACAAGCTCTCTAAATAAGCCTTCTAACATTAAGTTTTCGTCTATTGTTATGTCAAGAACAACTGTTTGGTTGTTTTCGGTAGCGATAACAAAGTCGCTCTTTGCTTTATAATTTAGAGTAAATACATCTTTGTCCAAATCAGCAAATTCGCCAACAGAAACTTTGCCAGCATTGTATTGCTCTACCAAACCTTGCATTTGTTCGTCTGACAATTCTTGCAAGGTTGTTTTTAGTTTTTGTACATTTTGTTTTAATACTGCGCCTGCAGTTCTAAAGTTAATGCCAAGATAAGCTACATTAAACTTTGAATTGTCTTTTTCGAAGACAAGTTCTTTGATGTTAAGCTCTTCTTTGATAACTTGTTCAAACATGCGAGCTGCCGCAGATGTCTTGTCGTCTGCTACAAGATAAAGGGTCTTTAGAGGTTGTTTAACTTTGATTTGGTTTTCGTTGCGCAATCTTTGAGCTGTAGCAATAATGTTACGGCAGATAGTTGCGTTGTCGATAATATCACCAAAGTTAACTTCTTTTATCTCTTGTGGGAAAGTACTTAAGAAAATACTTTCTGCTGCGTTTGGTTCGATCTCTCTAACCATATTTTGCCATATATGCTCCATCATAAATGGTACGATAGGAGCCATAACGCCACTTATATGTTTGATAGCAGTATACAAGCACCAATAAGCTGTCATTTGATCTTGTTTGTCGTCAGACTTCCAGAATCTCTTACGGTTGATACGAATATAGAAGTTTGACAAGTCGTCAACAAGTGCTTCAAAATCTTTTATTATATTGTAGCAACGGTGATTGTCATAGTTGCTTGTAGAAACTTTTACAAAGTTGTTGATAGTTTGCAACAACCATTTGTCAGAATTGTTAAGATTGTTAAAGTCAACCTTAAAGTTAGCCAAGTCTGGATTGTCTATGCATGCATATGTATTAAAGAATGTATAAGCATTCCAGAAGCCAAGCATCTTGCGTCTAGCTTCTTCGCCTAGGTTATAACCAAATCTTACATCACTAGTAAGTGGAGTGCCAGCAAACAAATATCTTGCTGTATCTGCGCCTAATTTGTTAGCATATTCGCCAAACTCAATCATATAGCCACTCTTACTAAATCTTGCACCACTTTCTTGTACAACAGCTTCGTGACCAACGATTTTTTCGTATGGAGCTTTGCCAGTTAAAGTTACACTCATAAATAATAGTGAATAGAACCATAGTCTTATTTGCTCTCTCATCTCGATAACAACAGAGCTTGGGAAGTTTTCTTCCCAGAATTTGCGATCTGTAAAGTATTTGTTAGTACTAAATGGTGTGATACCAGCATCAAGCCAGCAGTCACCAACTTCGGTTATACGACTAACCTTCTTGCCACATTTTGGACAAGTAATTTGTACTTTGTCTATGTATGGACGGTGCAAGTGAGGTATATTTTTTACTTCTTGTTCTGAAGACATCTTTGCAAGTTCTTCTTTGCTGCCAACAACATGAATATGTCCACAGTCGCAAACATAGAAAGGTAGTGGTACACCATAGAAACGACTACGAGAAATGTTCCAGTCGCCCATATTGTTTAGCCAGTCAACCATACGCTTGCGCAAATATTCTGGTTCAAATTTTACTTCTTCGATAGCTTTTAGAAGCAATGGTCTGATTTCGTCAACCTTGATATACCAAGCATCGATAAATCTAACAACTATTTCTTCTTTACATCTCCAGCATACTGGGTAGCTATGTTTGATAGTGTGTGTATAGTATAGTTTGTTTCTATTTTTTAATTCGTCAAAAACAACATCTCTTACTTCTGCTGTTGTTTTGCCTGCTAGTACGCCAAACTCTGGCAATACTACACCAGCTTCGTCTATAGGACAAATTTCTTTTAGGCCGTATTTTTTGCCAAGTTCGTAGTCTTCTACACCACAGCCAGGTGCGATATGAACAGCACCAGTACCTTCGGTAGCTTCTACATCGTCCCAAGCGATAATTTTGTGAGTAAAGTTTTGGATAGCAAGTTCGTTAAAGCAAGTTTCGTATTCTTTACCAAGTAAAGCTTCACCCTTAAACTCTGCTACTACCTTTACAACATCGTCTTTAAGAACTTTTATAGCTTCTTTACCAACTATTAGGTGTCTTTTGTCGCTTTTTACTTCTACTTCGCAGTACATATTATTAGGGTTAACAGCTACTGCCACATTTGAAGATAATGTCCAAGGAGTTGTTGTCCAAACCAAAATACATTTGTCTTCGTTTAGTATAGGACACTTAAAGAATACTGCAATATGCTCTACATCTTTGTAGCTACCTGTCATTTCGTGTTCACTAACACTTGTACCACAACGAGGACACCATTGTATTGGTTTTTGAGCTTTTACTAGCCAGCCATTTTTGTGGCAAACTTGCAAAAAGTTCCATATAGCTGTGATGTTTTCGTCAGTGTTGGTATAGTAGCTATTGTCCCAATTCATCCATTGGCCAAGTCTGATACTAGACTTTTCGATAAGTTTGCTACAGTCTCTAACCCTTTGCATACAATTTTCTACAAAGTTGTCAAGACCATACTTTGCAATGTCTTTTTTGCTATTTAGACCTAGTTGTTTTTCTACAGCTATTTCTACTGGAGTACCATGTGCATCAAAGCCGTTTTGATAGTAGCAAGATTTGCCTTGCATAGATTGATACTTGATGTACAAATCTTTTAGAGTTCTACCAAAAGCATGGTGTATACCCATATTGTTATTTGCTGTTATTGGACCATCCAAAAAGCGATAACGGGCATTGTTTTTGTTTTTTTCAACAAGTTTGTCAAAACATTTGTTGTCTTGCCAATGTTTTAGTACAGCTTCTTCCATTTGTACAAAATTTGGCATAGAAGATTCTTTTTTCATAATTCCCTCTCTAAAAAAATATTTTAGTGAATTTTGCGTTTTTAATAAAAAAAAGCCCTTGTATTCTCATAAGAACACAAAGGTTACCACTTAAGAGTGAAGAAAATTTTAGTTTACAAATACTAACATATTCGGCTCTTATAACGCAGAGCAAACGGTCTTTTTTACTATAGTTCGAAAAGACTGCTATCGGGTGATACCTCGCAATATTTACTATCAACTCACACCAACCGTTGACTCTCTGAAAAAGCATTGACATTGTAAGACTTGTCCCAAATCATCGCAAAATATTCAACTGCCTAAATTGTAGTACATTATACAACTTTTGTCAATGGTTTGCAGGCAAAAAATAAGACAAAGCAAGTTGCTTTGTCTTGATGTTGTTTATTAATAGTTTTCTAAAATATGGTTCATATCCAAAATATCTGCTGTTGTAATGATACCAATTGGTCTTTCGTTATAGCTACCATTTTCGGTGACCAAAATTATACCAAGCTTGCGCTCTACATAAAATAAGTTTAGAGCTTTTTCTACTGTGATATCACGATCAGCAACCTTAAAGTATTTGCCATCACCGTAGTCAAACAAAGTCTCTTTGATAGGTGTATTGTTGATATAAGCAGTAATGTCGTTGCCAAGCGCTATTTGATGACCTATGGTTTTTACCAAGTCACGACCAGTTGCTACACCAAGCAATTTGTTGCCTTCGTATATAGGCAAGTTAAGAAAGCCTGTTTCGGCAAGTTTTTTTAGAGCTTCGGTCACTTTTGCATCGCCATCTTCACACATAACATCTTTTGTACCAATAACTTCTAGTGCACTAGGTGGTGTTGATATCAACCTTGCAACTTTTTCGATATTGACTACAACTTCGTCATGAGGTTCTGCTATGATATAGTTTGGGTTGCTACGATGTACGATAGAATTGCGCAATCTGCCGTAGTCTATCAAATCTTCTTCATACTTTCTGACAACAGAATTTAGAGTGACTGCTTTTCTTATAAGATCAGAAAAAGTAAGGCTACGCTTAAAGCCATAAATTGTGCGCAAAGAATAGTCTATTTCGTTATACGCCAAGATAAATCTTTCGGCATTGGTTTTTGCTTTTGATTCTGCCATAACTACCCCTTATAAATATATTTTGATATATTTTTACTATCTATATGAGAATTTTAACATAATAATTGCTTTTTATCAAACAAATTACAACATAACTGACAAATAAATGTTGCAAAATTATTTTTTTTTGATTATAATGTTATTGCTATGCTAGACGGGGAGCTAGCGGTGCCCTCTACCTGCAAGCCGCTACAGCAGGGTCGAATGCCTTTCTCGGAGAGTACATTTGAGCAAGAGATAGTATTTTGAATGTTGATGTCAAGGTCTTATGCAATTGTTACCTATGAACCGTGTCAGAGCCTGACCGCAGCAGCACTAAGTAGATCTAATGATGTGCCATAAGGAAGCTTTGGCGGAGTTTGAGTACTATAAACCTACTCAGGTGTTCTCTACAAAATTGGATGCATAGCAAATATAAATAATTGAGGGTATTTTGAAAATTTGTTAACAAGTTTTGAAAATACCTTTTTTAATAAGGAGATACGGGTTATGATTAAGATAAAAGCAAAAAGCATCGAAAATATCGCAGAGCGTGCCAAAGAGCGTGCTTTGGGCAAACTAAACGAAGGTGCACGCATTGGCATACTTGTAAGTACAGAAAACTTTTCTGGCGCAAGAAACTACAGCTTAAAGCTAGCTTATCAAGTACAAAATGCTATCTTAAAACAAGGCGTAGAAACCGAAATTATAACCCTACCTACCCTATGTGATAGATACAAAGAATTTACTACCGAAAACAACTTTATCGATATATACCGCGCTCAAGTTGCTAATATGGCAGAACTATTGTTAACCGAAAAAAGTTTTGACGGTTTGGTTATTATCGCAAAAGGTATTTCTAGCAAGGTTGGCTTTTTGCAAGCTGCTGCTAGAGTAAACTTGCCTACTATTGTTTTTGGCGAAGGTCCTTCTCAAAACAGCGATGGCGCAACACTATATCAACTACTATCTACTGTTGGCAGTATATCATTGGGCAAAAATAGTACATTTGACCTTCAAGAAAAAGAACAAAGCCAAGCAGAATATGTCGGCGAAGGCAATGACTTTAATGTGTCAAATCTTATCAATATCGTATTAGAAGGTGCTGGCCTTAGCGTTGTTGGCAATAGCACAGTAGCAGCTAGCACAATAGCAAGAGAACAACTTTGCCAAGACACAGCAACAGCTATTGTCAATATGACAAAAGACCACTTAACAGTAAGAAAACTTTTGTCAAAAAAAGTTGTTAACAACATGATTAATATTAACTATGCACTAGGCGGCAGTACACAAGTTATCACCCACATAGCAACCCTATGCAATGAGCTTGACCTAGACTTTAACTTTGACAAAATACTAGCAATGTCAAAAGGTGTTAATGTATACTTTGATACTCAATCAAAAACTATAAGCGACTTTAAGGCGGCGGGTGGCACTTTTGCATTGCTAAAAGCACTTGCCAAAGACAAACTTTTGGATGAATCTGTAAAAGGCTACAAGGGTCTTGTTAGTGACAACTACAAAACTCTAAAACTAACAGATGCTTTTGCTCCTATTTATAAATGTTCTCACATATACCTAAAAGGCAACATCGCCGGCAAAAATAGCATAGCAAAAAGCCTTGCTGTTAGAGGTATCGAGTCTTTTGTAGGTAGCGTAAGAGTTTATAGCGATGATGATAGCGCTAGTGTAGGCGTTTTGTCAAAGGCAATACCAAACAACACAATTATAGTTGTAAAAAACTGCGCCAACACTCAAACATACGGTGGCAGCACAGTAAATCAAACTTGCCTAGCTATACAATCTATGGGACTAGAAGACAACTATGTAGTATTAACCGACGGTCAAATACCAGACCCAACCAAAGTTGTAGTTGTAGGCATGGTAAAACCTGATGGCGAAGATGGTGTTGTAAGATTGCTTCAAGATGGCGACCAAGTAGAAATTGACTTTAACAAAGGCAAAATTAATGTTGACCTATCTAGCAAAGAATTGTCACAAAGAGAACGCAGATATGTTAAAGAAAACAAATCTACAACCAAGTTTGAAAAAGATTATTTTAAGCTAATTACAAAATAAAAAAAATAAAACCTATTAAGATGTTTCTTAATAGGTTTTTTGTTTTACAAATCAAACAAAGTTCTGTTTGAGCCGTTGTTTTCTATTTGCCAATCAATTGGTGTTTTGCCATTGTTTTTCAAAAACTCGTTGCATTGCGAAAAGTGTTTGCAACCAAACCAACCATTGTATGCAGACAGTGGGCTAGGATGTGGCGCATATAATACATGATGCTTTGATAAGTCTATATCTTTTATAATACTCTTTGCTCCGCCGCCCCATATCAAAAATACAATTGGGTCTTGGCGTTTTGCAAGTAGTTCTATTATTTTGTGAGTAAAAATCTCCCAACCTTTGCCTTTATGACTAAATGATGCACCTGCTCTTACAGTCAAAACACTGTTTAGTAGCAACACACCTTGCTTTGCCCATTTTGTAAGATTGCCGTTGTCTGGTATATAACAACCAAGGTCTGCCTCTAGCTCTTTGTATATATTTACTAGACTAGGTGGCGACTTTACCTTTTCTACCGAAAAGCACAATCCATGCGCTTGACCTTCGTTAATATAAGGATCTTGACCCAAAATAACAACTTTGACATCGTTATATTTTGTTAAGTTTAACGCTGCAAAAACATCTTTTGCTTGTGGATAGATGGTTCTTGCGTTGTATTCTTCTTTCAAAAAATTTTGCAAGTTTTTGAAATAGTCTTGTTCAAACTCATCTTTTAAGATGTCGTACCAATTTTTTGTAATAAAAAACATAATTTGATTATCCTTTGTATTATTTGTTGCAAGCTGTTATTGTAGTAGTCAAGATATCTACAACATGCTCTATTGCTGTCAAGTTTTTGCCTTCGGCCATTATTCTTATAATTGGCTCTGTACCACTTGCTCTCAATACAACTCTGCCCTCATCAAACAACATATCTTGGCATTTGTTGAGAGTTTGTTGTACTTTGTTTAGTTTTATTATTTGATTTTTTAGTTTGTTATCTACAGATATATTTTTTAGTATTTGTGGATATTTTTTTATATCTTTAAGTAAAGTATCAAATTTGTCACCATAATACATCAATGCTTTTAATAACACTATACTTACCAAAACGCCATCGCCGGTATTGGACAAATTATTTATTATTATGTGACCTGCCTGCTCCCCACCCAGCATTAGATTGTTTTGAGCTAGGTAGTCAACAATATATTTATCTCCGACAGGTACTCTTATTAACTTAATGTTTTGTTTGTTAAGTGCCTCTTGCAGTCCAAAATTGGCCATTATCGTACCGACTACACAATCTTTGTACAATAGTTTTTGTTCTCTCAAAAATCTTGCCAAAATATACAATATATCATCGCCATCCAAAACTTTGTCACCCTTAACCATAACAATACGGTCTGCATCACCATCAAAGGCAAAACCTATATCGCAGTTGTTAGCTTTGATTGCTGCTTGCAAATTTTGCACACAGGTAGCACCACAATTTTTGTTAACATTAATACCTTGCGTGTCTGTACCAACAACGACAAAGTTGTCAAAATGTTTTAGCAAGGGCTTGAGTATATAATTAGCTGCACCATTAGAGTTATCAAAGCACACTTTTTGATTGCAGGCTACACCTTTTAATAATGTACGCAAATACGCTATATACTTTTGTTTTAATTTTGGTTTGTATATTACTTTGCCTATTTTGTCATATGCAATCAATGGCTCTTGAGATATTTTATCAAACATACCTTGCAAAGTCTTTTCTAACTTTGTATTTGGTTTGTTGCCATTTTGGTCAAAAATTTTTATACCATTAAACTCTGCACTATTATGACTTGCCGTTATCATAACCCCTAACGAAAAGTTTTGGGTCTTTGTTAGATAACAAAGTGCAGGTGTTGTTGTTATACCTACAAAAGTCACATTTATGCCAAGTGAAGTTAACCCCGCTGCCAAACACGAAAAAATCATATCGCAGCTTGTTCGGGTATCTTTGGCTATAAGTATATCTTTTTTATTGTTTTGTGTTAGGTACTTCGCTAGAGTTCGTCCTATGTTATAACAAAGTTTGGGGGTTATTTCTTGATTGATAACACCCCTAACTCCATCTGTACCAAATAGTTTCATAAATACTCCTATTTACTACCAAAACTAGCAATAATAAGAGCAATTAGGCTGATTATTTTAGCTTGTTAGTTTTGATATAAGTAAATGCAGAAGTAGCAGCAATCGCACCATCACTACATGCAGTGACTATTTGACGCAAAGGTGTATTGCGAATATCACCAGCAACATATACGCCAGCAACATTTGTTTGCATTTTTTCGTCACCAATAATATATCCAGCTTCGTTTTTTGCTACGGCACTATCTACAACTTCGGTATCAGGACCGCGACCGATAGAAACAAACAAGCAGTCTATATCAAGTTGACGATTTGCTTTTTCTACCAAGTTTTCTACAACAAGACCTTCTAATTTTTCACTACCAAGTATTTGAAGTGGCTTGCTGCACAAAACAAGTTCTATATTGCTACATGACTTAACTTGTTTTACTAATATATCATCGCCTCTAAATTCGTCCCTGCGATGTATAAGATAAACTTTGTTTGCAATATTTGACATATATACAGCATCTTCTAGAGCGCTGTTTCCCCCACCAACTACTGCAACAGTTTTGTCCTTAAACAAACTTCCGTCACATGTTGCACAATAGCTTATGCCTTTGCCAACAAATTGTCTTTCGTTTTCGAGACCCATTTTGCGTGCTGCTGCCCCTAAACATATTATGACAGTATATGCTTGATATGTTCCACCAAAGCACTCTACAGTCTTGACAGTGTCAGTAAGATGAGTGTTTTTTACCTCGTCAAAAATCATCTCAACACCAGTGCTTTCGGCATGCTCAAACATTAAAGTTGCAAGTTCTGGGCCACCAATGCTCTTAAAACCAGGATAGTTGCAAACTTCATATGTGATAGCAACTGCACCACCAGGAGTGCCTTTTTCGATCATGGCAACATCTAGACCACTACGCTTTGCATAGATACCAGCAGTAAAGCCAGCAGGGCCACCACCAATAATGATCATATCATAAATTTTTTGTGACATAGTTTACCTCGTTTGTTTATTATAGTTTGTTTGTTATAAATAAAAAATATTTATAGTTTTATGTTAGTATTTTTAATAATAATTGTCAATCTATAAGACAAAAAAAAGATACAACCAAAAATGTTGTATCTTTTGAAAATATTATCTCTTGCTGAATTGTGGAGCTTTACGAGCTTTCTTAAGACCGTATTTTTTACGCTCTTTCATGCGGCTATCACGAGTTAAGAAACCAGCTTTCTTTAACTCTGCTTTGTAAGTTTCGCTTTCTACAACTAGAGCTTTTGCAATAGCTTGTCTAATTGAACCAGCTTGACCTGTGAAACCACCACCAACAACATTAACAAATACATCATATTTGTCTACAGTGTTTGTTAGGTTAAGTGGTTGACGAACGATAAGTTTTAGAGTTTCTAAATCAAAATATTCGTCAATGTCGCGTTTGTTAATAGTAATTTTACCAGTACCGCTAACAAGTCTTACACGAGCGATAGCTTTTTTTCTTCTACCAGAAATAACTGGAGCTGCAACTTTCTTTGTTGCTTTTTTTGTTGTTTTCTTAACTGTTTTTACAGTTTCTTGTGCTTCTACTTTAACTTCTGCCATTATTGTCTAACTCCTTTTAGTGCGATTTGCTCTGGTTTTTGAGCCTCGTGATTGTGGTTAGCATCTTTATAAACACGAAGTTTTTTGATCATTGTTCTACCAAGAGTATTTTTTGGTAGCATACCTTTTACAGCTAGTTTAACAGCTTCATCAGAATGTTTTGCAATAAGTTCGTCATAACCTACTGATTTTAAGCCACCAACATAGCCAGTGTGATGATAATGTCTTTTTGCTTCAAGTTTTTTACCTGTCAAAACAACCTTATCACTATTTATAACTATAACATGATCACCTGTGTCAACATTTGGTGTAAATTCTGGTTTGTTTTTGCCTCTTAAGATTGCAGCTACTTGGCTAGCAAGTCTACCTAAAGGCATATCAGTTGCGTCAACAACATACCATTTACGCTCAAATGTTTGAGGTTTTGCCATATAAGTTTTCATTAAAAATTTCCTCCAAACGATTTGTAAATATTAATAAATTTTTGCAAATTTTAATTGATATTTACGAGGGGCTAGTTCGATTTATATAACTAAAATTTCCAGACTGAAATATTGTAATACACTTTGCCGGATATGTCAAGTATTTTTTTGAATAAATTATATACTATTTTTATACAAAAAAGAGCCTGTTTTAGCTCTTTTTAATTGGTTTTGCATATATTTATTTTTGTGCATTTGTTAATGTGATTTAGTAAGTCACACTTTTTAAGAAAAGAGCGTTTGGTTTTACTGTTTTTCCTGCAAAACTACGGTTGTTGCCCTCAAACAATTTGTCAAAAACATCCAATCGTTTTTTGCCCATGCCTATATCTATAAGAGTGCCTACTATTATGCGCACCATATTGTACAAAAAGCCATTGCCCGTTATCTCAAAAGTCAAATAATCGCCATTTTGCTCAAAATGTGCATCGTAAATTGTCCTTATTGTGTCGTCTTTTATATTAGAGTTAGATGACATAAAACTAGAAAAATCATGCTCACCTAGCAAAAGTTTGCAAGCTTTTTTCAGTTGCTCCATATCCAGCTTTGGGCATTGCATATGATAAGCCTTATCAAAAACAGACAACTTTTCTCCAGTGTACAACTTATATATGTAAGTTTTTGCTTTTGCGCTATATCTACTATGAAAGTTTTTATCGACTTCTTCACTGGTCAAAACTCTTATATCTCCAGGCAAGTGCGCATTGATAGCAAGGGCAACTTTGTCTATTGGCATGGTTGTATCAACTTCAAAATTAACCACCTGCCCCATAGCATTTACGCCTGCATCTGTGCGGCCACTAGCAGTTGTCTTTATTTCTTTGCCAAAAACCATAGCAATAGCTGTCTCTAAAGTTGTCTGAACAGTTTTGCCTTTTGCTTGCTTTTGATAACCAAAATAATTTGCACCGATATATTCTATTGTTAGCTTTATATTTTTCATACTATCTCCAAAGATAATTTTAGCACAATGTTGCTATTTTATAAAGTATTTTTTTATTTAATGTCATAATAGTTATATTTATAATAATTAATATACCTATTGTAGTCAAATTAAGTTGAGTTTTGTTGCTAATTAATATATAATAAATTTAGTTATGACTAGGAGGAAAAACATTGAAACAAATTACTATTGATGGAAACACCGCCGCAGCAAAAATGGCATATGCCTTTAGCGAAATGGCGGCAATTTACCCTATCACACCATCATCACCTATGGCAGAACTTGCTGATGAATGGCAAGGTAAGGATGTAAAAAACCTATACGGTGGCACTGTAAAAGTGACTCAACTTCAAAGTGAAGCTGGTGCAAGTGGTACAGTTCACGGAAGTTTGGCAGCAGGCGCCCTAACTACAACTTTTACTTGTAGCCAAGGCTTGCTACTAATGATACCAAACATGTACAAGATCGCCGGCGAATTATTGCCATGCGTATTTCATGTAAGCGCAAGAGCTTTGTCAACTCATGCACTATCTATATTTGGTGACCATGCCGATGTTATGGCTTGCCGTAGCACTGGTTTTGCTATGCTTGCAAGTTCAAGCGTACAAGAAGCACTTGATATGGCTGCTGTTGCACACATCGCAACTCTAAAAAGTAGCGTACCATTTGTACACTTCTTTGACGGTTTTAGAACAAGTCACGAAATAAGCAAAATATATGACATCGACTACGAAGACCTAAAAAAGGTTGTTCCTACCGAATATATACAAGCTTTCAAACATAGAGCATTAACATCTGTTAACCCTCACCAACAAGGTACAGCTCAAAACCCAGATATTTACTTCCAAAACAGAGAAGCTTGCAACAAGTTTTATGCTAACGCTGTAGCATGTGTAAAAGATGCTATGGACGACATCTACAAAATCACTGGCAGAAGATATCAAACTTTTGACTACTACGGTGACAAAAATGCAGAACATGTTATCGTACTTATGGGTAGCGGCGCTCAAACAGCTATCGAAACTGTAAAAGAACTTAACAAAAAAGGTTATAGTTGTGGCGTTGTTAATGTAAGATTGTATCGCCCATTTGAGCCAAAAGATCTTATCAAAGCATTGCCAAAAACTACAAAAACTATCACCGTACTAGACCGTACAAAAGATGCTGGTTCTTGTGGCGAATGCTTGTACGAAGATGTATGTTGTGCACTTGTACAAACAGGCAAAACAGAATACAAAGTACTTGCTGGTAGATATGGTCTTGGTGGTAAAGAATTTACCCCAGCTATGGTAAAAGCTATCGCAGACAATGCAAAAGCTGCAAAACCAAAAGATCACTTTACTGTAGGTATTGTTGATGATGTGACCAACACTTCACTTGCTGTCGAATCATTCCACCTAAATGATGGCAACTATAGTTGCAAATTTTATGGTCTTGGTAGCGATGGTACAGTTAGTGCTAACAAAAACTCTATCAAAATTATCGGTGACAACACCGACCTTAACTGTCAAGGTTATTTTGAGTACGACTCTAAAAAATCTGGCAGCTTAACTATATCTCATCTTCGTTTTGGTAAAGGTAGCACCAATGCCCCATACCTAATCGAAAATGCAGACTTTATCGCATGTCATAATATAAGTTTTGTATCAAAATATGACATGGCAAAAGATCTAAAACAAGGTGGTATCTTCTTACTAAACTCACCATATACACTAGAAGAGTTAAAAGATATCTTACCAGATACTTTCTTAAAAGGTCTAAAAGACAAACAAGCCAAAGTATATGTTGTTAACGCTACAGAAATAGCAGAACAATGTGGTCTTGGCAATCGTATCAATGTTATCATGCAAGCTTGCTTCTTTAAGCTTACTGGCATCATCGAATACGAAAAAGTAGAAGATCTACTAATCGAAGCTGCAAAGAAAACTTACAAACGCAAAGGCGAAGCTATCGTTAATGCCAATGTTGCAGCTATACAAAATGCTACAAAAGGTCTAATCGAACTTAACCTAAACGATTTTGCAAAAGGTATTACAGTTGCCCCAAAACAAATCGACGACGAGTACTATACCGAATATATGGCAAAAATCGAACGCAAACAAGGTGACGATCTAAAAGTATCACAATTTGATGCAAGAGGCTTTATCCCAACAGATACTGCAAAATATGAAAAACGCGGTATCGCAGTAGATGTACCATGTTGGGTAAAAGAAAATTGTATTCAATGTAATATGTGCAGTATGGTTTGCCCACACGCAGCAATTAGACCAGTACTTGTTAGTGATGAAGATTTAGCTAACGCTCCAAAAGGTTTTGATACAAACAAAGCTCTTGGCGTAAATGGTTATAACTTCCGTATGCAAGTCAATGTTGCAGACTGTACAGGTTGCAAAAACTGTGTAGCAGTATGTCCAGCAAAAAACAAAGCTCTTGTTATGAATCCTGCCGTAGAAGAAAGCAAAAAAGAAGCAGAAAACTACGAATATAGCAAAGATATCGAAAATCCACAAACTATCTTTAAGGCAAATACCATCAAAGGTAGCCAATTTAACAAACCTTACTTTGAGTTTAGTGGTGCTTGTGCTGGTTGTGGCGAAACACCATATATCAAACTTGCATCTCAACTATTTGGTAAGAGAATGCTTATAGCTAATGCTACTGGTTGCAGCTCTATCTATACAGGTTCTGCTCCTGCTACCCCACTTGCAAAAAATAAAGAAGGTCGCGGTCCAGCTTGGGCAAGCAGCTTGTTTGAAGACAATGCAGAGTTTGGTTTTGGTATTTACCTTGCTAAACAAAACGCTCGCAACACTCTATACAATATAGTTAAAGATAATGTAGAATCTGTACTACATCCAGAACTAAAAGCTTGGTTAAACGAATGGTTAGAAAACTTTGATGATAGCGAAAAAACTTATGAACTATCACTAAAGATTGTACCTCTAATTGACCCAAGCAGCCCAATGTACGAGTACAAAAACAACTTTGTAAAAGAAAGCGTTTGGATCATCGGTGGCGATGGTTGGGCATACGATATTGGTTATGGTGGTCTTGACCATGTACTTGCTAGTGGCGAAAATGTAAATGTTTTGGTACTAGATACTGAAGTATACAGCAACACTGGCGGTCAACAATCAAAATCTACTCCAGTTGGTGCAGTTGCAAAATTTGCAGCAGCAGGCAAACGCAGTCCTAAAAAAGACCTTGGCATGATCGCTATGAGCTATAAAAACATTTATGTTGCTCAAATCGGTCTTGGCGCAGATATGAACCAAGCAGCAAAAGCAATGGCAGAAGCAGAAGCTTACAACGGCCCAAGCTTAATTATCGCTTATGCTCCATGTATCAACCATGGTATCAATATGTCTGGTTCTCAAGAAGAAATCAAAAAAGCTGTACAATGTGGTTATTGGCATCTATATAGATACAATCCAGAACTTGTTGGCACAGACAAAAATCCATTTACTCTTGACAGCCCAGCTCCAACTAGAGATTATAAAGAATTTTTAGAAGGCGAATCTCGTTATACTTCATTAAAGAAAATCAGCGAACCACTTGCAGAAAAACTTTATGAAGAAAGCAAAGCTTATGCAGAGGCAAGATATCAAAGTTATCTAAAACTTGCTAACGCTCCAGTTGATAGCAATAACTAATTTGTTTCAATAAAAACAAAAACACTACCACTTGTTTGGTAGTGTTTTTTTGTTGCAAAAAAAAATAAAACCTACTTTGACATAGGTTTTATTATATATTATTTTTTTACTGCTTACTTTGGTGTTTCTTCTTTAGGGTTATTATTAGCTTCCAACTTGCCAAACTTTTGCTTTTTTTTGGCAGTTTTTTCTTTTAATTCTATCTCACCGAACACTTCTCTATAGCGAGTTAATGAAGCTTTTAGCAGTTTTCTTTGCATATAATCATCAGTAAACATATATAGGGTAATTATGCCAAAACATATCCAACCTGCTGGAGATTGCATAAACATAATAAATATACCTATAAAAGGCACTTTTTTGCCAGTATATATACCACGCATTTGATCATAAGTCACAGACTTTGTATCAGAATCTTTATTGGCATCACCTTTTAAGATATATCGGGTTTCGATTTTGCCATCTACTTCTCGTGTTTGTATATTAACGATTCTGTGTATAATCAAAGAATCATTAACCTGGTATACCACTACATCATATAGCTTTAATTCGCTTTCTGCTGGCAATTTGCCTATAATGACCATATCAAACTTGCTAAACTGGTTATTAAGATTGTTCTTATCTAGATAGGTGTTGTTTGGATGTTTTTTTGACATAGAGTCAGAATATACTACCTTGAGAGTAGAATTCTTGACAGGCTTGTTAATACCATGCACATTAATAACTATTGCGAAAACAAAAAGCACAATCATAATAACAAGAGAAATTATCTCAATAATATATTTTATTAATCTTCTTTTTTTGCTCTTTTTTTCTTTTAGTTTAGGCAAGGCTGTTTGAATTTTTGAATCATACTCGCCAACAGCTATAAGTCTAGCTTCTTTTTTTACTAGCTCAAAAATAAGTATACCAAACACACCTATAAGCAAAACACCTACAAGTATATAAGTTATTATATTAAACATAAAATTACTCTATTATTCTTCTCTTATATATAATTTAATAGAAAGAGCTGCATCTTCATCGAACAAATCCACAAACTCTTGATATTGTTCATATGTATCTAAAGGATCTATAACATTATAATTAACATATATATTGTCACCAGTATCAAGCGAATTAAGATTAAAAGTTACATAAGTATAATTTTCTCCTGAAAAACTAAACTCTGACAAGCGGATTTCATAAGAATCAACACAAATAACTTCGTCACCATTTTTATTTTTTACATTTGAAACATTTTCTAAAGAGCCATACAGATAAAAGGTTTTATCTTCAACATTTGCGCCTTCAACCAAATTGATTTCTAAATCAAGTTCTCCATATAAAGAAATAGTAGGAAAATTGTTTGCTTCACTCTTGCTTATTATTACTCTAGAGTCATAAGTATGAACTTGCGTACTTGCTATTATACCTGTTGACACCGCATCTTCTACTTCAATAGCTACCTCAAACTCTGTAGCATAATTAGTAGTAGCAACTGGATAGCTCCATGCAGCGTATACACCACCGACAGTTACTGCTAATACCAAAAACAATATAGTTCTTATTTTTAACATTTATTTTATCCCCCTTTTTTTAATACATTTATAATGACATATTATTTTATTTGTTGTCAAACAAAGTATCATAAAAAGTATTTTTATAATAAAAAATAAAAAAGTAGCCGCGAATCGTCACGGCTACTTTTTAAGTAAAACAATTATTTTTTTAGAACTAATTTGCAATAATTGTTTTATATATATAAATTATGTTTTTTTTTGCAAAATTATTATTTATTATTTTTTTACTGCTTTTATATTATCAAGTACGGTTTGCACTACTCTATCTTCAGTAAAACCAAAGTGTTTATAAACCTCTTTGTAATTGCCAGATGCTCCAAATTGTTTTTGCAAAATTGCACAATTTGTGTTGGTTGCATACTTATACCACATATTATCACTGCTTGCCTCCATAGTGACAACAAGTGTTTTTGGATTAATAACTTTGTTTTTGTAAGAATCTGCTTGAGCATCAAAAAGTTCTTCACAAAGCATACTAACAACATTTGCCTCTATCTTTTTGTCTTTTAATAATTTTTGTGCTTTTAGCAAAATATCTACTTCGCTACCAGATCCAACCAAAGTCACTTTTGGTGATTTTGCTTTAGCAATAACATATGCACCTTTGTCCATATCTTTGTTTAGAGTATGGTTTGGCTCTACAGATTGTCTAGTAAGTAGTATTGCTGTAGGGCACTCGCTACGCAAAGCTGTTTGATATGCAAAAGCAACTTCGTTGTAGTTAAACGGTCTAAACACATTAATATTAGGCATAGCACGCAAAGTAGCTATTTGCTCAATAGGTTGATGGGTTGGGCCATCTTCGCCTGCTGCTATGCTATCATGAGTAAACACATATGTCACAGGCAAACCACTCAAAGCACTCATTCTTACGCTAGGTGTCATATAGTTTTCGAATGCTAAATATGTAGAGCAAAAAGTGTTTAGGCCACCATGAAGTGCAATACCATTGCAGATACTGCCCATAGCATGTTCTCTTATACCAAAGTATATGTTTTTGCCAGCTGGATTTTGTGAGCTAAATACACCACCATCTATTATCTCTACCCTAGTAGAAGAAGTGACATCTGCACAACCACCCAACATATTAGGCACATGTTGTGCTATATCATTAAGAACAATACCACCAATATCTCTTGTGCTCATAGCTTTGTCAAAGCGTGATTTGTCTTGACCAACAATAGATGTCACATTGGTCAAATCTTTGCTTTGATATAAAGCAAGATTGCTGCTAGATGCACCACATTTCTTTTCGTACTTTGCTACAAGTTTTTTGTATGCCGCATATTGTTTTTTCTTTTGTTTTAGTTGGCTATCAAGTATCTTTTGAGCAGCTTTTGGTATAGTCCAATCTGGATAGTCATATCCCAAATTTTGCTTGATAACTTCTATTTGTTCTTTCTTAAAAGGGTTGCCATGGCATTTTTCGTTATCTTGTAGTTCGCTACCAAAACCAATATGTGTTTTTACAATAATAACTGTTGGTTTGTCTTTGCTCTTTTTTGCATTATCAAGAGCTCTTTGAAGTGCAACCAAATCATTGCCATCTTCTACATGCAAAACACTCCAACCCATCGCCTCAAACTTGGCACTTGAATCTTCGCTATTTGCAAGAGTGCGCTTGCCTTGTATAGTTATATTGTTATCATCATAAAACAAAATTAATTTGTTTAATTTTAAGTTGCCTGCAAGACTTATTGCCTCTTGAGCTACGCCCTCCATAAGGCAACCATCACCACACAAACAATATGTATAGTGGTCTACTATATCAAAACCACTTACATTAAATTTTGCTGCAAGGTTTCTTTCTGCTATAGCCATACCAACAGCATTGGCAACACCTTGTCCTAAAGGGCCTGTGGTGGCGTCTACGCCGCTTGTAACGCCATATTCTGGGTGTCCAGGAGTATTTGTACCTAATTTTCTAAAACCCTTATAATCCTTTTCTGTAAGCCCAAACCCATATGCGCCCAAAGTAGAATAAACCAAAGCGCTGCCATGACCAGCAGACATGATTATGCGGTCACGATTAAAGAACTTTGGATCTTCTGGATTGATAAAAGCATTTTTATAAATTGTATACATTATTGGCGCCGCACCCAAACATATACCTGGATGACCAGAGTTGGCTTCGGCAATCATATTAATAGAATTAACTCTCAAATAATTTACAACTAAATTTTCCATACAAACCTCTTAAACAATTTTTATTATAATTTGTTGTCTGTAAAATACATTTTGATATGCTTTAACATCTTTCTGCTCAAAGCCTTTTCGTTAATGTTTTTGCACTCTAAAATTATATCTGCATTTTTGCTGCAAATGTTGTCATAGTCGTCATAAACATTTAGAATGTTTAACATCTCATCTTGCTTGTCTTTTTTTTGTTTTGCTATTTGGTCAGCATACAATTTTTTTGGCATTTTTACATAAATTATCAAGCCATTTTTTTTAAGACTGTCGCTATTTTTTTTGTTAACAAAAAGTCTTGGCTCTATAGAAATAACGGCATTTTCAAACGAAGCAACATTTTTTACACTGTCTGTTTCTAACTTTTCTAAATACTCTACACCACACAAGCTAATAACTTCGTTGGCATTAACCATGTTAAACTCTAAAAAATCATTAACATCAGCATAATAAAAATCTAGTTTGTCCGAAACTGTTGTGCAAACTTGCTTGTTATAATCATTAAGAAAACAAACACTGGTTATGTTAAATTTCATACGACCTCCAGCAAAATACTTATATACTAAAATAATAGCATTATTTGCAGTTTTTTCAAAATAAATATTTATAGTATACAAAAAAGAACCAAAATAATTTGGTTCTTTTTGTCTTTTTTACCTATCTGTTCTTTTATATTTTCTGCCACTACCTTTTCTAATAAACAGTGCAGAACCTACTGCGACAACTATAGTTAATCCGCAATACCACCATTCGATATAATAATCTGCATTCTCATAAAATTCTGCTCTATATTTTACCCCTTTGGCATCAAAGTTTAGCTCACCATTGTCTGTGATAAAGGCAAGTATACTACCTTGCGTATCTGTACGAAGAATTTTAGCACCTATCCCCATCAATCTATTTAGAGCATCTTCGTGAGGATGACCATAACTATTACCCGCCCCACAACTTATTATTGCAAATTTAGGAGTGGTCGCTTGCAAAAATTCGTTACAACTAGAATATTTGCTACCATGGTGACCAACTTTTAGAACATCAATATCCATAAAGGCCTTGTCTGCATAATAGTTTAATACTTCTTGCTCTATCTCCGAACTAGCATCTCCAGTAAACATAAATGTTTTTGTACCGATTGTAAAAATCATAACTGGAGAATAGTCATTGTTATCACTATAACTGGTTTTTATAGGACCATAAAAACTAAAATCATAATCTTTTATAACACCCTTTGGATCATCGTATGTTATAGAAGGAGTATTTTTGCTTGTGTATATTATAGTTTTTGCATATTGTTCTATTGCTTGTGCAGTGTTTGTCCAAGTTTGAGATGTAGATGGCACTGTTTCGTTAGGTCTATAGACAGTCTCTATATTATATGTGGTTAATACCCCCAAGCCACCACCAACATGGTCTGCATCTGTATGTGTAAGAATAAGATAATGTATTGTATTGTCGTAAATAGGGTTGTCAAATACATTTGTGTTAAGATAATTTCGTAATGAAGGAAAACTACTACTTGTACCAGTATCTATCATCAATATCTTATTATCAGGCAACTCTATAACAGTACAGTCTGCCTGTCCTACAGCAACAAAGTGTATCTGAATATCAGTTTCTTTAACAACTACACTTTCTGGATCACCAAGCTTTGGACTAGGGTTAATAAATGCTTCTATCTGTTTAGTAAACAACATACTAACCGCAAAAGCAGCCACTACCAAAAAGAATATTGTTATTTTTATCGCAAGTTTCTTTTTCTTATCCAAAAAAGTTTTTCTCCTTTGTTTTATATAATAGTTGGTGGGTTTATTTCGTTATAGCAACTTTTCTTTTTTCGAGGTTTTTTACTAATCAAACGCATAATCTCTGGCAAGCGCTCTTTTACTGCGACATAACCTTCTTCGATCATATCTTCAGCTCCCTCTATCTTGGTTGACTTAAAACGCTTTGTGTCTGGTTGTATAACAATATCAGCATTAATATAGCCTTTTACACTATTACTTTTCATAACTATACGCAAAGATGCGGCAAGCACATCAATAAGCTTGGTTGAGTTAGTACCTTGACCTCGTGTAGAATTAACATCGATAGCAATAACATAGTCGCAGCCATATAATCTCAAAACATCCGAAGGTATGTTGTTTTGCAAGCCACCATCAGCAAGTCTCATGTTTTCAAACTCGACAGGTTCAAAAAAACCAGGCACTGCGCAACTACCTGCTACAGCTTTTGCCACATTACCCCTGGTTATGACAACTTCGTCACCACTAATAAGGTCTACAGCTACTGCTGCAAAAGGTCTTTTTAATTGACTAAAGTTAATATTGCCTATCGCAGAGTGCAAAACATTTTGCAATCCTGTCGTTTTTGATGGCACAAAAAACACCTTACTGTTTTTAATATCTTTTACTTTAAGGTCTTTTGCAATAGTGTACATTTGTTCATATGTTAACCCAGCACTATACAAAGCACCAACCAAGCTACCCGCACTAGTACCAGCAACATAGTCAAAAGTTATGCCAGCTTCTTCAAAAGCTTTTAGTGCGCCTAGATGTGCAAAACCTCTTGTTGCACCACCACCAAGCGAAAGTCCTATTTTTACATTTTTATGTTTGTTATGTCTTTTTGCAAATATGTTAAACATTATAAAGTCCTTACATATATTATATTACCATATCAAAAAATATTTAACTAGCATTTGAAAGTATCAAAATATTTTTTTACAACAAAAAAAACACACCACAATATGTGATGTGTTTTTTTTATTACTTATTGTTGTTAGCTATTTCGTTAATAATGCTATCGATGTCGATATCATCATCGTCATCATCAATTATTATTTTTTTAGCTTTTTTTGCAGGTTCTTTAGCTGTCTCTTCTTCAACAACTGCTTCTGCAACAGGTTCTTCTGCTGCTACTTCTTCTACAACAGGTTGTTCTTCTACTGGTTGAGCTTCTACAGCAACATCTGCATCTACATCAACATCTACTGTATCTGTAGTATCGTCTGCGTCATCTAGTTCTGCAAGTTCTGCCTCTAGTTCTGCAATGTCGCTCTTGATATCTTCTACATTCTTTTTCAAGATTTTGTTTGTTTTTTCTAGAATTGGGAATCTGTCTTTATTAGCTGCCATAACTTCTTCGCAGTGTTGAACAGACAATCTCAAACCTTCTAGTAGGTCTAGATCTTCGGCCAATTTTTTAGCTTTTTCTTCGTCGATATCAACATAGTTGTTAACGCCATATAGCAACACTTTTTGTTTTGCTACGATAGCTTCTTTTCTTCTTAACTTTTTCTTATCGCTTTCTAGAGTAGCATTAACTCTACGAAGTGGCATATAATCTTTTTTGTTAATAGAAAGTTCTTTTTCGTTTTCTTTTAAGCGTTGTCTTAATACAACTAATTTTTCTTCTATTTCTTCACGAGAAAGTGCACCAGCAACTATTGTTTCTCTTTCTGGGGTTTCTTCGATTTGTTTTGTTAGGCTTACTACTTGAGAATTTGCTTCTGCAAGTTGTCTCTTTAACTCTTCGATTTCGTCAGAAAGTTTTTGTTTTTCTTGAGATGCTTGCTCTTGCAATTTTCTTTCAGCTTCTTGTTGAGCTTCTAATCTTGCTTTTTCTAGCTTTTCTTGAGTTTCTTTCTCTGCTTTTGCTAGTTTTTCTTCTGCCTCTTGTTCTGCTTTAGCCAACTTCTCTTGAGCTAGTTGTTCTGCTTTAGCAAGTTTTTCTTGAGCTTCTTGCTCTGCTCTTAATTTAGCTTCTTTTTCGATTTCTTTTACACTTTCTTTAGAAACTTCTGCAATGATGCTGTTGATGTCTTCTTCATCAACTTCAGCTTCTTCTTCTACAACTACTTCTTTAGCTTTTTGAGCTTCTTCGTATTCTCTTCTTCTTTGTTCGATTATTCTTAATCTTTCTGCATTTTTTTCTTGTTCTGCAGTCACTTGTTGTTTAGAAGGAGCCTTTGATCTTGCCAAAAGTTGTTCTTCTTCGCGTGCTTTTTCATAATCAATACCATCAAAGCCTTGTTCTTGAGCTCTAGCACGAACAGGAGTAACAACAACTTCTTGTTGTTTTACCTCTTCTCTCTTTAGTTCTTGAACAACAGGTTGTTGTGGAGCTTGATAAGTAATTTGTTCATATTCTTCTTCTGGAGCATTTTTTAACATCTTTGGACGAGAATAGTCTTCTCTTGGAGTGTTGTTAGTTTTTTTGCGTTTGAAGAAAATACCGTTAGAATTGTCAATAACAGAAATTAGCAAATCTGACAAAAATACGATAATAAAAGCACCAAGTGCAATTATTCCTAAAACTGCTAATACATTTAGAAATACATCAAAAAATGACATTTGGAGTCCTCCTAAAACAAATAAGTATAAAATTATTAATTTCCACTGGTGGAAGCGGCGGGAGTTGAACCCGCGTCCGAAAAAACAAATTCTGGCTTTTCTCCGTGTGCAGAAGATTAAAAGATCTCGTCAAGTCTTCTTAATCTACAAAGTCAACTCGACCAGTCAAAAATTACTACTTACATACTATGACAGAGCATTGTAAGAGTTGCTCAAATAATTGATGCCTATAATAAACTTTGAGCACATTTATGATAGACAAGCTACATTACGCTGCAGCCAAGCAAGAATTATTGTTTGCGTTTAATTTTTTTATCGTTTTTACACAGCCGATACCTGTGACACGCTTTACCAAAATTTTAATTTCCTCGTCAAAACCAAATCGCCCCCATATTATTATATGGTTTAGTCTTTGATCTGACGCAAATTAGTTTTTAAGATGTCTTGTTGTTTAAGAGCATCTTTTTTGTCAAACAATTGTTTACCCTTGCACAAAGCAACTTCTATCTTAACTAGGTTCTTTTCAAAATAAACTTTTGTTGGAACTAAAGTAAGACCTTTTTCGTTTACTTTTTGCTTTAACTTTAATATTTCATTGCGATTTAGCAAAAGTTTTATATCTCTTCTAGGGTCTGGAGCAAAACTTGCAGTTTTGTCATATGGCTTGATATAAGCATTTTTAACAAACACTTCGTTATTTTTTACAAAAACAAAGCTATCGTTAAGATTTATACCCCCACCCCTTATAGATTTTACCTCGCTACCTTTCAATACAACACCTGCTTGATAGGTCGATAAAATATGGTAGTTAAAGTGAGCTTTTTTGTTAGAAGCAACAATTTTCATTTAACACCTCTATTATAACACGATTATTATATTTTGCAATACCCTTTTTTTTCAAACTTTTCTATTTTTAGGGCATCAAAATCAAAAAAATGCATTTTTGAAGGGTAAAATTAAACTTTTTTTGCAATTTTTACCCCAAAAAAATGCATTTAATGTTTTTTGTTAAAATTTTGTCAAAACAATCAAGTAGTTATTTTGACACATTTTTTTGTTATTTTTTATTATATTTGACCTTATATTTTAACTATTATACCAATTTTTTTATAAACTTAAAAAACACTTTTCTTTCTCTAATATTAGTATCAATAACCTCAATTTCTACCTTGTCGCCAAGTCTAAATCTGTTGTTATTGCCTATTAAAGAATAGGTTGTATCTTCGTATTCATAATTATCATTTGGCAAATTATCAAGGTTGCAGACACCTTCACAGGTGTTTTCTAACATTACAAATATACCTCTTTGGTTAAGACCAGATATAACACCGGCAAATTTTTGACCAACAAATTGTTGCATATATTCTGCCTTTTTCATATCATCAACTGCTCTCTCCATTTCTTCGGCAAGTTTTTCTCTCTCGCTAGATTGAACAGAAGCTTTTTCTACAAAGTCTTTGTACTCGTTAGTCACTTGACCTTTTAGAGTCTCATGCAAGTAATGTTTGATTATTCGATGTATACAAAGGTCTGGATATCTTCTGATAGGAGAAGTAAAGTGGCAATAGTATGTGCTAGCCAAACCAAAGTGACCAAGACATTGTGGCACATATTTTGCTTTTTTAAGAGATCTTAACATTACAGAACTAATAACATCTTTGTATGATTTTTCATCAATACTACGAAGTATCTTTTGTAAGTCAATTGGTTTTACATCTCTTAAGTCACAGTCATAATGTATGCCAAAAGAATTTAAGAAAGCAAACAATGTTGTCATCTTGTCTGCATCTGGTTTTTCGTGAACACGATAAACAAATGGCACGGCAATTTTGTTAAAATGTTCGGCGATAGTTTCGTTAGCAATAACCATAAATGTTTCAATAAGCTTGTGAGCTCTGTTATGCTCTCTTGCTTTTACATCAACAAGTTTGCCACGCTCATCTATAACCAAATATGTCTCTAGGAAGTCAAAGTCAATTGCACCCCTCTTATCTCTAACATCAGATAATAGTTGTGACAACTCACCCATTTGCAATATAGTTTCTTTTACATCTGAAAATTTTGCACTTTCTTGTTCGTCGCCTTCTAGTATCTTAAATACAGAAGTATATGTCATGCGATGTTTGCTTTTGATAACGCTTTCGCATATTTCGTGATTGATAACAGTACCAGTAGCATCAATATCCATAAATACAGACATTGTAAGTCTCTCTACGCCTTCGTTTAGAGAGCAAATACCATTAGAAAGTTCTTTTGGTAGCATAGGTACAACTCTATCACAGAAGTATACGCTTGTAGCTCTTTTGTAAGCTTCTTCGTCAACAACGCCACCTTTTTGAACATAGTGTCCTACATCGGCTATGTGTACACCAAGTTTGTATATACCATTTTCTACAGACAAAGAAATAGCATCGTCTAGGTCTTTTGCATCTTCGCCGTCAATAGTAAATGTGACAAGTTCGGTTAAGTCTTTGCGATTCTTTTTAGAATTTTCGCTTACTGTTTGAGGAACCTTTCTTACATAGTCGATAACATCTTTTGGGAACTCTTCATAAATTTTGTATTGACGCATCAAGCTCAACACATCGTTGCCCGGAGCACCAGGATCGCCTATTACTTCGTTTACTATACCTTCTGGTTTCTTTTCGCCACCATAATTGGTGATAGTCACTACAACTTTGTCACCGTCTTTTGCATTAAGATGTTTGCCACCTGGGATAAAGATGTCTTTGTTGTATTTTGCATCATCAGGCACAACCCAACCAAAGTTTTTGAAATGTTGATAAGTACCAACAATTTGGTCAGTCTCTCTTGACAAAACTTTTATAACACGGCCTTCGTCATTTTTTGCGTCGCCTTCGTCATAATCTCTTACTAACTCAACCAAAACAATATCATTGTTCATAGCATTATTAGTATATTTGCTAGGGATAAAAACATCATTGTCAGAACCATCAAGAGGCTCAACAAAAGCAAAGCCCTTTGGGTTTGCCATAAACTTACCCTTTAGCATGCCTAAAGATGCTATTGGCGCATAAAGTCCCTTGTCATATTCATAGATATCACCATCTTTTTTTAACTCTGCAAGAGCATCTAAAACTTGCACTCTATCAAAGCCAATTTTGTCAGCTATAAGTACAGCAAGTTCGTTTAGTCCGTCATAGTTAAAAAAGTTATTTGTTTGCAAACAATCCAAAACATTTTGTTTGTCCATAATAAAAATCCTTTTGTTAAAAAATAAGAGTGGCAAAAAGTATTTTTCCCACTCTTTTTATATTAGCCTTTATAAATTGCAGTCAATATAAAGTAAAGTACTACACATACCGCAATAAAAACAGCAAGTGCTATTGTTAATTTTTTTAGTCTGCCTTGACGAGAATTTGCTTTGTTTTGAGCATAAAAACTCTCGTTAGAACCAGTAATAACATTTACACCACCTTCGCCTTCGCTAGGTTGAATTAATGTCACAACGATAAGACCAACTGCAGCTATTGCTATAAGAACCATCAATATTTGTCTAAAGATAGGAAAAGTATTGATGACCCATGCAGGTGTACCAGCAAGTAATTTGTACATTTGAGTATCTCCTTAAAAATCCAGTAGTATTTTATCATAAAAAATGTAATTAAACAACTATTTTAAGTGTCTAAATTTACTGAAAAACCGCTAAAAGTATAGCACAAACAATACTTAATATACATATTGACAATTGCAACCATACAACTTTGGTTTTTTCTACATTTTTATTAATAAAAGATATTAATGACCACAAAGCAATAATTGCGCATATGCCGATGACTATAAGTCTTGTTGTTGGCTCAATATTACGCAAAAAATTGGTAAAATCTGTTATTGCACTTTCTAACATACACACATATCTCCTTTGTGGTTTTTTGATACACTAATTATATACTAAAAGCAGTATATTGTCAATGGCGATTATTTTGCAAAACTATTAATAATAGTTGTAAATTTGCCTGTATCTAAAGACGCGCCACCAACCAAAGAACCATCAACACCAGCTATGCCAGCGATTTCTTTTGCGTTCTTTTCGTTAACACTACCACCGTATAAGATAATTGTTTTTTCGGCAAGTTCTTCAGAATACAAACGAGCAAGTGTAGCTCTGATTGTTGCCATTGCATCTTTAATTTGTTCGTTTGTAGGTACTTTGCCAGTACCAATTGCCCATACTGGTTCGTAGGCAATGATAATGTTGTTAAATTCGTTAGCATAAACGCCCTTTAGGTCAAGTGAAAGTTGGTTGTCCAAAACTTGACTTGTTTGGTCGTTGTTGCGCTCGATTAGGCTTTCGCCAATACAAAGAACAGAAACCAAATTAACTTGCAATGCTTTTAACAATTTTTTGTTAATTAATTCGTCTGTCTCTCTGTAGATAGAGCGGCGTTCGCTATGTCCCAAAATAACAATTTTTGCACCAGCGTCTTTAAGCATAGTAGCACTAACTTCGCCAGTATATGCACCACTGTCATTTTCGTTCATATTTTGAGCACCAATCATAATGTTGGTATCTTTTGTCATATCTGCAGCTTCTTTTACACAAATATAACTAGGTACAACACCGATATTAGCATCAATACCATCAACCATTGAAATAAGTTCTTCTAGGTATTGTTTTGTTTCGGTATTGGTTTTGTTCATCTTAAAATTTGCTATAACTGTTTTTTTATTCATAAAAAACTCCTTAAAACAATGCTTTACCAGTCATTTTGTCTGGTTGTGCTATACCCAATAGTTTTAATACTGTTGGAGCAATGTCACAAAGTTTGCCATCTTCTTCTAGCTTGGTACCAACAAGGTTATCATTAACCAAGATAAATGGTACTTTGTTTAAGCTATGGTTAGTAGAAACTTCGCCATTTTCGTTAATCATCTCATCAACATTGCCATGGTCTGCAGTCACAATAACTGTACCACCAAGAGCAGTTAGATTAGTGACAATTTGGTTAACTCTGTCATCTATTTCTTTTACGGTGATTTTTGCAGCATCCATGTCGCCTGTATGACCTACCATGTCGCCATTAGCGATATTGGCAACGATAAGTTTATATTTGCCAGTAGCAGCTTGCTCGCAAACAAAGTCTGCTATTTTGCCAGCTTGCATAAGTGGTTTTTCGGCAAAGTTCTTAATCTTATCGCTATCAAATAGTTTGCGATCTTCGTTGGCAAAAGGTGGTTCTACTGTACCGTTTAGATAATATGTCACATGGGCATATTTTGTAGTTTCGGCTACTTTTAGTTGATTAAAACCAGCTTTGCTTACAATCTCTGACAAGCAGTTGTCTAGTGTATTGTCTTCAAAAGCAACCAAACAATCAAAAGTTTTATCAAAACTTGTTGTTGTTAGTATTTGCAAATTTTGATATTGCTTTGTTTCAAACTTATCAAAATCTTTGTTTAAGAAAGCGTTTAATATTTGTCTTGGTCTATCTTTACGATAGTTAAACACAATAACAGCATCGCCATCTTGTATTGTATGAACAGCACCATTGTCTTGTATAACATATGGTTTTACAAATTCGTCAGAAACACCACTATCATAACTTTCTTTAATAGCTTCTTCTGCAGAGTTAGCGGCAATACCATTACCATTAACTATTGCATCATAGTATAGTTGAGTTCTGTCATAGTTTTGCTCTCTATCCATAGCATATAGTCTACCACTAATAGTAGCTATTTTGCCAAGGCCTATTTGCTCTATATGTTGCTCTAGCAAAGCAAGGTATTTTACAAAAGTATATTGTCCAGTATCTCTACCATCAGAAATTGGATGGATGTATACATTTTTTATACCGTATTGTTTTGCCATGTCCATATAAGCAAACAAGTGTTTATAGTGGCTATGTACACCACCATCAGATAACAAACCTATCAAATGAAGATCTTTGTTAGATTGTTTTAGATATTCAAATATCTTTACAATACTTTCGTTAGTAAAGAAAGAGCCATCTTCGATAGCACGATTAATGCGAAGTAGGTTTTGGGTAACAATTCTACCTGCACCTATGTTCATATGACCAACTTCGCTATCGCCCATTTGACCTTTTATAATACCAACTTCTTCGCCAGAAGCAGCAAGTACTGTAGAAGGATATTTTTGTTTTATGCTATCGATAAAAGGTGTACCTTGCAACTTAATTGCATTGCCTTCTACCCTATTGCTCTCGCCAAAACCATCTAGTATTATTAAAGCACAAAATTTTTCGTTCATTATTATTTCCTTTTGTTAGCAATAATTTCTACGCCAGGAAGTTTTTTGCCTTCTAGCATGTTAAGACTAGCGCCACCACCAGTAGAAATGTGGCTCATACGGTGAGCATATCCCATTTTGATAATTGCAGCTGCGCTGTCGCCACCACCAATAAATGTAAATGCTTTTGATTTTGCCAAAGATTTTGCAATAGATTTTGTACCCTTTGCAAAATTTTCAAATTCGCTTACGCCAACAGGTCCGTTCCAGATAACTGTAGCTGCGTTTTTGATATAAGACTTAAATAATTTAATTGTTTTCTTACCGATATCAAGGCCTTCGTATCCAGCAGGAATTTCGTCAGACTTAAAGTATTTTAGTTTGCCTTCGTTAGCATATGTTGTGTTAGCTCTAACATCAACAGGAAGAACAAAGTTTACTTTGCGTTTTTTAGCAAGTTCTAACATTTTCTTTGCTAGTTCGATATGTTCTTCATCAAGCAAAGAGTTGCCAATTTCGCCACCCATAGCTTTGATAAATGTATAAGCCATACCGCCGCCTACCAAAATAGTATCAGCTACTTTGATAAGATTTTCGATAACTGGAAGTTTGTCTTTAATTTTTGCGCCACCCAAAATAGCTACAAAAGGTTTTTTAGCATCTTTTAACAAAGACTCAATAACTTTTACTTCTTTGCCCATCAAGAAACCAACAGCATTAGGTAATAACTCTGCTACGCCATATGTAGAAGCGTGTTTGCGGTGAGCTGTACCAAAAGCATCGTTAACATAGATATCAGCAAGATCTGCAAGTTTTTTTGCAAATTTTGGATCGTTCTCTTCTTCTTCTTTTTGGAAACGAAGATTTTCTAATAATAAGATTTCGCCTTCTTTAAGAGCAGCTGCTTTTTTCTTTGCATCTTTGCCAACTGTATCTGTTGCAAAATAAACTGGCGCTTTTACTAATTTTGCAAGTCTATCTGCAACTGGTTTTAGAGTATATTTTAGGTTTACTTCACCCTTTGGTCTACCTAGGTGAGAACATACAATAAGTTTTGCTCCTTGATCAACGATATAGTTGATTGTGTTTAGAGCTTCCATAATACGGTTGTCATCAGTGATGTTGCCGTTTTCGTCTTGAGGTACATTAAAGTCAACTCTCAATAATACTTTTTTGCCTTTAAGTTTTAGATCTTTTACTGTTTTTTTCATAATTTTTATTCCTTTTCTGTTGCTATTATTGTTATTGTTGTAAATACTTCACTAACATCTTCTATTGCATTGATTATGTTAGAGTATGTAGTAAACTTTTCTTTTTTCTTCTCGTCGCTTTTTATATTGCTAATAGTTTGAGTTCTAATATTGTTTTTTATGTTATCAACATTATTATCCAACTCCAAAACTTTTACTACCAAATCATGGTCGACAAATTGCTCTGCACTGTCGATATTTTTTAGAGAAAACAATGCGCAATCTCTAATACTCATTATATTAAAACACATCTCATGAATATACTTTGCTTCGGTCTGATTAAATTGTGGCCTTTTGCTATCCCATCTTGATGCGTAAAATAATATTTTGTTTATTTTTCGTATGATTGTGCGATTTTTGTGCACAATGTCTAACATTTGAGTAAGCTTTTCTTGGTCGCCTTCTGATACGCTAGACGATAGCCTAATCATTGTTTTTTCTAACAAATCATCTGCTTTGTCTATTTCTATACAATCAGATGCTATTTTTGCTTTTAACTTTTCGTTTTTGTTAAAGAGATATTCGATACTCTTAAAAAAGTCATCAGACAATGTTGTATATATCTCTATCAAACTATTAAGTACTTGTGGCAATGCCACGCTAGGACTGTCTAACACAGATTCGTCAATACTGATAGTAGCAACTTTTCTGCGTTTTGGCTCTTTGAATATAATTTGCATTAACTTGGTTATATACTTTACAAAGCCGATAAGCAAAAGTGCTGTAAGGATGTTAAATCCCAAATCAAATATTAATATACCAATACCAGCGTTTGATGATATTTGAGCAAGCCACCTGCCAATTGGCAAAAGTGCCATCAGTGTACCAAATATTATCGTACCAATGATATTAAACATGACATGTACAAGACCTGTACGCCTTGAGTTAATAGATGCACCCATAGTCACAAGCATTGTCGAAACACTTGTACCTATGTTGATACCCATAACCGCCCATGGAGCCAAATGCACTGCAAGTGTGCCACCACCTATCAAAGTGATAAGTACCATCATAGCACCCATCGAAGTCTGAATAACACAAGTAAATAGTGCAAATACCAAAATCAAAAGTATAGGATTAGACACGCTAGTGATAAACGCATCTAAAAGGCCCTTTTCGTTAAGTACAGACATACCTTGACTCATAAGAGTTATACTCAAAAACAATAAGCCAATCGAAAATAACAGCCTGCCCACATTTTTTATTTTTGCAGATTTTGCAAAGATCATAATAAACGATCCAACAACCAAAATCAAAGACAATAGTTGCAAAACCTTAACAGATCCAAACAAAACTATTATGTGAGTAATAGCCGAGCCAATATTGACACCCAACACAACTGATACAGCTTGCGTTAGGCCAACAATGCCAGCATTGCAAAGAGCAACAAACATCGCCATAGATGCAGTAGAACTTTGTAGCAACAATGTTATTGTCGTACCAAGTCCTGAAGCACTAAACCTATTGTTAGCCATCTTTGCCACAGTCTGTCTAAATCGAGCACCTGTTGTTTTTTCGAGAGATTCTCCCAGCGCCTTTACGCTAAACAAGAGTACGCCCAGTCCTACCAAAAAGGTTGTAATACTATAAAAAATATCCACAAAAAACCTCTTAATAAAACTATAAATATTTAGATAATTAATTTTAACATTTTTACAAATATAAGTATATTATTTAGACCACTTTTTTGAAAAAATTTTTTACAATTTTTTTTATAAAAATAAAAAAAGCTTTTTACCCTTGGGCAAAAAACTCTTTTAATGTTTGCATAATTTGGTCTATTGTTTCTAGCTGCATAAGCTTAATTTTTATTTGTGTTGCGTTTTTGTAAGATGCAACATACCATAGCAAATGCTTTCTAAAATTTGTCACCAAAGTTTTTTCGTCTTTGTATTGTTGTGACAATATTTGCAAATGCTCTTGTATAAAATCCAACTTTGTTTTATTTGTTTTTTTGCCAAGCAACTTTGCAAAAATTTCTGGATTGCCAAGCGCACCTCTACCAATCATAACAGCATCACAACCTGTTTTTAATATCTCGTTGTAGCTGTCAATATCTACAACATCACCATTGGCAATAACTGGTATTGACACTGCTTGCTTTACATCTTTTATAACTTGCCAATCTGCCTTGCCACTATAAAATTGCTCTCTCGTTCTTGGGTGTATACATATAGCACTAGCACCTGCTTGCTCACACATTTTTGCAAAAGGCACAGCAATATTTTCGCCCTCGTCATAACCCATTCTAAACTTAACGGTGACTGGTTTTGTAGTGTTATTAACACATGCACATATGATATCACGAGCAAGCGAAATATTCTTTAGAAGACTGCTACCATCACCGTTTTTTGTTATCTTTGGTGCAGGGCAACCCATGTTAATATCTATGATATCAAAAGCATCTAAATAGCCATCCTGAACTACCCTCTTAAATATCTCTGGATCACTGCCGAACAGTTGGACGGCGACTGGTTGTTCGGTAGGGCTAATTTGCAGTAAACTACGGGTTTTTAGGTTATTGTAGTATAGGCCTTTTACGCTTATCATTTCGGTATATGTTAACCCAGCTCCCATGTCTTTGCAAAGCTTTCTAAAACCAACATCAGTCACCCCTGCCATAGGTGCCAAAAATATATCACTTGTTGTTGTTACATTTCCTATTTTCATACCAATATAATACAACATTTTTTGCAAAATATAAAGTAAGTTAACACACTTTTAGAAAATACTTTCTGCAAACTTTTTGCTCGGCCTAAATACCGGCACAGTTCTTGCACTAATCAAATATTTTGTTTGCGTAGTCGGATTATAAACTAATTTTTCTTTATATGTTTTTATACAAAATTTGCCTAAAGATTTTAAGTAAAACTTCTCCCCTTTGCTTATGTTTTTTGATATTAATTTTATCAATTCATCCAAGCAAGTGCGACATTGCTTTTGGGTTAAATGTGTGCTTTGACTTAATTGTTTTATAATACATTTTTTGTTCATTTTTACCTCTAGTTTATTATGACAAAAACAATTATTATTTAGACATTTTTATTTTTGCAAAATATTTTAATTCGCTTTTGGTAAAAACTCTAAACCAAAACAACAATACAATATAAGCAATAGCAGCAATAGCAAATGACAATATAACACCAATAGTATACCCAAACCATTCTACAAAAATTATCATAAAACCATATACCACACCAGCCATAATTGCCGCGCAGCATATAGGCAAAATTAACATGTTTTTTGTATCAAGCTTTAGCTTAATATATTTTTTTACATAATACAAATTGATAATTGCAGCAATGCTATAACAAGCTATGTTGGACACAACTGCACCATAAATATTAAGTGCTGGCACCTGTATCAAAACACTCTCTAATATTATCTTTACTACTACACCAATAGACAAACTAACCACTGGTATATATGGCCTTTTTATAGCTTGCAAAATAGCTGTCAAAACTTGCATTAGACACAGATATATAACACTTACTCCTGCTACACTTAATAAGTTTGCAGACACACCAACTTGATCAAAAACACTGTTATCCATACCCCCAGCAAATAATACATTTACTATAGGTCTTGCAAACAAAATAAATACAACTGCACATGGCAAAACTATTAGCCATGTTATTTTTATCGCAAAGTTTGTTTTGCTCTGTACACCCACAGTGTCATTAATTTTTTTAGAATAAGTCAAGCTAGGTATTATTGATATTGCAAGAGCAACCGACACTATTGTTGGCAAATTTGTCATAGTACCAACAACCGAACAGTTTATGCCAAACAAGTCTACTGCCACACCACTATCAACCCCACTGTTTGTAAGAAGATTGATTATCAAAAAACTATCTATAAGAGTAGCCAAAGGATAGACTATTGTACCTAGCATATATGGCACAACTGTTTTTAAGATCTCTATAGCAATACTTGCTTGCGAATATTTGCTACATACATCTAGGTCATTATCATTTTTATCCTTGTGCTTTGAGCATAAATAATACAAACAAATATACAAGCATGCAATGCACTCTGATATAGTTATTGCAAGCAATGCACCGGCGACTCCATACTCAACACCATATTTACTTAATTTTAATGCCAAATACAGCCCAAACACCATTTTTACACTTTGCTCGACTATTTGCGACACCCCAGAAGGATTCATGTTCTGCAACCCCTGAAAATAACCCCTAAAAGCCGATATAAGCGCAACAAACAATAAACTCGGAGCAATAACCAAATAACCAAAACTTGCCTCTATTTTGCCTTGCAAGCTCGCTAATGGCCTTGCCAAAGCAAATACAGCAATAGCAGCAAAAAGTCCAAACAAAACAAGTAGCAGCAAGCTAACTTTTAATATACATTTTGCCTTTTTCTTGTTGCCATTAGCTATACTAACCGATACCAAATGAGATATCGCCATAGGAAAACTCGAAGAAGATACTGTTAACATAAACGAATATATAGGAAATATCAAATAATATAATCCCATACCACCCACACCAAGTATGTTTGTTAGCGGTATCCGATAAATAGCGCCCAAAAGTTTGCAGACAACCGCACAAATTGTCAAAACAACTGCGCCCATAACAAAAGACTGTTTTTTCATACAATTAGTTTGGTCAAAAATAGAGCTTTTAATGTAAAAAATAAAAGCAAGTCAAAAAAACTTTCTTACATTATCATTTTGGATAAATACCTAGACATACACTCTGCAGTTTGTATGTTTTCTACACTTATTTGTTTGTTAGGTTGTTTTTGTATAAGCACAATACTACCTACCACCTTGCCTTGATCCCATATTGGAACAACACACATAGCACACACTTTGGTTGCTTGGTCTACAATAATATTAAAAACATCTTTGTTATAATAGCACTTTGTACTGCCAATACTTTTTATAAAATATGATGCCAGTTGAGTCTGCAAAAACTCTGTTTTGCTCACACCCAAAGCGATCAAGACTTTTTGATCATCGGTTATAACAATATCACAATTAACACACTCAAAAAGTGCATATGCGACATTGTACACATATTCATTTATATTTTTTAGCGTACTAAACTTATTGAGCACAATACTTTCGCCATTGGTGCTAATATTAAGAGAACTACCCTCTTGTATACCCATAACCTTTCTTATTTCTTTTGGTATTACTATTCGTCCCAATTCGTCTATTTTTCTAACAATGCCAGACATATTATTTTCTCCTTGGCATTAGTTTGTTAAAATAGCAAAAAAAAAATACACACCAAAAGTGTGCATTTTTTAATTATAATAATTAGATTAACTCGATTAATGCCATATCAGCATTGTCGCCACGGCGTTTGCCAAGTTTCAAAACTCTTGTATAACCACCACGTTGACCAAGTTCTTTAGCGCGTTCTGCATATTTTGGTGCATATACGTTAAAGATTTTTTCGATAAGAGGATGATTGATACCTTCTGTTCTTGCGATAAAGGTAGCTTTATCTTCTTTTTCTTTTCTTTGTTCTTCTCTGGTGTAAAGTTTTGACATGATGGCACGGCGTGCAGCTAGTTTCTTTGGACCATCGTTGATAACTTCTCTCTTTGTTTTGATACCTTTAGCGTCGATATCGTTTTTAACTACTTTTACGGTATCTTCGTAAGTATTCATAGCAAGAGTGATTATTTTTTCAACATAACTTTGCAAAGATTTTGCACGAACTACTGTAGTTTCAAGCTTGCCTTCCCATAAAAGAGAACTTGCTTGTCCACGAATAAGTGCGATGCGTTCTTTGGTTGGTCTATTTAATTTAGAAATTTGAGCCATAATCGTCCCCTTTTACTCTTCATCGTTACGAAGTGATAATCCGTAACTTTCTAGTTTATAAATAACTTCTTCTAGTGATTTTAATCCTAGATTTCTTACTTTTAACATATCGTCTTTAGATTTTTTAGTCAAATCTTCGATAGTGTTGATGTTTGCTCTCTTTAAGCAGTTATAACTTCTTACAGAGAAATCCATCTCTTCGATTGGCATTTCAAGAACTTTAACAGTTTTGCTTTCTTCTTTGTTAACAAGAATGTCCATATCGCCCATAAAGTCAACAAGGTTAACAAATAGGCCTACATGGTCTTGAATAACTTTTGCAGAAAGGCTAATAACTTCTCTAGCACTCAAAGTACCATTAGTTTTTACTTCGATAGTAAGTTTATCAAAGTCAATAGATTGACCTACACGAGTTGGTTCTACGCTGTAGTTAACGCTCTTTACTGGAGTAAAGATAGAGTCAACAGCGATATAACCGATAGGATCATCTTCTCTCTTGTTAAGGTTTGCTGGAACATATCCACGACCACGACCAATAATGATGTCCATATCAAGTTTTGCATCGTCATCAAGAGTACAAATGTGCAAGTCTGGATTCAAAATCTCAACTTGGTCATTTGGTTCGATGTCACGAGCAAAGATCTCTCTAGCACCATTAGCAGTTAGGTGAAGAACTGTTCTAAAGTCTCTGTCAAGAACAGTTGTCTTAACAGCAAGATTTTTGATGTTCAAAACGATATCAGCAACATCTTCTGCAATACCAGGAATGTTTGAGAATTCGTGTTGAGCACCTGCAATTCTGATTGCAACAGCAGCAGCACCAGGCAAAGCGCTTAGAAGTGTTCTTCTTAAGCAGTTGCCAAGAGTGATACCAAAACCACGCTCAAGCGGTTCTACAACGAATGTTGCAGCAAAGCCATTTTCAGTTTCTTCTGCAACGATTCTTGGTTTTTCGATTTCCATCATAGAAAATTCCCTCCTACTATCTTGAATATAACTCGATAATCAAGTGTTCTTGAATATTTAGGTCAACATCATCTCTTTGTGGTAGAGCATTGATCTTACCGCAAAGTTTATCAGTATCAAATTCTACCCATTTTGGCATAGAAATTTTAACACCTTTAAGTTGTTTAAACATCTCTAAATCTTGTTTACTTTCTTTGATAGCAATAACATCACCAACTTTAACTTGGAAAGAAGGAATGTCAACGGTTCTGCCATTTACAGTGATATGTCCATGGTTAACGATTTGTCTGCTTTCGCTACGGCTAGAACCGATACCCATTCTGTAAATAACATTGTCAAGACGACGCTCTAATAGTGAAAGCATATTTTCACCAGTAACGCCTTTCATGCGTTCAGCTTCTTCGTAGTAAGCTCTAAATTGTTTTTCTAACAAGCCATAAGCTCTTTTAACTTTTTGTTTTTCACGAAGTTGAACACCATAGTCAGTAGTTTTCTTTCTACCAGCACCATGTTGACCAGGAAGAACAGGTCTTTTTTCCATAGCACATTTAGAAGAAACACATCTGTCGCCCTTTAAGAAAAGTTTGCAACCTTCTCTGCGGCATAGACGACAATCTGCATCTGTATATTTTGCCATAATTTAACTCCTTATAAATATTGTAATATCATATAGATATTAAGTGTAATTTGTTTGAAGACTATATTCTTCTGCGTTTAGGTGGACGGCATCCATTGTGAGGGATAGGAGAAACGTCACTAATTTTAGTAACATCTATCTCTGCAGTAGCAAGTGCTCTGATAGCAGCTTCTCTACCGTTGCCAGGGCCTTTAACATAAACTTCTACTGATTTGATACCTTGTTCTTTTGCAACTTTTGCAGCTGTTTCTACAGCTTGTTGAGCAGCAAATGGAGTGCTCTTACGAGAACCCTTAAAACCTAGGCTTCCTGCGCTTGATGCAGAAATTGTGTTACCAGCAGTATCTGTAAAAGTAACCAATGTATTGTTAAAAGATGCTTGAATGTGTACTGCACCTTTGTCTATATTTTTGGTTGCCTTTCTCTTTTTTGTCTTTTTAACAACAGCCATTTTATCGCTCCTTTATAAATTAGCAAATACGCTATTAAAATTTAATTTAATAAAACTGAATTTAAGAATTAGATTACTTTTTCTTCTTAGCAACAGTCTTTTTAGGGCCTTTACAAGTTCTAGCATTTTGTTTAGTGCTTTGACCTCTTACAGGCAAACCTTTACGATGGCGAATGCCACGGTAACATCCTATTTCTGATAGTCTCTTGATGTTAAGAGAAACTTCACGTTGTAGGTCACCTTCAACAACTACGTGATGTTCGATATACTCACGAAGTTTAGCAACATCACCTTCTGTCAAATCTTTAACACGAAGGTCTGGGCTAATACCAGTTTCTGCTAAAATTTTGTTTGAAGTGACTCTGCCAATACCTTTAATATAGGTAAGACCAATTTCCAAACGTTTTTCTCTTGGCAAATCTACACCAGCAATACGAGCCATAATAATCCTCCAAAATATTATTTTTGTTTATGTAAACACAACAAAAAACACTCAAAGTGTCAGCCGCTTTGTTGTGATAACTTTCTAACTTAAATATTATAACATATCTTACTAAAAACTTCAATATTAATAGTAAAAATTGTCAAAAATTTTTTAACAAAGTTAGATAAATTTAGGGTTAAAAACCCAGTTAAACTAGGGCAATTAACTCTAAATTAACCTTGAACTTGTTTGTGTTTTTTGCTCTTTGAGCAAATAACCATTACTTTACCTTCTCTCTTGATAACTTTGCATTTATCGCAAATAGGTTTTACTGATGGACGAACTTTCATAATTTTCTCCTTAATTTTGTTTGCCACGCCAAGTGATACGACCCTTTGTAAGATCATAAGGGCTCATCTCAACTTTAACTTGGTCACCTTCTAGTATTTTAATATAATTCATTCTTAGTTTACCTGAAATATAGCAGGTAATAACATGACCATTGGTTAGTTGTACTTTGAATGTTGCATTAGGAAGTACTTCGGTAACCACTCCTTCTGTTTCTAAGCAATCGGATTTTGGCATATAATCTCCTTTCTAAGTAACTACTTATTATAACTTTTCAATGCACTGTATACTTCAGCATCGAATACTTTTTTCTGGGTTGCAAGTTTTTCGGCGATAGCTTCTAAAGTTGCTCCAGCATATTTTAGATGTTTGATGCGTTTTTTCTTAGGGTTAGTAAATTTTCTTATGTCACCATCAACAACAAAAACATAGTCTTTGTCTTGTACTTGTGATATAAGATAAATTCTACCAGCATCTCTACCCTGGGTAGATACTACGACACTACCTAGATTAAGTTGGCAATCCATATTCACCTCTAAGTTAATATCTCAACACCATCTTCGGTAATAAGAATAGTATTTTCATAGTGAGCAGATGGCAAACCATCACTTGTTGTAACTGTCCAGCCGTCAAACTGGTCAAATTTTACTTTGTAAGTACCAGCATTAACCATTGGTTCGATTGCAATAACTGTGCCAGCATGTAATTTAGGTCCAAAACCTGCAAATCCATAGTTTGGAACTGATGGATCTTCGTGCAAGTTTTTGCCTACACCATGGCCAACCAAGTCTCTAACAACCGAAAAACCATGTTTTTCTACATAGCGTTGCACTGCAGAAGATATATCACCTACACAGCAACCTGCTTTTAGATTTTTGATACCTTCAAAGAAACTTTGTTTAGTAACATCAATAAGTTTTTGTTTTTCGTTAGATATTTTACCTACGGCAAAAGTTCTAGCACTGTCACCGTGATAACCTTTGTAACATGCTCCAACATCTATACTAACTATGTCGCCTTCTTGCAACACCCTATCACTAGGTATACCATGTACTACTTCTTCATTGACAGAAGCACATATTGTTGCAGGAAAGCCACCATAATTAAGAAAACTTGGAACTGCTTTATTACGGGTGATAAACTCATAAGCGAGTTCATCAAGTTGTTTAGTTGTAACACCTGGCTTAATATTTTTCTCCAAAAGAAGCAATGTTTCTCTTGTTATTTCGCCAGCTTTGCGCATAAGAGCAATCTCTTGTGCAGTTTTGATTTTTATCATTTTATTACCTTCTAAACTTTGCCAAAATTGCATCTACCATAGCGTTGGTTTCATCAATTTCGGTTGAAGCGTTTACTACTTCTAGCAAACCCTTTGCTTTATAATACTCTATTAGTGGGAAAGTTTGTTTTTCGTACTCTTTTAATCTCTTAAGCACAACTTCTTCTCTATCGTCATCTCTTTGATAAAGAGCTCCACCACATTTAGGGCATTTATCTTCTTTAAGATTTTGAATATTTAGAGTTTCGCCACAATCTCTGCAAACTCTACGACCAGCCATACGAGGAATAATAACTTCGTAAGATTGATCAATAAGTAGTGCACAATCAATATCAGTCATGTTTGCCAAAGCGTCTGCTTGATCGATATTTCTTGGGAAACCATCTAGCAAAAAGCCATTTTTGCAATCATCTTGATTGATACGGTCTTGTACCATATTAATTGTGACACTATCAGGAACTAATTTGCCTTCGTTGATATAACTTGAAGCAAGTTGTCCTAATTCTGTATTATTTTTTATATTATACCTAAAGATATCTCCTGTAGAGATGTGAGGTATATTGTATTTTTCTTTTGTGATAGAAGCTTGGGTACCCTTGCCACTACCTGGAGGTCCTAATAAAATAATTTTCATAACGAATCCTTAAATTTTTGTTTAATTTTTTTGCGTCTGAATACTATTAATTTTTAGTCTTCTCAAACACATTGCTGTGTTTGAGAAAAACCTAAATTATTTATTTTAAAAAGCCTTTATAATTTCTCATCAATAATTGAGCTTCTAGTTGTTTATTAAACTCCAACGCAGTAGATACTACGATGATAAGTCCAGTAGCACTAAAAGCATTAACAAGCGAACTATTACCACCAATGAAAGTAAATATCAATGTTGGTACAAGAGCAACAAACATAAGGAATAGTGCTCCGAATAGTGTGATACGCTTTGATACTCTACCTAGATATTCTGCAGTTGGTTTGCCCGCACGAATACCAGAAATAAAGCCACCATTTTGTTGTAATTGTCTAGAAATGTCTTCTGGGTTAAAGCTTATTTGAGCATAGAAATATGCGAAGAATAAGATTAATAACGCCATAATAACACTATATAACCAACCACCAGTAGCAAGAATTGCTGGGTAGTTAGCGTTTGGCCAAAAAATGCTTACGATAAGTTGTGGAAAACTTATAATAGACATTGCAAATATTATAGGCATAACTCCTGATGAGTTAACCTTAATAGGAATATGTGTACTTTGACCACCGTACATTTTTCTACCTTTGATTTGTTTTGCATATTGAACTGGGATTTTTCTTTCTGCAAGGTCAACCCAAACGATTAGTCCAAATATAACAATAACAGCAAGTAAGAAAATAAGTAAGGTCCATAGATAATTTACATCTACAAATACACCTTTAATACCTTCAAATAATGCTTGACCAGCTGTTGACAAAATACCAACAAAGATAAGAAGTGACATACCATTTCCGATACCTAGGTCAGTAATTCTTTCTGATAACCAAACGGTAAACATTGCTCCGGCAACAAGTATGATAACAACCATAACAGAGGTAAATGCTGTACCACCAAATATAGTTGAGTCCAAACTTGTAGAACCAAAAGCAAGAACAATACCTATAGCTTGAGCAAAGGCCAAAACAAGAGCAGCAATACGGTTATAAAGAGCTATTTTCTTTTTACCTTCTTCGCCTTGTTTTGATAATTTTTCAAGTTTAGGAATTGCAATAGTTAATAATTGCATAATGATTGAAGCATTGATGTAAGGCAACACGCCAAGGGCTAATATTGCACCGTTGCTCAAGGCACTACCGTTTACAGCGCTTATAATGCTCAAGAAACCTTCTGATGTGTTAGTTGCAAACACTGATGTCATAATACCAGGAGTTGGCAACCAGCAACCTATACGATAGATAAGCAACAATAACAAAGTAAGCAACAATTTTTTGCGTACTTCCTTTATCTTAAATGCTTCTTTAAAGGTCTTAAACATTATACCTCCTCAGGCTTACCACCAATTTTTTCAATCTTTTGTTTTGCTGTTTCAGTGAATTTATCTGCTTTTACAGTTAATTTTTTAGTTAATTCGCCGTTACCAAGAACTTTAACACCATATGGTTCTACTTTACCAATGATGTTCTTTTCTAGTAATGCTTTAGCATCAACTGTTGCGCCATCTTCAAAAACATTTAGATCGCTAACATTAACGATAGCATAAACCTTTTTGAATTGGTTGTTAAAGCCGCGTTTTGGAAGTCTTCTGATAAGAGGTATTTGACCACCTTCAAATCCAGGTCTTACACCACCGCCACTACGAGCGTTTTGACCTTTATGACCTTTACCACTTGTCTTACCGATACCGCTACCAATACCTCTGCCAAGACGCTTTTTGCTTGAGCGAGAGTTAGGAGCTGGAGATAAAGTTTGAATATTCATAGTTTACTCCTTTTACTTAACTTCTTCTACTTTTACTAAATGTTTTACTAAAAATAAACTTCCTCTAATACTTTCGTTATCAGGGAATATTTTGGTTGTGTTAAGTTTTCTAAGACCTAGTGCTTCCAAAATTTTAGCTTGTTTTTTATCATAACCGATAACGCTTCTTACATAAGTAACTTTTAGTTTACCTGCGGATTTTTTAGTTTTTGTTGTTTTTGTTTCCATATAAAAATCCTACCTTATTAAATCTCTTCTGGAGCTTTGCCGCGAAGTGCTGCAACTTGCTCTCTAGTTCTTAAAGCTTTAAGGCCTTCTAGAGTTGCCTTAACGCAGTTGATTTTGTTGTTTGAACCATGAGTTTTTGTAGTGATATCTCTGATACCAGCAAGTTCAACAACGGCACGAGCACTACCACCAGCGATAACACCAGTACCTTCGCTTGCAGGCAACATCAAAACGCTTGTAGAGCTGTATTTACCTACTACATTGTGAGGAATTGTTGTTCCAACAATAGGTACAGAAATCAAATGTTTTTTAGCAGAAGCAGTTGCTTTTTCGATAGCTTCAGGAACTTCAGCTGATTTACCGATACCAACACCTACAAGACCTTTTCTGTTACCAACAACTACAAGTGCGCTAAAACGAAGTGTTCTACCACCCTTAACAACTTTGGCAACGCGTCTTACTTCAACTAATTTTTTATCAAATTCGCTGTCTTCTCTACGAGTTACAGGTTTTTTAACATTTTCTTTGTTAATTTCTTTCTTTGCCATAATTTCCTCCATTAAAACTCTAAACCAGCGTTTCTTGCGCCTTCAGCTAGACTCTTAACGCGTCCGATATAAAGGTATCCACCACGGTCAAATACAACTGTTTTAACACCTTTTTTCTTTGCTGCTTTTGCAAGTTGTTCGCCAACGATGAAGGCTTGTTCTGATTTTGTTTTACCTTCTAGCAATGGCAATATCGACTTTTCTACTGTAGAAGCGCTAACAATTGTAACACCTTTAGTATCATCAATAATTTGAGCATAGATATGGTTTGTGCTGCGATAAACATTAAGTCTAGGGCATTCTTTAGTACCAGATATCTTGCCTCTAACTCTCAAATGACGATGTAATCTTTGTACATTTTTATTTGTTTGTTTAATCATCTTTTATGCGCTCCTTTATTTTTTACCAGAAGTTTTACCCTCTTTACGGATAACTACTTCATCACTGTATTTTATACCATAAGCATGATATGGTTCTACACGCTTAATGTCTCTGATTTTAGCTGCAAATTGACCAACTCTTTCTTTGTCAATACCGCTAACTTCAACTTCGGTAACGCTAGTTGCTTTTAGAGTGATACCCTCATCTGGAACAAGTTCTACTGGATGAGAAAGACCAATGTTCAAAACAACTTTGTTGCCATTTTGAGTTGCTTTATAACCAACACCGTTGATTACAAGAACTTTTTTGAAACCTTCGCTAACACCTTTAACCATGTTTGCGATAAGTTGTCTATATAGACCATGTTTTGCTCTGCATTCGCCGTTTTCACTAGCGCGAGTAACAATAACTTGGTTATTTTCAAGTTTTGCAGAGATGTTTCTGTCAATAACTTGACTTAATGTTCCTAATTTACCAGCAACTGTAACTTTGCTACCTTCGATAGTAACTGTAACACCAGCTGGAACATCAATAGGTAATCTACCAATTCTTGACATAATACTACCTCCTACCAGATATAAGCAAGAACTTCGCCACCAATGTTTTGTTCACGAGCTTGCTTATCGGTCATAATACCTTTGTTAGTAGAGATAATTGCAATGCCTAGACCATTAAGAACTCTTGGAAGGTCTTCTACATTAGCATAAACTCTAAGACCAGGTTTAGAAATGCGTTTCAAACCTTGGATAACTCTTTCGTTATTAGGACCATATTTAAGATTAATTTTTAGTGATTTGTAACTACCTGTATCAACCAAGTCAGCTGAGTTAATATAACCTTCACTTACAAGGATTTGAGCAATAGTATTTTTAGTTTTTGATGCAGGAATTAAAACTTCTGTGTGTTTTGCAGTTAAAGCATTACGAATACGAGTAAGCATATCTGCGATTGGATCTGTAACTATCATATTATTTTTCTTCTCCTTTTTACCAACTTGATTTTTTAACGCCAGGGATTTCGCCTTTGTATGCTAGATTTCTAAAACAGATTCTGCATATGCCATATTTTCTTAATACAGCGTGTGGACGACCACAAATAGAACAACGAGTATACTCACGAGTAGAATACTTTTGTTTTCTTTGTTGTTTTTCTATCATTGCTTTTTTTGCCATAATAATCAAACTCCCTTACTATCTTGCTCTGAAAGGCATACCCATAAGTTTAAGTAAAGTAAATGCCTCTTTATCAGTTTTAGCGGTAGTAACAATAATAACGTCAAAACCTCTAATTTGTTCGACTTTTTCATAAGAAATTTCTGGGAAAATTAATTGTTCTTTGATGCCTAGAGCATAGTTGCCTCTGCCATCAAAAGCTTTAGGGTTAACACCCTTAAAGTCACGAACTCTTGGAAGAGCTATAGAAATTAATTTGTCCAAAAATTCATACATTCTATCGCCACGAAGTGTAACTTTAGCACCGATTTTTTGACCTTCTCTAACTTTGAAGTTTGAGATAGATTTTTTTGCAGTTGTAGCAACTGGTTTTTGTCCGGTGATTTGGGCGATTTCTTCAACAGCTAGGTTAAAGCTCTTAGAGTTATCTTTAACTGAACCAAGACCTAGGTTGATAACGATTTTTTCGATTTTAGGAACTTCCATAACATTTTTGTAACCAAACTCTTTAGTGCAAGCTGGAACAACATTTGTTAGGTAAAATTCGTGCAATCTGTTTCTTTGTTTTTTAGGAGTTGCTTTCTTTGTTTCTGCCATAATAATACTCCTCCTTACTTACTTTCAGCAGCGTCTGTTGTCTTTTTTGCTGCTGCTTTTTTAGCTGATTTTTTTGCGCTGTCAATAACTGCTGCACATTTTTTGCAAACTCTAACATTTTTGCCATCTACTTCTTTGTGAGCAACTCTAGTTGCTTTGCCACATACTGGGCAGATAACTTGAACATTAGAAACTTGTATTTTAGCTTCAAGTTTAGCGATACCGCCTTTGTCTTGAGCTGATTTTGGTTTGTTGTGTTTTGTAACTACATTTACATCTTTAACAGTTACTCTGTTTTCTTTTGGAAAACTTGCAACTACTGTAGAAACTTTACCTTTATCTTTACCAGCGATAACAACAACTTTATCGCCTGTTTTAATATTTAAATTTGCCATAACTTATCTCCTATAAAACCTCTGGAGCAAGTGAAACGATCTTCATGTAACCATCTTCACGAAGTTCTCTTGCAACAGGTCCAAAGATACGAGTGCCTTTTGGTTGTTTTTGGTTATCAATGATAACGGCTGCATTATCGTCAAATCTGATGTGTGAACCATCGTTACGACGAACACCTTTGCAGGTTCTTACGATAACGGCTTTAACAACGTCACCCTTTTTAACCACACCACCAGGAATGGCTTTTTTAACAGAAGCAATAATTACGTCACCGATATTACCACTTCTTCTGAATGAACCACCAAGTACACGGATACACATAATTTGTTTAGCACCGGTGTTATCAGCAACTTTAAGTTTTGATTGAGGTTGTACCATAATTTATTTGCTCCTTTATTATTTAACTCTTTCTACGATACGAAGAAGTCTAAAATAACAAGTTTTGCTGATTGGACGAGTTTCCATAATTTCTACAGTATCGCCAATGTTGCATTCGTTATTTTCGTCATGCACTTTGAACTTCTTTGTAACCTTTACGACTTTTTTGTATAGAGGATGTTTTTCGTTAGAAGTAACAGAAACTACGCAAGTTTTGTCCATTTTGTTGCTAACTACAACACCAATTTTTGTTCTACGGTTATTTCTTTCTAATTTTTCCATACTGTCCTCCCCTATGCCTTAGCCTTGTCAGACTTAGCAATTTCTCTTTCGGTTAAAACTGTTTTGATTTTTGCTATATCTTTTTTGATAGTGCTAAGCATCATTGGATTTGCTAGGTTGCCCGTAGCATGTTGAAAACGAAGATTAAATAACTCTGATTTTAGGCTAACAAGTTTAGCATTAAGCTCATCGTTAGTCATATTTCTGATTTCGTTAACTTTCATTATTCTGCACCACCTTCTGATGTAGTTTCGACTTCTTTCTTAACTATTTTTGTTTTGCATGGTAGTTTGTGGCTAGCTAGTCTCAATGCTTCTCTTGCTACTTCTTCAGCAACACCAGCGATTTCGAACATAACTCTGCCTGGTTTAACTACTGCTACCCAATATTCTGGTGAACCTTTACCGCTACCCATACGAGTTTCAGCAGGTTTTTTAGTAACTGGCTTGTGTGGGAAAATTTTGATCCAAACTTTACCACCACGCTTTGTATAACGAGTCATAGCTATACGCGCAGCCTCTATTTGATTAGAAGTGATCCAACATGGTTCTGTAGTAGCAAGACCAAACTCGCCGTAAGACACTTTGTTGCCACGAGTAGCAACGCCAGTCATTCTACCTCTATGTTGTTTTCTTCTTTTAACTCTTTTTGGCATTAACATATTACTTGTTTCCTCCTTTGTGAGTTACTGGTTGAGAAGGAACAATGTTAAATTTTTGAAGGATTTCGCCTTTGTAAATCCAAACTTTAACACCAACGATACCGAAAGTAGTTGCAGCTTCTGCAACACCGTAATCGATGTCAGCTCTTAAAGTGTGTAGAGGCAAATTACCTTGATTATAATGTTCGCTTCTTGCGATGTCAGCGCCGTCAAGACGACCGCTAACCATAGCTTTGATACCTTGAGCACCTGCTTTCATAGTTTTTTGCATAGCTTGTTTCATAGCTCTACGGAAATGAACACGCTTTTCTAGTTGAGCAGCGATGCTTTCTGCAACTAATGTTGCATCCATGTCAGGATTGCGTACTTCTTTGATGTTGATAGAAATTGTATCAAAAGTAGTTAATTTAGCAATTTCTTTCTTCAAAGTTTCTACACCAGCGCCCTTTTGACCAATTAAGATACCAGGACGAGCTGTGTGAATGCTTACAACAAGTCTTTTTGCAGTTCTTTCGATACTGATTTTTGAGATAGCGCAAGCATAATATTTTTTCTTAATAAAAGTACGGATAACATTATCTTCTTTTAGGTATTTAGCAAAGTTTTTCTTGTCAGCATACCAAAGAGAATCCCAACTCTTATTGATTCCGATTCTAAGTCCGTGTGGACTAACTTTTTGTCCCATATTTTGCTCCTTTATTCCTTTACAGTATCCATAATCACTGTTACATGACTAGTTCTTTTTAAGATTCTATCAACTCTACCACGAGCACGAATGTTTAGTCTCTTTAGAGTTGGACCTTGGTTAGCATAGATTTCTGCAACATACATATCATCTTTGTTAAGACCAAGATTGTTTTCGCCGTTAGCGGCAGCTGAGTTCATAGTTTTTAAGATAACTTCTGCAGCGGCATTAGGAGTAGTGCTTAGGATTGCAACTGCATCTCTGTATTTTCTGCCACGAACCAAATCCATGACAATACGGATTTTTGTAGAACTCATTCTGATATGTTTTGCAGTAGCTGTAGGACGCATATCTTTGTTTTGGCGTCTTGCTTCTGCTTTTTCTCTAATTCTTTTTGCCATCTTTTTGCTCCTTATTTACCAGTTGTTTTGCCAGAAGTGTGGCCTTTGAATGTTCTTGTAGGAGCAAATTCACCTAGTTTATGACCAACCATTTCTGATGTGCAATAAACTGGGATATGTTTTTTACCATTGTGAACAGCAATTGTGTGTCCAACAAATTCTGGGTAAATAACAGACGCTCTTGACCAAGTTTTAACAACTTTCTTTGTATTAGTTTCGTTCATTTGTTTAACTCTGTTAAAAAGTCTTTCTTCAACAAATGGTTTTTTCTTTAATGATCTACTCATGATTTATACTCCTAGTTAACACGCTTGATAATTAGTTTATTAGAACTCTTTTTCTTGTCTCTAGTCTTATAACCCATAGCAGGTTTACCCCATGGAGTAACAGGGCCTGGGCGACCAACTGGTGATTTACCTTCACCACCACCGTGTGGGTGATCAACTGGGTTCATAACAACACCACGAACTGTAGGTCTAACACCCATGTGACGCTTGCGACCAGCTTTACCAAGAGAGATGTTCTCGTGTTCGATATTGCCAACTTGACCAATAGTTGCTCTGCAAGTAAGAAGAACCATTCTCATCTCACCGCTAGGCATTTTTAAGGTAGCATATTTACCTTCTTTTGCCATAAGACGAGCAGAAATACCAGCAGAACGAGCAATTTGTCCACCACGACCAGGTCTTAACTCGATGTTGTGAACAACGCTACCAACTGGGATATTTTCTAAAGGCAAGCAGTTGCCGACTTTTATTTCTGCGTTAACGCCACTTTCTACAGTGTCGCCAACATTTAGACCAACTGGCGCAAGGATGTATGCCTTTTCGCCATCAGCATAGTTAAGCAATGCAATGTATGCTGTTCTGTTTGGATCGTATTCGATAGCAGTAACTTTTGCTGCGATACCATCTTTGTTGCGTCTAAAATCAATTAATCTATATTTTTGTCTATTACCGCCACCAATGTGTCTAACGGTAAGTCTGCCAGAAGCATTTCTACCACCTTTCTTGTTTTTAACAGCAAGAAGTGATTTTTCTGGTTTTTTCTTTGTTAAAACTGAAAAATCTGCAGTAGAAAGATGTCTTTGAGCAGGAGTTGTAGGATTGTGTCTTTTAACAGCCATTTTAATATTCCTCCGCTATTAGTTTAGGCTTTCGAAAAACTCGATTGGTTTGCTATCGCTAGTAAGCCATACGATTGCTTTTTTGTAATCGCTAGTTTTACCAACTGTTCTACCGTTTTTAGTGTTTTGAGTTTTTTCTTTGCCCTTAACTACTAATGTATTAACTTGTTTTACTTTAACTTTGAAAATTTCTTCTACCGCTTGTCTAATTTGAATTTTGTTTGCATCTTTGTTAACAACAAAAGTATATTTTTTGTCAGCAATAGTTGCATAACTTTTTTCAGATAATAACGGTCTAATAATAATATCGTAGGCGTTCATTATTTATTTGCCTCCTCTATTTTTTTAACTGCATCTTTTGTAACATAAACTTTGCTACTTGCAACGATGTCATAAGTGTTAACAAGATCAGCAGTTGTAACATTTACAAAAGGAATATTGTTAGTTGCTCTTAAGATTGTTTCATCTTTGCTTGCAACAACAAAAGTTACATTTTTGTCAATTTTGAAACTATTTACAATAGTCATAAATTCTTTAGTTTTTGCTTCAGCTAATTTAACTTCATCCAAAACAACAACTTCTTGTTCAGCAAGTTTAGCACTGATTGCGCTTTTGAAAGCTTGGCGTTTAGCTTGCTTGTTCATTTTTTGTGAAAAATCTCTTGGCTTTGGTGCAAATACAACACCACCGCCAGTCCATTGTGGACCTTTTGTAGAACCTTGTCTAGCTCTACCAGTACCTTTTTGTCTCCAAGGCTTTTTAGCATGGCCTCTTACTTCTGTACGAGTAAGAGCACTTTTTGTGCCTTGTCTTTGATTGTTATTGTAAGCCACAATAGCTTGGTGAATTAGCGCTTCGTTGTACTCGCAACCAAACACTTCATCACTAAGGGTCATATTACCAACAACTTCTGCGGCCATATTATAAACTTTAACTTTTGGCATAATATATTACTCCTTAATCTTATTAAGCCTTAACAGCCGATGTGATAGTAACTAAACCGTTTTTGTTTCCTGGAACTGCACCTTTGATTAAAAGTACATTGCGTTCTTTGTCAACTTTTACGATTTCCAAGTTTTGAATAGTAACTTGTTCATTACCAAATTGGCCAGGCATTTTTTTGTTTTTGAATACTCTGCTTGGTGTTGAGTTTGCACTCATTGAACCAACTTCACGGTGAACAGGACCAGTACCGTGAGTCATTTTTAGACGGTGTGCATTGTGTCTTTTGATAACACCTGAGAAACCGTGACCTTTTGTGATGCCTGTAACATCAACAATGTCGCCTTCGCTAAATACATCACAACTAACAACAGCGCCAACTTCTAGCTCTGCCATGTTGTCTGGTTGAATTTCACGAAGATATTTTGCAGCAGGAACACCTGCTTTTTTGAAAACACCTGCTTGTGGTTTGTTAACAAGTTTTTCTCTTTGAGAACCAAAACCAACTACAAGGGCATCATAACCATCTTTTTCTTGTGTTTTCTTTTGGATAACTGTGCAAGGACCCGCTTCAACAACAGTAACTGGAATAACCATACCGCTTGTGGTGAATACTTGCGTCATACCCAATTTTTTACCTAAAATAGATTTTTTCATTTTTCTTAATTCTCCCTAACGCAATATTATAACTTTATGTTAATATCAACACCAGCTGGAAGGTCTAACTTCATTAAAGAATCAAGTGCCTTTGCAGATGTGTAAATGTCGATAACGCGTTTGTGTGTGCGCATTTCGAACTGTTCACGGCTGTCCTTATATTTGTGTGGAGCCCTGATGATTGTCACTACTTCTTTGTCAGTAGGTAGTGGAATAGGTCCAGCAATTTTTGAACCTGTTTTTTGTGCAGCCTCAATAATTCTAGATGCTGCCAAATCGATCAAGTTGTGGTCATAAGACTGTAACTTAATTCTAATTTTTTGAGTTGCCATATTATATTTTTCCTCCTTAACCCAATCTAACCTTGCGTTGCTTGATTATTTGATACACTTTACCGTGTGTGTCGTACTGCGAAAGAAAATAAAAAAACTATTTTTCAAGTTCTTATCTCCTCTGCAACTTGGGGTTAGTCGCCTGATTTGAAACCAGACTTGTCCTCGCAAATTCTCCTCCTTATGTTGCTATAAGTGGTAACTTTGCGATTCATCCCATATTTCACAGCTATGATAGTATAACCCAAACAGGTCAATAAGTCAACCCTTTTTTTTAATTTTTTTTAGCTTTTTTCAAACTTTTTTTGAGGGTCAAAACTACCCTTTTTTAACCCCTAAAAGCTACAAAAAAGCAATATAAAAACACCCTAACAAATAGGGTGTTTTTTTGTTTATCATGTTCTTTTGCTAAATATATTATTTTTCCAAACCTTTTCGACAATGTCTTGCTTTAGATAAAAGTCTATTGCTTTGTTTTGGAAGGCTTCTATTTCTTCTTTGGCAACTTCTCTATCTGTTAGTTTGATTATATCAGAGATATTAACAGAATATAGCTCATCATCAAATATACCATTTAAGAATGAAACAAATATGCTATTTTCTATCTCATCACTAAATATTGAGTTGCCTTGAGTAATAGTTCTATTTACTGGCAAGTCTAACAAGTCGCATACTGTTGGATATATATCATATGTAGAGCAGAATGTACTATCTACCCCTGCATCAAAATTTTTGTTATATATAATAAAAGGTATGCGGTACGCTTCTATCTCATAATATTCATCTTTATTAAGATCTTTTAGCTGAACACTCAAATCATCATAATACGAATTGTGATCTGCATACAAAACCAAAGTAGTATTATCTGCAAGACCACGATTATCCATCTCTTGTATTAGATATGCGATAGCTTTGTCAAAGTCTATAGCGCCAGTAATATAATGTTTTAGTGCTTTTACAAGATATTCGCTCTCTGGTACGGTAAATGTTGTTTGAGTATGTAGATAATCTGTATACTCGTCAAACTTATCTTCTACCTCATCTATATAATGCAAGTAAACTTCTTGTGTATTATATTGATAAGAACCATGTGTCGACATAGAAGCAAACTGTGTATAAAATCTATCTACATCAGTTGGCAAGAAGTTGTCAATAGTATCTTTTATAAATTGTTCGTCAAAGATCCAATCGTTAAATACTTTGATAGGATTTTTGTCATATACATTATCTACACACAAAATCTCATCAAAACCAAGCTTGTCATAAGTTGTGTTTCTTGCATAAAAACTACTCAAATATGTATGTAAGTATGTAGACTTAAAAGTTTCGCCCTTTGCTTCGGCATCAGCCCTAACAAGATTTGGCAAAGAGTATGGAGCACTCAAACCAACTGCACGCTCATACATAACAAGCATTTCGGTTCTTGGCATATTGCCCAAGAAAGATATGCCTTCGCTGACATTGGTTTTGTTTCTGCCATAAAAATTATCAAAAGAATATCCACCCGGTTGCCAAGTACCATCTGGACCAGCATAGGTACCATTGGCCAAAGCATATAGTGTTGGAGTGTATACCGGGTTGATTGCATACCAGTCAAAGCTCTCCATCAAGATCATAACAACATTGTTATCTTCTAACGCTCCTGACTTGTCAGATACAAACTTATAACCCTCACCTTCGGTAATTTTGTCATTAAGAACTTTTTGTTCGTGTTTTTCTAAACTGTTTGGATTAAAAATAATGTTTACTAAACTCTTAAAGTAAAAACCAAAAGTACCAAACTTTTTATAACTTTCTAACTTTAAGAACAAATTGCTTTGCAAGTATACATCGCTCTCCATAATATATGTTGGACTAGAAGGATTAGCATCTTTTAGCAAACCTAAACTTACAGAATAAAAGCTATAACCAAAAGTTTGTCCCAACATAAAAACTATAAGCAATATCGAAGTCTTAAAAAACTTATTAACTCTTCTTACACCAACAACATTCTTTGTCACCATAACACCAGCAACAATAGCAAGTGCCATCAAAGCAAAGTTGGTAAATAAGTTAAGAAAATCTATAAAGCTAAACGAAAAAGCTGTTGCTGCTTCTGCACCAAGCAAAAGCATATCAAAGCTCATAATATCACCAAAAACATTATACAAAGTAATATTGGCAATATTAAGAACAAATTGCAAACCTAAAAAGAAGTACATAACACTGTTTTTTGCAGCGTTGCCAGGCAAGATAAATATAATTGATGCAATAACGATCATTATCGCAAAGTCAAATAAAAAGTACTTTGGCAAAATACCAAAACCCAACCACGAAAATTGGACAACTTCAAACAATAAAGCAAATACTATATAAACTAAAGAAAACAAATATGAATTTAGTTCTATAGAACTTGTATTAGACTTTGTTTTTGTCATTTATCTTACACTCCTTTTAATAAGTTTTTTGCTTATGTAAACCTATTATATTATATATAGGTCTTTTTTGTTAGTTTTTAATTATTTTTTGCAAGTTCTTTTGCAAGTCTTTTTTGCAGGTTCTGCTGCAACAAGATCTTTTTCTAATTGAGCCATCATAAACTCAACATCTACACCATGAGCAGCTGCAGCTTGTTCTACAGTCTCCATTTGGCTCATTGGGCAACCAAAGCAATGCAAACCAAAACCAGCAAGAACTTCTTGTGCGTTAGAATATTTGTTTAAGATTTCTCCAACTGTCATTTTTTTAGAAACTTTCATAATAAACTCCTTAAGTTTTATTTTTACAAAACATACTTTATCACAATTAAACATTTATATCAAGCATATGTTAGTTTAATTTGCTACCACAAATTTTACAAAATTTGGCATCGCCTTGATTTTTTGTACCGCACGCTTTGCATATGATTTCTTCAGAAACATTTGCACCGCAGTTAGAACAAAACCTTGCATCAAGCGCCATTGTTTGAGCACAAACTGGACAGGTCTTAATTGTCTTTGGCTTTTCTTGTGGTTTTGGCTTATCCTCTTGAGGCACAACTGGTTTTTCTGGTTGTTTCTCTTGAGTCTTTGGCTCTTCTTTTTTTGTCTCTCCAAGGACAAAACTTTTTATATCATTTATTTCTTGCTTTCTAGAAGCGACCTCTTGTTGCGATGCTATAGCATGTCCACCCAAAAGGTTAATCACATCTTTGTCATCATTAGGCGCTGGTGGCGTAGGCTCTAGAGTTTGCACCCTCTCTTCTGCAGGTTCTTTTGCCACACCAGACAATATATTTGGCGCAGCTTGGTCTGAAGTGGTTGTCACATTGTTAGAAGCAAACTGTTTACTATACGCTTCGTAAATTTCTTGGGCAGATTGTTTGGTTGCAGGTTCTGGCTGCATATCTCCATAACCTAGGTTAATAACATTGTCTGTATTAACTGTAGCTTCTTGCTCACCCCTAGCCATAACTGGTACAGGTTCTTCTTCTATTTCTTCTGGGATATGTTTTTGTTTTGTTTTTGGTTTTGCATCTTCTATCTCAAATTGCTTTTCGACATAGTTTTTTGGCAAAACAACTTTTGATATTTTTAAGTCGCTTAATATGCAACCGTATTGATCTAGTTTTTTGTTAAGTCTTTCGGTTAACAAATCTATTATATCTTGTGTAGGTTCTTGAAGATCTTTTAGCTTTAATTTTTCTTTATAAGCAATTTCTCCAATAATATAACCTATTATTGCAGATAGTTCTTTTATAGCGACACCTTTTCTGATGCAGTCATAATCAGACTTTAGTGCAGCAATTAATTTTGTTGGACTATCTGCTTTGATAGTATAAGAGCCATAAACTCTAGTTTTTACTTTTTTATCACCATCTAACAATACTACTTTGTAAGGACTCTTAAAGCAGTTGTCTTTTATTGGGTTCATGTTGACAAAATAAATGTCTGCAGGAACACTTTTTGGCGCGATTGGGCCTTTTTTGGTTTTTATGGTTTTTGCATAACGCATAAGTCTAGGCAAATCTCTATCGTTTGCTTTGTATTTGCCAGACGCCAAAATATCACACATATCATCATAATGCATAATGATACAGTAATAGTTATTTTCAACCATTAACTCCGAATTAAGTTTTAGTTCGTTGTTTTTTAGATAACACATATCAACAAGTTCGTTGCTATCAGACTCATCTGTTGTTATGGGTTTAGAAAACAACTTTTTTAATAGTCCAAACATATCAAAAACATTCCTAAAAAAATTTATATATAAAAATAATAACACCAAACACATTTTTTTGCAAAAGATTTTTAATAAATAGACATTAGCAAACATATATATTTGTATAGTAGGAGGAAAAAATGTATAAAGTAACCAATATTATTTCGAAACCCGTAATCAACTTATACAATGGCATGTGCGAAGGCACGGTCAAAAACATATGCTTTGACACCGAACTCAAACGAGCAAAACATCTTATACTTTTTAATGATAGCGAAGATGAAGAAGTACTATTAGATATAACAAAGGTCTTTTGTATAGGTGACAGCGCAATAACAATAAAAAATAACAGTGGCATCACACCACTGATATTTGCACCGAGAGTTGTATACAACAACCCTATTAACAATATTGTATATAGTTTAGAAGGCAACTATCTAGGACAAGTAAAAGATGTTATACTATCAACCAACTTTAAGATAGAAGAGATATCTGTAGGAGATGCCACCTACGATAGCAAAAGCGTCATTAGTTATAACAATGACAATTTGGTTATTAACAGTAGCGGCATTAAGTTTAGCAAACAAAATTATAAACCAACAATTGCTAAAGTAAAACAAAGCAATATTGTTAACATCATGCCAAAGATAGAGTTGCCCAAAATAGAACTACCAAAAATAGAAGACCTTGCGCCGTTGCAAAAAGAGACATATAAGTTTAGCACCAATCCACTACCGCAAAGGATTGTCAGCGATCAAAACTTTTTGATAGGTCGCAAAGTATCAAAAACTGTATATGGTAGCAACAACGAAATTATTATCAAAAAAGACAATATAATAACTGCAAAAACAATTCATAATGCAAAACTACATAATAAACTTGTAGAGCTAGCTGTTTTTAGCAGAAACAAAACATAACAAAAAAACCCAACATAGTGTTGGGCTTTTTTTTATTAATCATTTAGAGAGTTTAGCAAATCTTCCATTTCGCTATTAATATCATCGATGTCATCATTGCCACCAGATTTTTTAGCTGCTGGTTTTGCAGAAGTTTTTGTCAAAGTCTTTTTAGCTGGTGCTGCTGGAGCTGGTTTTGGCTCTGGCTTTTTAGCAGGAGCTGGCTTTGGCTCTGGTTCTTCTTCTTTTTCTTCTACTACTGGTGCTGCTGGAGCTGCCGCTTTTACATCAGGTATCTCTACTGGTTCTGCTGGTTTTTGGCCTGCATCTTCATCATCATCAGTATCATCAATTTTAGAAATAGTGTTATTTATTTGTGTTTCAAACTCTTGTTTTTGTTTGAAAAGGTTTGCGTTTTCTTCTTCGATTTTCTTTTGAATGTCATTTAGCTCATCTTGAGTTGGAGTAGCTGGTGCTGCTGGAGCTACTGGCGCTTCTGCAATAGGAGCTGCCGGAGCTACTGTAGCCTCTGGAGCAAATGCTGGTATTGGAGAGATTGGTGGCACTGGTGCAACTTGTGGTTGAACATCAGGTCTTACCAATTCTTTTTCTTCTTCTAGATCAAAAGCTGATTTTGCTTTTACATCTTCGATCTCTGCGTTAGGAGCGCCGGTTTCGTCATATAACAAATCAGGTATTTGTTCTTGTTCGTTATCATACAAACCTTTGTCTTCTACAGATTTGTCTGCTTTTAGTTCGATATTGTCAATCAAACTCAAAACATCAAGTTTGTCAGTTTGGAAAGTTTTTAACAATTCTTTTAACTCTTCGTTTTCTACTGACAATTTTTCTAATCTTGCTGCTGTAGATTTTTGTGCTGCATCAGCAAGTTTTTTATACATAACATTTGCATAGTTCTTAAACTCTAGCAACATAGAAGATTCAACAGCTTTACGCTTTTCTTCGATTTCTTCTTTTCTCTTTACAACTTCTGCATCAAGAGAAGCTTGCTCTTGCTTAAACTTTTCTGCTGCTTCGTCACTATCTTTTTCTAATTGTTGTTGCTTTTTGATTTCGTCTTGCAATTGCTTACGAATATAGTTGCTTTCAATTCTGTTTGTAGAAGCTTCTTGTTGTGCTTTTAAGCTCTCCAAGTTTTCTCTACTTGCTTGAAGCTTTCTTTGATAGTCTTTTTCTGTTGCGTCATAGTTCTTTGCAAAGTTTTCTTTTTCTGATTCGATTTGGCCACACTCACCTAGCAATCTTCTACGGTTGCCGATGTAAGTTTCACATTCTTTCATGGCTCTTTCTAGTACTAGTGAACCATTGATGCCAAGTTCTTCAAAATCATAAGATTCGGTTTCGACTGCGTTTTCTCTAGCTCTTTCTAATTCTTGTTGTTCTAAGAAAGCACGCTTTTCTAAATATTGTTGCAATACAGGGATACCATCTCTGATTTCTTTTTTAGTAAACAATATTTCGTAGTCTACATATGCTGGCAAAGTTGTCACAGATCTTGTTAGGTTTTGTTCGAAGATGTGGAAGTTTTCGTACAAGTCTGCATGTATCGCATTTTTCCAGCTGCGAACAATAAGAATAAATACAGAGCTAAACAAGAATACAACTGCAGGTACTAACAAAGCCTTAAACCAACTAATAGTCATAGAAGGATCTTGAACTGCACATAGACCAAACAACAATGATACAAAACAGATAAGACCAGTAAACATTGTAAAGTTGCTCATGTTACGCTCAATCAAGCTTGTACGCAATGGTTTTTCTACACAGGTATCAAGGTTGATATATTTTGTAGGAGCGTCTTCTCTGTTTAGCATATACATTTGCCAACGGTTGCGCAAAATTCTAGGAACCTTTTTCATTCTCGCATTAAACTCTACCAAGTTTTCGTCATTGATAAAAGGTTGTTTAGAAAAGTATTTGTTAAACTTATCTACACTCTTTAAGATTTTTGTTTCATAAGAACTTCTAATACTTTGGATAATAACAATGATTGCTAGAATTATAATGCCAAGAGCAATAAGTGCAATATATTGCAAACCTAATTGAGTAGCGGCATATTTAATTCCATCTGCAATAGTATCAAATATGTTCATAATTTTCTCCTTTGCCTAATTTATGTTGTTAGTATAACACAAAAAAATTATATTTACTAATAAATAAATATTAATTTTTTACTTTTTTTCAAAAAACTTGGACAATTTTATTGTGTATAAACGAATAAATGTACACTTGGTCGATATTTTTACCCAAAGCTAGCTCTGCAGCTTTTTTGTAAAGATCCATTTGTACTTGGTATTTTTCGACCAATTGTTCTGCCGTGTCTGTGCGAGTTGTCTTATAATCAATAATGATGTTGCGGTCGCCAACGACAATTAAGTCAATAACACCTTGCAGCAAAACCTTGTCTTCTAGTGAGCTACCAGGCACTACTTGGTTGTGAGGTACATACATCATAAATTGCTTTTCTCTCAAAGCATTTTTTAGATCAAATTGTTTTAATTGTTGCACTGCTTGCAAAATCTTTTTGCAAGAAACTTTGTTTAGATAATCTGCAAGATAAACATTGTTTGCTATTAACTTATTTATCAAAGTTTTTACTTGATCTTCTGACACAATGTCAAAATCTACATACTGCATAACTGTATGATATGCAGTACCAAGTTTTGCAAAGTCAAAGTCTACACCACTATTGTGTTCTGATAAGTCAAACACCTTTGGTTCGTTGTTAATACTCTCATAATTATCTTGCATCGCCATAAGCGAAGTGACAGAGTTTTTTTGCGCTATTGTTGTTGCTAGTTGATTGTGATATGGTTTGTTAAGATATGTTTGTATATCGTCAAACAATTGTTTGTTAACAACACTTGTATCAAAAGCTTGTATAGGATTTTTGATATCACTTTGGACAAGATCGTCTCTATCAAAAACTCTTACAACAACAGGCATTGTTTTTGGATTAGAAACAAAATCTTTGTTTCCTAGTTTTATTGCTTTTAGAGTGTTAGTATCAAAGCCAGATAGTATCCATTCTAAATAATTATTTGCCTTACGAATACTATACTCTGATGGTTGAGTATTTATCTTTTCTACATTAGCTTTGCCTACAATATATAGATGATTTTTTGCACGAGACAAAGCTACATACAAAAGGCGTGTTTCTTCTAATAATTCACTTTGCTCTATTTGCATGTTTATTGCCTTTTTTGCAATAGTGTTGTAAGCAGCTCTACTATCTAGGTCATAATAGTTGATACCAAGACCTAAAGATTTTTCTTTGACAAGATCTTGCTTGGTACTCAATTTTACAAAGCCTTCGCCACAACCTACCAAAAATACTATGTTATACTCTAGACCCTTACTCGAATGTATTGTGTCTAGTTTTACACAGTCTGCAGGTTGAATAATGTTGGTGGCGTTTACACTATCTTTTAGGTATGTATCTACATAGTTGATATAACCTACAAGGTCATAGTTGTAGCTAGAACCACTAAAGCTCTCAATATAATTGTTAACAACCACTTGCCTATCTCTACCATTTGGCAAAGACAAAAAGTAATTAGTTATGCCAAGCTTATTGTCTAACATAAGTAGCAAGTTGTATATACTTGCAAAGTTGCTCTCAAAACGCAACTCCTTAAAATAGTCAAAAACATCTTGTAGTTTTTTTGCAAGGTCGTTGTCTCTTGACAAATATTCTTTGCATGCTAGATAAAAATTGTCTTGGTCGGTTGATTGTCTTATTGTTATTAATTCTTCATAATCAAAGCCTAACAAATGATGAGACAAGACTGTTGCAAGCTCAATGTCATCATTTGGATTATTAATAACTTTTAACAAACTTAACAAAAACATAATGTCAGGGTTGTCAAACATACTCTCATGCAAGTTGGCAGAAACAGGTATGTTGTATTTGATAAGCATATTAGCAAAATCTTTTAGCAAGTTTCTGGTTCTGCATAAAATTGTAATATCTTTATACTCTATTGTTTTTGTTGTTTTCTTTTTTGCATCATATATTTGATGTGCGCCTACAAGTTTAGAAATTTGTTGCGCTACAAAATGTGCTTCTAATTGTTTTGATGATGTTGTTTGTTTTATATCTTGATCAATATTGTATAGACCACTTACGATTTCTGTTTCTTCTTTGTGGTCATTAATAATGTTGACGCTTACCTCTGGCAAATCATTTACTTTTTGGTACTCCGCCCTGCCATTAAAAGAACCTCTATTTTTGTAGTCAACTCCACCAAAATCTAATGTCATAACTTGGTCAAAAATTTTGTTTATAAACTTCAAAATTAATGGGTTGCTTCTAAAGTTTTCGTTAAGGTCAATAACAGTACCTTTGGCATTATCAAGCTCGTAGCTACCTTTTTTGTCTATAAATATTTGAGGGCTACTATTTCTAAAGGCATATATACTTTGTTTGATATCGCCTACCATGATAAGGTTTTTGCCGTTGGTTAATTTGTTTAATATACTCTCTTGAATGTTGTTGATGTCTTGGTACTCGTCAATATAAATAAACTTATATTTACCAACAAGCGCTTTGCGCAAAGTATCATTAGACAAAAGTTTTAGAGCGTACTTTTCTAAATCATTAAAGTCTAAAACTTTTTTTGCACTTTTTTGATATGTGTATTCTTTTTCAAAAAGTAAAGTTAGCTCTACAAATTTGTCTATAACTCTACTTGCTTTTGCTAGATGCTCAACAATCAAATCAACATTATCTTGACAATACAATTCTTTGATATTATTTTTTGCCTTGCCAAAAGTCTCCCACAACTCGGCACATTCTGTAGCAAGTTGTTCGTCTTCTTTTTTGCAATAGCCAAAACCACCAGACAAACTAAATACAGTTTTTGCATTGTCAAAATTTGTCTCAAAATCATTTTCAATATTTATCAAACTCAGCCCTTGAACTATGCTGCTAAGCAAGCTCTCAAGTTTAGGCAGTTTAAGGCCTTGCGCTATGTCAAGTTTACTTTTGAACTCTCTTAAAAAGTAAGCACAATCTAAACAAACTTTTTTGTTAATAAGTGTTGCTGCAGGGTTGTTTTTTAGGTCAACATTGTAGCATGATTTTGAGATGTTTTGTAAAAAGATTTGTCTATCATCTTGTGTTTGCAAAAACTCATAAAAAGACAAAATATTGTCTTTAAGATTGTTAGACTTTCTACCCTTATAAAATATCTCTGTAAGTCTTTCAAAATTACTATCGTACTCTGCAGATTGTTGTTGTAATATATCTTGCAATATTTGCGCTTTTAGATAGCTAGAATCATTATCATCAATAATTCCGAACGCTGGGTCGATATCTAACTCATAAAAGTATTGCTTAATAATTTTCTGACAAAAACTATGCAATGTACATATATCGCTATTATTTATATTCTCTAATTCTTCTGCGACCACTGGGTCGGCAGAATGCTCGCTTAACTTCTCATACAGGCGTTGTTTCATCTCATTTGAGGCACTCTCAGTAAAGGTGACAATAAGCAATTGATCAAGCTTGACTTCTTTGTTTTTTATTTGAGTGGTGGCCTTTTCGACAAGCACTGTTGTCTTACCACTACCTGCACCTGCAGACACCAAAAGATTGTTGCCTGAAGATTCAATTACAGCTTGTTGAGCAGGTGTATATTTTGTTTTGTTTTCGCTCATTTTTGCACCTCCTCAAAGCTAGCAATTTCTACCTTGCCAGCAAGGTGTCTTGTTGTATTATTTAGCTTTTCGTCAAAACGACACAAAGCATGATAAGGACAATACTCGCAGGCAGATTTGTTTGATGCAAGTTTTAGTGGACTGGCATTGATGTTGCCATCTACGATTTGTTCTACAGCTTGTTTGATCATAGCTATTGCATAGTCTGCAAAATTTAACAAATCTTGTTGACTTGCAAGTTTAGAATAACTGCTATAAACATATTGTTCTTTTTTGGTTGGAGCGTTTCGTTTTACTTCTATTATGTTGCTCTCAAGCGACTCTACCAAATTTTTGTCAGAGGCAAATATTACATCGTTGTCTCTTGCAGTATAACCTTTTAGTTTGTATATACCAGAAGTGTCTTCATCATCTTTTTGATACTTACTGCTTACTGGCAAATAATAACAACCAGCAGGCTTTAGTTTTAAGTTGTTTTGTACAACTTTTTGATAAGCATACAACTGCAACTTTTTACCATAGTATAGTTGATTTAGGTTTGCATCGCAGCTGCCTGTTTTATAATCAATAATTCTAAAATAATCTCCAAAGGCATCAATGCGATCGACAGCACCTACAAGTTTTAGATTGTATTTGCCAACTTGTATTGTTATAGATTTTATCTTACCATTATCCGAAAAACGAGCTTCGGTAAAGATCGGTCTAAAATCACTATTGTCCATTTGATAAGCTACACCACTACATAGTCTTGCGGCTTCTTTTTTTAGAGATACTAATTGCATTTTGTTTTGTGGAGAATGCAACAAATGTACATAGTCAGGTTTTTGCATAATAGTATCAAAGATTTTTTGAGAGATGCTTTGAATATCTATATTTTTATCAGCTTTGTATTTGTCTACAAAAACCTTAATAAGCTCGTGCAAAATGTTGCCCACTTGCATATTGTCTATATCGCCTATTTGTTTTTGTTTTAACTTTAGGCCATAGTCTACAAAATGCTTAAATGGACAATCATAAAATCTCTCTATTTGTGAAACACTTAATGTGTTGTTAACAAAAAACACATTTTTTGCTAGTTTTTTATTTGAATTGTCATAGTTTAGATATTGCGCATAATCGCACTTATCTTTTAACACATTATAAAGTGTCGATATATCGTCTTCGTTAGTAAACCTGTATCCATCGGCAACAAAACGCAAGTACTCTAACAGCTTTGTTTGAGCACAGGTAGTTGTTGCTAAATTTTCGATAAAGGTCTCATTGTTGTATGCATTGGTAAAAACATCAAGAGGCAAATACTCGTCTCTAAATTTTACCAAAAACATTTCTTTTATTTGTTTTACCCAACTAGCACCGGTCACTTTATCGTTTCCGTTTTTGATATGATAACTAACAACCAAATTATCAAGCGGGCTAACTAGCAAATTAAATAATTTGTATCGCTCTCGTTGGTTAATAGTTTTTATGGTTGGTTCTATTTTATATTTGATAGATAATTCTTGAATCTCTTTGTCTGTTATAATGCCACAGTCTTGTTTATAATAAGGCAAATCATTTTCGTTGCAACCAAGAATGATAAGGTTTTTTACCCTATCAAACAAGCTCTTGCTTGCATCACCCACAAAAACACTATCGCATGATAGTGGTGTTGTAGACAATGATATACTCTTAAGTCCACAATTGAGTATGTCGATATAATCTACAAAACTCATCTCTACACTACCAAGTACTTGATCCAACCCATCAAGGGTTTCGATAAGTTTTGGCAATAATTGTGGCAACAGTTTGTACATTTGCAAATTGCTACTTGCAAAGTGTAATGCAAGATTGTTAAGTTTGGCACTTGCATCATAACAAATTAACATGTCTTTTATTGCTTGGCTAAACACACTAGTCTTTTGCTCTTTGTCAAAAGCAGCACTTAAAATGCTTATGCCTTGCAAAATATTTTGTCTAACATTGTTATAAACTTGATAATCGGCATCTTGCTTTAGATAGTCTAGTTCTTTAACAAAACGGCCACCTTCTATAGAATATTTGTTAACAAAATCTTCAAAAAGGTCAACATCATCACTTTGTACAAAAATATTTTTTGCAAAAGCAATAATATCAGTTTTGCGATAATATCTGTTAACTAATCTAAATGCAGAATCTAAAAACTTAAATAGTATTGTATCTTGATACTCGGTTGTTGCATCAAGATAATAACTTATACCAAATTTGTCCAATACTTTTTTTACTACATCGACTTTTGTCTCAAGCCCAGCAATAGCTACTGCATAATCACGATATAACAAGTCTTTGTTTTTTACGCCAGCAACAATCTTGGTTGCTGCACGGATAAGTTCTTCTTCTAATGTTATATGTTCAAAAATCTCTATTTTGCTTTGTTCTAATTTTTGTACTTGTGGTTTATATGCAAACAAGTTGTTTTCTAAATGTCTATATTGACCTACAGTACCACTATCGCAGTTGTAAAAATTAGGTTTGATATTAGCACTCGCTGCAAGACCAACAATGGTGTTGTACATATCGTTAAGATATATATGATTGTTGGCGGCATTGTTGTTTTTAGTCACAGCTATGTTGACAGATTTGGCAGTTTGTATAAGTTGTTTTATTATTTGATAACCTTGCAATGTCATACTGTCAAAATGAGATATATAAATGTGACTGTTTTTTATAAAATCACTATTTTGTATTATTTGTTCAAACTCTTCAAATTTGTCAGAGCTGTCTTTTAGGTTGTTATCTTTAAGGTATTTTTGATAATTTTCGTAAACAAGTGCAATGTCATTCATTTTTAGTTGCAAATAATCTTGCGCATTATCAAAATAAATTTGTTCTGGACTAACCTTGCAGCTTTTTAGTTGGCTTATTGTGCTATACAAATCTTCGCTAAAACCAGCACTCAAAAGTGCCTTATCAAAACACTTAAACTTTGATTTGTTTTCTAACAAAACCTTTTTTACAATCATAATACCTGCTGTCTTACCGATATCATTAAAAGCAGGCATAGTTTTGCTAGCAAGGCGTGACAAAGTAAGTACATCTATATCAAATGCACTTAATATGTCTAGATTTTCAAAAATTGCCTTTTCAGTACTTAAAGAATATCTGTCTGGCACAATAAAAATATTGTGACTAGTGCCATCTCTATTAGACTTAAGCACATTGTACAAGCTTTTGTCTTGAGCAAACAGTGTTGTACCACAAAAAATGTTTAGCATGTATTAGTCCTCACAACAATTTTAGCATTTTTATAATAAGTAGTAAAATAAAATTGTTGCTTTTGCCAAACTATACTAACTTTTATCTTTTAATTGCTCTACTTGTTTGTTAAGAGTTTCGTTTATGCTCTTTAGTTTGTCTAGTTCGTTTTCTTTTAGCTTTAGAAGGTTTAGTGTTTTTTGATAATTATATGTTGCAAATTCGCATTCTTTTTTTAGCTCGGCACTGGCATCTTTTGCAGCTTCGGCCTTTATCAATCTTACCAATCCCAAAAACAAAGCTGTTATATCTTTGTCTTGTAAAATACCTGTTCGCTTTTTGCAAGTAGCAATATTAATAACTTTACTATCAAGCGCCATTTTATAGTCATTAGTGCCTGATTGTTTGTCAAAACTTGTCTTTGTATACAACTTATATTTGTAATAAAAGTTTTTTACGGTGTTTGGACTGCGATTGTATTTGTCTGCGTGTACAACAAAGGCACACATCAAACTTTTGTTATGTTGTCTCATTTCACTCACAGTATCAATCAGATTTTTTATTTCTTCTTTGCCCCACATATTATATCTACCTTTTTTATATTGCAATTATTGTCAACAAAAAAATATTTTATACCCAACATCGCCAACAAAACTCACACAAAAAAATAAAAAGCTACTAGGTAGTCTAGTAGCTTTACTAATGTTTAATATAAATAAAAAAAATCAACTCCGTGCTGTGTTGCCACAAGAAAATTGCCCTCCGGGCTGAGCTGATTTCTACTTATAAAATATCATAAACTTTTTTATTTGTCAATAGACATTTGATATACAATGCTACCACCATCACATCACAAGCAAATCAAAAAAGCATAATATGATCTGCCTTATCATAAGATAATAAAATAAGGAGTATATATGCAAAAAACTTTTTATATAAAAAGCTTTATGCCTGCGCTGATAGTATACAACGAACAAGAGTTTTTGATTGAAAATATCTATCAGTTTAAGACAATTGTTTGTGATGACAATGCTTTGTTAAAGGTGTATCCCATATCAAACAATGACCAAATATGCTTGCCATATATAGTCAAACTTGACCCAAAAAGTCATAACCAAAACTTGCTAATAACCCAATACCCCGACAATAAGTTTGAGTGCATAATAAAACCAAAGTGCTACCCCACAATGTATCAAAAAAGCGAAACAAAAAACCAGACTTATAACGGACACAGCTTAAAATGCATATTATATAGTGGCTTACCATCACATATTGTTATTTTTGGCGAGACAAAACCATTTGTTTATGACACAAACTTTTTTATACAAAACTTGCAAACAAAAGTTCTTGGCAACTACCTTGTTTTGCAAGCAGAGTGTGCAGAACAGACATATGTTTTGATTTTGGACCAACAACTATCAATTGTCGAAGAAAAACTTTTTGACGATTTGCAAATAAACGACTTGCTGCTAAAGGGTTATCTCAACCAAAGAGATATGGCAAAGCATGGCATTATTGCAGAGCTAGATTTTTCTAAAAATCCATACGCTTATAACACTCAAGCTGTATATATCAACAATAAGCCAAACATAATAAAAAACGACATGCTTGTGCCCTATGCTTTTTTAGAAGCTTTGCAAATAAATAACTATAAACTAGCAAACCAATATCTATCGCAAGAGCTATCTACAAAACTAAAGGTAGAGCACTTAAAGAGTTTTTTTGGTGATTTTGTAGATATTTGTCAAAACAGATACTGTGATAATGACTGTCAAATTGCCCTTATTTATCCTGTCAAACATGGCAATATGGCAAAACTTTTTAAGTTTGACATAAAAAATAATAAAATAAATAATATTTTTCAACCATAAATCGTTTGAAAAATTATATAATTAATTATATAATAAAGACATGGAAACAAAATATATTATTATCATATCAATTGCTGCAGTGGTATTATTGCTGATATCATTGCTAACAGCTCATTCAAAATTAATGAGACTGTTCAAAAAATACGATCAAGTTATCGCCAAATCAGGCTTTAGCACACAACAATTTTTGATTGCGGCTAGAGATACTTTAGGCGTAGACAAACTTACCTTTGCTCGTATTAAAGGTCACCTAACAGACTGCTACATCCCAAGCAAGAGAGTTATTGCTTTGTCTGATAGCACTTATGACAAAAGATCTGTTGCAGCTATAGCTGTTGCAGCTCACGAATTTGGTCATGCTTTGCAACATAGCAAGTCACCATTCTCTTTTAACTTGGTTCGCTCTTTAGGCTTTATATCAAGAGTATTTAACAAGTTTGTATTACCTGCTGTTGTTGCAGCTGTTATAATGCTACTTTTCGAAAATACCCGTGATACTTCAATTATCATATTGTGGTCATGCCTTGGCGTAGTAGTTGCAGGTTTCTTGTTTAGAATATTTACCATACCGGTAGAATATGATGCTTCAAGAAGAGCAAAAGAATTGCTTAACCAATATCATGTATTTGATCATGAAGAACAAAGAAAAGCTAAAAAAATATTTGCTGCAGCAGCATATACATATGTTGCAGAGTTTATTTCTTCAATGATTGGTCTAAACTTTATTAGAAGAAGATTGCGCCGATAGGAGAAGTTTATGTACTGGGAATATTATTTAATGGGTATCATACTACTGCCTGCAGTACTTATTGCACTAGTAGCCCAAATAAAAGTTAATACAACTTATAACAAATATAACGAAATACCAGCAAGATGTGGTCTAACAGCTAGAGAGTTGATGCAACGCCTAGTATCTGCAGCTGGTATGCACGATGTAAAAATTACTCAAACATCTGGAACATTAAGTGATCATTATGATCCAAGAACAAAAACATTAGCGTTGTCTAGTGAGGTATACAACTCAACATCAATATCTGCTTTAGGTATAGCATGTCATGAGTTTGGCCATGCATTGCAACATCAAAAAAATTATGCTCCACTAAAAATAAGACTTGTACTTATACCAATAACTAATATAGTATCCAATTTACTATGGCCATTGGTTATTGTTGGTTTGATACTAAACTTGGGTGCTGGCGAAGGTTTGATTGGAAACATATTTTTGTGGTCTGGTGTAGCAGTATTTGGTGGTTCTGTATTAGTTAACCTAATTACCCTACCAGTTGAGTTTAATGCATCTAACAGAGCAATAGTATTATTAAGAGAAACTGGTGCTCTAGAACAAGACGAATTAGTAGGCGCAAAAAAAGTATTGAGCGCAGCTGCAAGCACTTATGTAGCAGCATTGCTTGTATCTTTATTAAACTTATTAAGATTTGTTTTGGTAATATTAAAATATCGAGATCGAGATTAATAAAAAAAAGAATTGGAATAATCCAATTCTTTTTTTATTTTATCAATAATTATTATACTGGCAAAGCTTCGGTAGCTTCGTGAGCAGCAGCTGGTTGCATAAGTGCAGCTAGCTCTTTTTGAGTTAGATATTTCTTTTCTACAACAACCTCTGCAAAAGGTTTTTGTTCTTCAAAGCTATATGTGCTTGTAGGTTGAGCAACAAGGTCTTCGTACTTTGCACATTCTTTTAAGCAGCCTTCTAGTGCAGCTATTTGCATTGCTTTCTTTTCTGGGTCGGTATTCATTTGTCTTGCACCGTTTAATAACCAAGCAACTTCGACAGCAATATTTTTGCCATCATCATTTTGATACAATCTCAAATCATCATACTTTATAGCTTCGGCAAAAGCTTGTGTATTGCCATATCTAGCACATTCGTACAAAACAGTCTCATCATCTGGATTTAGTTGTGTGCGAAGTTCTTTATCTTTTAATACGATACCCAAGATGTCCATAACACTTTCTTGGTCACCTTCTTTAGCTCTGCCGTTGGCAACTTTAGAACCATGATGCAAAAGTGCATTGCCAACAATACTTGTATCAACAGAAGAAAAAGCGCCTTTTACAAAGTCTTTATCTTTCATTAATACTTTTAGTGGTTCGTAATGACCATAAGCAGACAAGTCAAATGCAATATCATCAATTTGTCTAACTGTCTCTAGAACTTGAGGATCTTTAAGTAAAGTTTTCATAACCGAACGCATATCAGCGTCTGGATGCTCACCAAAAGCTGCAAAAGACAACTCAACAAATATCTCTTGACCTGGAGCTAATAGCAATGCAGGATTTTCGGTAAGTGTTGTTTTTAGATATTCTATATTTGCTTTTTTATAAGCTGCGTGGTTCTTTCTCCAATCAGCCATTTGAGCGCTAGCTGCTTGCAAATTTTTTGGAGCTGCAGTAGCTGTAGGCGCACATGTAGGTTGCAATAATATTCTTTCTATTCTATCAACCATCTCTTCTGCTTCTGGACGCAACTTGCCATCTTGATCTTGAGTTGGTTGCTCTATATACAAATCTTTTTCTGTTAAGAATTTCTTTTTAGCTGCCATAACAAAATCTCCTTTGTCATGTATAATATAACATAAAATAAAAAAAGCACAAAATACTTTGTGCTTTTTTTGGTAGGATAACTTGTAAACTTTTCTAAAATTACTTAAGTTCTACAGTTGCGCCTGCTTCTTTCAATTTAGCTTCCATTTCTTTAGCTTGTTCTGCAGGAACATTTTCTTTAACTGTTGAAGGTGCACCGTCAACCAAAGCTTTAGCTTCAGATAGACCAAGACCAGTGATTTCTCTAACAACTTTGATAACTGCGATTTTGTTAGCGCCAACTTCTTTAAGAGCTACTGTAAATTCTGATTTTTCTTCAGCTGCTGCTTCTGCTGCGCCGCCTGCTACTGGAGCTGCTACTGCTGCTGCTGCGCTTACTCCAAATTCTTCTTCTAACATTTTAACTAAATCAGCAACTTCCATAACAGAAAGTGTTTTGATTTCTTCAACGATTTTATTTAAATCTGCCATTTTTTTATTCTCCTTAATTTTGTTTAATTTAATTTTTTATTTAATAATTAGTTTGCTTTTTTTGCAATTTCGTTAAGTGCACGAGCAAGTGCAGAAACTGGGGCTTTAAGCATACCCATAAGCATAGCGATAAGAACATCTTTAGATGGGATCTTAGACAATGCTACTACTTTATCTACGTCAATAATTTGACCTTCTAGTATACCAAATTTTGGTTTTAAGATATTGTCGAATTCTTTAGATTTTTTCATTAAAACTGATGCAGCAGCAACTTCGTCTTGTGCAAAAGCAACAGATGTAGTGCCTTCTAATAATTTTGCATCATAATCTTTAATGCCAAGTTCTTCTAATGCTTTTACTAAAAGACGGTTTTTGTAAACTTTGTATTCTACACCACTTTCTCTAAAAGCTTTACGAAGTGCTGTGTCTTGTTCTACATTGATACCTTTGTATTCTACAAATACAACACTCTTTGCATTAGTAAGTCTTGATTTGATTTCTTCAACAATTTCTTTTTTTGCTGTAAGATTAGCGCTCACGATTATCCTCCTGTTAAAAATTTGCTAAAAAAAACCTTATGCCGAAAATAAGCATAAGGTGACTTAACAAACTTATAACTTACCTCGGCAAGATTTATGGAAAAATCCACTTGCTGTCTTAGGCAGAAGATTTAATTTAACGATGTTATTATACCACAATAAATAATATTGTCAACTACTTTTGTAAAAAATTTTTGGGCTTTTATTGCCTAAAAATATAACAAAAAAATAAGTGGATATATAGTTTTAATTTTATATATTACCCCCACTTATTCTATTGATAATTATAAATAGATGTTATTAAAAACAGACATCGTCAATTTTCATTAGCGAATCTATCTTTGTTTTTAGATCTGGCTCTTCATAAACATCTTCTTGCTCTTCTTCTTGCTCTTCTTCTTGAATAGTTTCATCTTGTTCGCAAAGATTATACTTATTGGTCGGCATAGAACATCTTTTAGATTCAAACCTGCTGTATGCTTCTTGACCAGTAATTGCCTTGTCTTTATCTCTGATATAAAAAGTTAAATTATCAGGTTTAATCTCGCTAACTGGTATAGCAAACTCTCTAACTTTAGCAGTATCCATATCATATCCTCTTGCCTCATAGTACCCTACACCAGCATTTTTGATAAGAGTAATTGGATCTATGTTAAACTGGCATATAAAATATGCAGAATCACTTTCTCTCTTTGTAGCTCTGATATACTGTAAGTCATCTAAATCTCTAAAAAAGTGTATATATTTTACACCTGATTGATACCTGTGCGAGTTGCTATCTACCCTTCTTGGATATGTTGCTCCAACATTCTCCAAGTCTCCTTTTTCAAAACAAGCTAATTCTACTTCATCTAAATATCTATAAACTCTCATACTCACCTAACTATTTTTTAATATACTATATTATATCATACAAAAAACAAAATTAAAATAGCCAATTTTTGCCACAAAAAAAACAACCTAAAGTTTAGGTTGTTTTTTTATATCAATTATAGTGTTGCTGCTTTGTAGGCAACTTTTACGCCAGGGCCCATAGTGCTTGCAACTGTTACGCTGCGAAGATATGTACCTTTAGCTGCTGCTGGTTTAGCTTTGATAACTGCGCCCATAAGAGCTTCGAAGTTTTCTAATAACTTTTCTGTACCAAAACTTGCTTTACCAATAGCTACGTGGATGATGTTGTTTTTGTCAAGTCTGTACTCAACTTTACCAGCTTTAACATCGCTGATTGCTTTTTTAACATCCATAGTAACGGTACCGCTCTTTGGATTTGGCATTAAACCTCTTGGTCCAAGAACTTTTGCGATACGACCAACAAGACCCATCATATCAGGTGTTGTGATACATACATCAAAATCTAACCAACCGCCTTGGATTTTTGCAATAACATCTTCAGCGCCAACTACATCAGCGCCTGCTTTTGTTGCGTCATCAGCTTTGTCGCCTTTAGCGATAACCAAAACTTTAACACTCTTACCAGTACCAGCTGGAAGTACTACTGTACCTCTAACTTGTTGGTCTGCATTTCTACCGTCAACACCAAGCTTGATGTGAAGTTCAACTGTTTCGTCAAACTTTGCTTTAGCGTTTTTAACAACGATATCAAGAGCGTCTTTTTGTTCGTAAGTTTGAGTTTTATCAAAAGCTTGAACGCATTCTTTATATCTTTTTCCTACTTTCATTTTTACCTCCTGTGGTGATATTGAACTCTAAATAGTTCTCCCACTATTAAAATTAGTCAACGACTGTAACGCCCATACTTCTTGCAGAGCCTTTAATCATACTGATTGCACTGTCAAGGTTTGCAGCATTTAAGTCTGGCATTTTTAATTCTGCGATTTCTTTAACTTGAGCCATAGTGATAGTTGCAACTTTGGTCTTGTTAGGTTTTGCAGAACCACTTTCGATATTGCATGCTTTTTTAATTAAAACTGCTGCTGGTGGGGTTTTCAATACAAAGTCAAAAGTACGGTCAGCATAAATAGTAATAACTACTGGTATGATAAGACCTGCTTGACTTGCTGTTTTGTCATTGAATTCCTTAGTAAAACCGGCGATATTGATACCGTGAGGTCCAAGAGAAGAACCTACTGGTGGTCCCGGTGTTGCTTTACCTGCAGGAAGTTGTAATTTAACAACAGCACTAATTTTTTTGTTAACAGCCATAATAAATTATCCTCCTCGTGTGGTTTAAGCGAATTGCATTGATAAGATTTACAATTCTCCCACTATATACAAACAAAAACAATAATATGTCTTTGGGTGTACCAAAAAATTAAATTTTTCTTACTTCGCTAAAAGCAAGATCAACTGGTGTATCACGACCAAACATCTCTACATTTGCTTTTAGTTTAGCGTTTTCGATGTCGACAGAAATAACTGTACCAACGCTGCCTGTAAGCACACCGTCGATAACTTCGATTTTGTCGTTTGGACGCAAGTCTACATCTACAACGATTTTTTCTAGATGCAATCTGCGAACTTCGTCATCAGTAAGTGGCAATGCTCTACCCATAGGGCCAACAAAACCAGTAATACCACGAGTACGGGTAATATTGTGCCATAGGTCATCACCATATATCATTTTTACAACAATATAACTTGGCAACAACTTGTGTTGAACAAGTTTTTTCTTGCCATTGCGTTCTTCGATAGTTTCTTCTACAGGAATAATGATATCGAAAACACGATCTTCCATATTGTATTTTTTGACAACCATTTCTAGGTTAGTTTTTGCAACATTTTCGTAACCAGAAAGTGTATGCAAAACATACCATTTTGCTTCATTATTTTCCATTAAACAAAAACCCTCTAAATTAAAATATCACTCTTATAGAGTTTTGGTAAACACATCGTACAATAGTCCAAGCAATGTTTCGAAACCAAACAACACAACAAGTGAAGCTGCAACGAACGCAAGAACAATACCTGTGCTCTTTACAACCGTAGAAAAACTAGGCCAGGTAACTTTTTTTAGTTCTGAACCAGTCTCTTTCATTTTCTTTACAAGTTTGTTTGTTTTCTTTTCTTTCTTTTTAGCCTTTTTTGCTTTAGCTTGTTCTTTTTCTTTTTTAGCTTGCTCTTTTTCTGCTTGCTTTATAAGACGCTTTTGCTCTTTTGGGCTAACTTCGGTAGTATTTTTTTGGTCTTGTGCCATTAAAAAATTCCCCCTATCGACTATTACTTTGTTTCTTTGTGAACAGTGTGTTTTTTGCAGAATTTGCAGTATTTGCTCATTTCAATTCTGTCTGGGTCATTTTTCTTGTTTTTCATATTGTCGTAATTTCTTTGTTTACATTCTGTACATGCTAATGTGATTTTAGTTCTCATAAAAATTAACCTTCTCAAAAAATTAACACCCAAATCTATGAGTGCTGATAAGAGTTTAACATACACCTCGCCGTATGTCAACCTTTTTTTTGAATTTTTGCCTAGTTTTTTTGGACAAAAATTAAAAAAAGACATTATAAAATGTCTTTTTAATATTATGGTTGTTGTGGCTTTGGATCAGTGCCTTGAGCTGGTGTAGTTGCTGTCTTTGCAGATGCTACTACTCTAGCTAGGTCTGATGGTGTAAAGTTAGTTGCTGTCTTTGGTGATTTTGGCAATCTGATGTTTTCTAATGGCTCTAAACCATCTTCTTCTCTAGCAGAATTGATAGCTGCGATTAGCTCGCCTTTTTCTTGATCATATAGAGTTTGCATTAGTTTGTCAGACATAAGATCTCTGCCATAAAATTCTTTTAGACTCTTGCGGCATTTGTCTAATTTTGCTTTTGCCTCTGGATCACCCATAGCTGCTCTAACAACATCAGTTGGAGAGTATGCATCTACCCATTTACCATCTACATCAATAGAAGGTATAATGTATACATGGCCAGTCTCATCTAGATAAAATGTGTGACGGAAGTTTTTTGTTCCTTCTTCGATTTCTTCTGGAGTTCTTACTCTACCATTGTCAACTCTAGGTGGTCTTACTGGTACATTGTAAGAAGCATAACCTTGCATTGGGATGTATTTGTTTTCTAATTCTGCCATAACATTTTCCTCTCTTTTTATGTAATAATTCTAACATACATGTTTGGACTAGTCAATAGTGAATTTTTAGTTTTTTTTATAATTTTTTATCTTGGTTCAAATGGATTATCTTGCTCAAAACTTGTTGAACCAAAGGTTTGAGTAGTATTCTTTTTTGAAGGGTCAAAAGCGTTGGTTTCGACTTTCGATTCACCAAAAGGAGAATCGTGTTGCACTCCTGGATTACTAGTATCACCAGGACTGCTTCTAAAAATATCTTCGTGGTCTGGAGATTCGACATGGCCTCGCCAATCGTTGGCTCCAGGTAGATCCATTGGCCCTAAACCATCTAGTTGGTCTCTTATAGTATTAATGGCGTCGCCTATATGCTCGCTCTTCATTTTTTCAAGCATTGAGTTAATCCACGCTTTGTCACCACCCAAAGTTGATTGTCCCAATGGGTCTTTGCCCAAATCTATAGATCCAGAAGTAAATGCTGGTTGCTCTGCGTCAGGACCATAAATAGCACTTGCAGAAGGTGTAAAGTATGGAGCCTCGCTAGCACCAAATGTTTTGCCTGTACCTTTAGTAGCACCATCTTGATTTTTCTCTTGTTTTGGTGGTACTGCAACAAAGATAGGTTTTGCAGGTTCTTTAACGACTTTCTTTTTAGGTTTAGAATCTGATTTTGCCTTACCTTTTTCTACCTTGGTAGGAGCTTTGGCTGGTTTTTTTACAGGAGCTTTGTCTTCTTTTTTGATAACCGGTTTTTTTGCAGGAGCTTTTTTGACTGGTTCGGCAGTCTCTTTTTTAAGAGCTGCTGCAGCTGGTTTTTCATGAGTTTCTTCTACAACAACATTTTTTGGAGTTTGCTTTAGAAGGGCTTGTCTTGTCTCTTGTTTTAGTATAGGTTTTGACTTGCGGACACCTTCTGGTTTTTTTAGAGTGTCTTGAGTATCATCTATAATTCTTGACACATCTTGCAATGTCAATTTTGCTTTGTCGCCTCTTACTTTGTCATATACTTTTTTTACAGTATCTGGGCTTATGTTTCTTTTGACTTTGTCAATGTTGTCTTGAGTGTGATTGTTTCTTAAATTATTGATATCTATAAAGATCTTTTTGATCTTATCATCTTTCATGTCGTCATCAGTTGTGACAACTTCGATAGCACCCATCAACATGTCGTTAAGCGCTTTGTTATAACCACTTTTATCTTTGATGCCCATAACTTCTGGTCTACGCTCTAGTCTGTCGATAAAGTTTTTTAATACTCTCTTGCCGTACTCGCCACCTTGTTCTTTTAGTATTGCTACTATTTTGTCAAAGATAGCTTTTTCTTCGGCAGCCGTTTCGTCAATTAGTTGTTTTGCAAGTAGACTTAAATAAATTTTACGAACTAACAACTTTTCGATATTGCTGTCTTCTTCGTCAACTTTTTTACCATCGTCTTCTTCGTCTTCTTCGATAATGCGAATATTAAACAAAGTAAAGATGCTAGCTAGATCTTCTTTTTCGGTAGAGTCACTTACATACTCTGCTATTTTTTCGCCATATGTTTCTAGATATCCGCCGCCTTCTCTAAATACTTCTTCGATAAGATATAGTCTTGCGCTTGTTTCGGCAACAACAAGTCTAAACTCCATATCGCCAAAAAGAGGCAAACGGCTATTGACAATAAGTTCTATTTCTTTTTTATTGTCTTTTAGCACATTTTTTAGAGTTTCGCGATAAATCCATTTGTTCATACCGATAAGCTCGGCTGTAATCTCTGGATCTATAGCATAGTTGCCATTGCTATCATAGTTGCCTATGCGGCAATTGTCTATAATATCACGACTTTGCTCATCACGAATACTGCTAATATATTTACTATCACCTACAACTTCTTCTCCGCTAGGTCTAGTGTATGTTTGTTCTTGCTCAATAACTCCGTTCATAATTACCCCTTTATTGAGATTACAATATTTTTTCTACCAACATTATAGCATAAAAATCAATTAAGTACAATATTTGAGTAAAAATTTTTTATGTAGCTATATATATTAATAAAAAAAACACCTGAAAAAAACAGGTGTTTGGTTATTAAGAATTAATACTCTCTAACTTTGCTTTTTGATCGGCTAGTTGAAGTTCTGTAATAAGTTCGTCTAGGTTGCCGTTCATAAAGTCTAACAAGTTGTATGCGGTAAAGTTAATACGATGATCTGTCATACGACCTTGTGGGAAGTTGTATGTTCTGATACGCTCACTACGATCACCAGTACCTACTTGAGATTTACGAGTTTCGGCATATTCTCTATCTTTTTGACCTTGATAAAAGTCATACAATTTTGACTTTAAGATAGTCATGGCTTTTTCTCTATTTTTTATTTGGCTGCGCTCATCTTGGCAAGCAACAATAATACCTGTTGGCAAGTGAGTTATACGAATAGCAGATTCGGTTTTGTTAACATGCTGGCCACCTGCACCAGAAGCACGGTAAGTATCAACTTTTAGGTCTTTGTCTAAAATGTCAAATTCTACTTCTTCTAGTTCTGGCAAAACAGCAACTGTCACTGTAGAAGTATGAACTCTACCTTGAGACTCTGTTTCTGGCACGCGTTGTACACGGTGTACACCACTCTCGAACTTTAATTTAGAATAAACATCTTTACCAGCTATCATAAAGACAACTTCTTTGATACCACCTAGTTCGCTCTCGTTGATATTCATAAGTTCACTCTTCCAACGATGACGCTCTGCATACATATTGTACATACGCATAAGTTCGTATCCAAACAAAGCAGCTTCATCACCACCAGCACCAGCTCTTATCTCTATGATAACATTTTTGTCGTCATTTTCGTCTTTTGGCAACAACAAAACTTTTAACTCGTCATCTATTTCGACACGGCGCTTTTTGCAAGCCTCAACTTCTTCTTCTAACATAGACAGCATTTCTGGGTCAGACTCTACCTTTAGCATTTGTTGTGCATCTTCTAGGTCTTTGACACATTTTTTTAGTTCTTTATACTTGTCGATGATAGGTGTTATATCACTATGTTCTTTTACTAGTTTTTTCCACTCTTTGTTGTTTGATATAACAGCAGGATCTACAACCAATTTTGTAAGTTCATCATAACGCTGTTCTATTTTGTCCAATTTTTGTATCATAATTATCCCTTTTTTGTTGCGATGATTACTCTAGGATTGCCACCATAATCATCAAACACTTGTATATCTTTGAAATTGTTTTGTAAAATGTTGCTTACTTTATGTTTTTGGTCATAACCGATCTCTAACATAATAACGCCACCAGACTTTAGATATTTTGGTGCATTGTCTGCAAGCAATCTATAAAATTTCAAACCATCTATCCCACCATCTAAAGCTATTTTTGGGTCATGATCTCTAACCTCTTGGTCTAGCTTGTCAATGTCTAATGTTGGGATGTATGGTGGATTCGAAATGATTATATCAAATTTGTTTGACACTTTCAAGTCTTTGAAAGTGTCACTTTTTATAAAATTTATATTAACATTGTTGTTTTTTGCATTTTTGTTAGCAACTAACAATGCTTTGTTGCTTATATCTACGGCAGTCACTTTGGCATTGGTATTTTTTGCTATGGTCACTGCGATGATACCACTACCTGTACACATATCCAAAACTTTTGGTTGAGTTGGATATTGTGATATTTTTTGTATAGCTTTCTCTACCAAAATTTCTGTGTCTTGTCTTGGAGCCAAAACATGCTCGTTAATATAAAAATCTATACCATAAAAATTTTGTTTTTTTACAATCTTATTTAGAGGTATATGTTGTATACGCTTTTTTACAATTTTGTTAACTTTGTTTTGTTGCGAAGTAGTTATAGTATCTAACATAAGCATTTTTGTTTTATTAATACCAAGTGCTTCGCATATGATATAGTCTGCTTCGCCTTTGTCGGTTATGCCATTTTGTGCAAGTTCTGTCTTGACATCTATATAAAATTGTCTAAAAGATTTTTCTTGATTACTACAGATAAACTCTCTCTTTGTCATAAGCGACAACTCCTCTACAGTATTTATAACAATATCAAAATGCTCATTAGTATAAGGCAAACTTGTAATATAACTAATTGCTACTATTGGGCTGCTAACAAAACGGGCAACTTTGCACTTGTCATATCTATATTGTAGCAAATAAAGCACTTCGTAGCAAATACCTAGCCAAAAAGATGCAACAGCAATTTTTATCAAAACATTAATAATAGCTGCCACATCAAAACTAAATATAGGCACAAATATATACAGCCCAATTAGACCTACTATAAAAAAGTTGTATATATTAAGCACCCTTGTGTTTTTTGCCTTTGCTATCTTTGAGTAGTTGATACTATCATCTTCAAAACTATTGGCGACCTTGTTTATTGCGCTATTATATTGATATATATTTTTTGTTATTGGCAGCCACCTTAAAATTGTAAAAAATGTTAACAAAAACACAATTTTTAGCACTACATTAAAAAGGCTATTTATAAACACATTATTTATTGCCATATCAAGCAATATTTTAGTAGCTAGCGGCAACCCTACAAAAAACGCAAGTGTAAGCAAAACAAACACAACATAAAAAAGTTTGAGTTTGTTTCTAAACTTTGTTTTTGTCTTGATTGGCTGTCTTAACAAATACTCATTGTAGTTAGTATAAGACTTATCTACACCTTCAAAAACCTTAAAGATATAATAAAAAAACAAAATAAGTCCTCTAACAAAAAACCAGTTTTTTAATGCCGCTACAAATCTACCCATAGCACTTGGTTTGTTAAGCACAATGCTTTTTGAATGTTTGTGACTTACAATACTATTGCCGTTAGCCAAAACAAAAGCACCATTAATACCGCCACTACCTACTGGATAAAAAAATAAATTAGTATAATTTTTCATACAACAAGTATGTGCTATAAGTTGTATTTCTAAACATAAATTTGTTTAGTAAATAACCTAAAAAAAACAGGCAAATAAAAGCCTGTTTTTGTAAAAAGTTAAATAATATTAAACATTGTGGCGTTGTTGGAATTTTTCAACTCTACCGCTGGTGTCAACTATTTTTTGTTTGCCAGTATAAAAAGGATGGCATTTGTTGCAGATATCAACTTTGATAACTTCACCAGGTTTAGTAGATTTTGTTACAAACTTTGCTCCACATGCGCAAATTACTTCAACTTCGTGATAATCTGGATGTACATTCGCTTTCATTACTTTCACCTCTCAACTTTTATGCTTATGTAGAATAACACACTTAAAGCAATTAGTCAACAATTTTTTTTAGCAAATTAACACAATAAGAGCGTTTTTGGCAAAAAATACATATTATTTTGACAAATTTAGTTCTTGCAAGATATCTACCAAGTCGCCAGCACCCAAAAACAAAACTGTTTTTTGATCTAAATTTAACCCCGACAAAAAGTCTTTGACGCAACATTTTGCAGCAGGACCAAATATGCGAAGGTCACTATTTGCTTGTCTTATAGCTAGCGCTAGCGCCTCACAGCTGCCCTTTTGATCAAATTTTTCTCTTGCAGAATATGTGCTAACCAATATAAGTCCACAAGCATTGTCAAAGCACTTTATAAAGTCGCTTAGCAAAGTTTTTGTCCTAGAATATGTATGTGGTTGATACACAACAATAACAGGTTTGCCATAAACTTCACCCGCCGTCTTAATTGCGTTTTTTATCTCGGTTGGATGATGTGCATAATCGCGTATAATCACCCCTCCATTATACTCACCCATTACTTCAAATCGGCGATCAACATTGTCAAAAGTTTCAAAGCTTTTTGCTACCTTTTGCTTATCAAGACCATAACTGTTGCATACAGCTATGGCGGCCAAAGCATTGTCTACATTGTACCTACCAGCAACACCCAAATTTATTGTGGCATAAAACTCGTCATCTATATAACAATCAAAACCATATTTACCATTTTTACCAACAATGTTTTTTGCTTTTATGTTGCCACCAAGGCCAAAGGTTTTGTGTTTGCTATTTATCAATTTACTATACAGCTTGTTAACAAAAACCTTATCACAACTTTTGCAAAAAGTGTTGTACGATTGTTTAATACGAGTCATCGACTTAAAATAATCTAAATGCTCTTTTTCGATATTTGTTATAACTGCAGCATTAGGATTGAGACTCAAAAAGCTATCTTTATATTCGCACGCTTCGGTAATAAAAATATCGTTGCCACCTATATGCAAGTTGCCATGTATCTTGCCCCAGTTGCCACCAATATGCACTGTAGGATTTTTGCCACAAACAAAAAAGGCATTTGCTATCATTGCTGTTGTTGTAGTTTTGCCATGAGTACCAGCAACAGCAATAACATGCCTATATTGTTTTGCAACCAACCCTAGCATTTCGGCCCGATCAATGCATGGTATATTTTTTGACTCGGCATACAACAACTCTGCATTATTTTTTGCAATAGCGGCAGTGTATACAACAAGGTCTACATCATCAATGTTGCCAGCATTGTGCCCCACAAAAACATTAATACCTATTGCCTTTAGCTCGGACACAATCTGGTTTTGCACAGCATCACTACCACTAACAACAAAACCTTTTGCAAGCATAAGTTTTGCCAAAGAACTCATGCTTATACCCCCAATACCAACGAAATGTATTTTTTTTATACTTTGCAATAAAATGTCTTTTTTCATACTATTATATATGAAAAGTTATATCAAAAAGTTTGCATAAATCTGCATTATAGTATAAAATATAGGTAGTTAAAAGGTTATGGCTTTTGACTAATTCAAAAAGGATGGTATATAGACTTGAAAATTTCTGATGTACGCGTAAGAATTGTAAAAAAAGATGACAGCAAATTAAAAGCAGTTGCATCTATTACAATTGACGAATGTTTTGTTGTTCATGACATCAAAGTTATCGAAGGCAGCCAAGGTTATTTTATCGCAATGCCTAGCCGCAAAACTCCTGATGGCGAATACAAAGATATCGTTCACCCACTAAACACTGAAACAAGAGAACAAATCAGAACTGCAATTTTAGCAGAATTTGAAAGCGCCCTAAAAGCAGAATAATCGCTTATTCGGCAATTTTGCAAGTCTTGTAATATAGCTAGAAGAGATTTGCGTGTTTCAAAATAAAATACCGCCACAAGCGGTATTTTTATATGTACGCAACAAAAAAGACCTAAAATAATTTAGGTCTTTTTTTTATTTTATTAAGCTGCTTGATAAGCATAGAATTTTGAAATTTGATTGTCTAGGTTGCCTATAGCTGGGTATTTGCCTTCGTCACACTCCCACAAGTCTGCATCCATACCATATTCTGACAATACTTTTTGGAAGTTGCCTTGTACAATCCATTTTTCTTTTTCTAGGTATCCACCACCAACATTTTTGTCATCATTACCTTTTGTAGTATAGATGCTGTTAGCAATAATACCAGAGTAAGAAGCTTGTCTTGTTTCTACTTCTTCTGCTTTTATTAAGCCAGTGTTGCGGCTTAATGTTGCACCATAGTGTACGCCACCTTGGTTAGTTGTAACTGTATAGCATTGTTTTACTTCTGCGCCAAAACTAATAATTACTGCAAAACCAGCTGTAGCACCTTTTTCTTTGTTTGTCACTTGGCTATACAAGATATAATCTTCTACTTCTTCTGTTTCGCCACCGTTGCTTACACAGTTTAGACTAGCTATTGTGTAGTTAGCATAGTAGTAACCAGAATTGTAGTTGTTAACAGAAGTGACTATTAAAGAAGTACCATCACTCTTAGTTGCTTTGTAGCAATTAATAATTGATGCCAAACCACCTACATAGAAACCAGTAATTGTAGAATTTTGAGTGTAGCTGTAAGTCACTGAACCGTGGCTATATGCAACGATACCACCTGCAAAGAAACCTTTAACAGTTTTTGCATAACTTGCACTCTTATTGATAGCACCAACCTTGTTATTAGCTAGGGCCATATAACCTGCGATACCACCAACAAAGCTATAGTTGCCACCTTTTGTAATAGAAGTTGTAGCTGATAGTTCGCAATCAGGAGCTACAACACATAGTTCGATTAAACCAGAGTTATTGCCTACAATACCACCAATTTGTACATCGTTAGTACGCTTTGTAGTGATAGTTGTTTTGTAAGCATAAGAATGAGAAATTGTACCAGTTAGGTTGCTACCTGCGATACCACCAACAGCAATAAGGAAACCGTTAACAGAGTCGATTGTCACATCGCTAGAAGCTTTGCAGTAGTCAACCAAGCCTAGGTAGTTTTGGCCAACGATACCGCCGATAACAATTGGATATTCTTTATTAACTTCTACCAAATCGCTATCAAAGAACCAATCATCAGCACTTGCGATGTTTAGTTTTAATGCAGCATCGCAATATTTGATAGTTGCATCTTTGTTGTAAGCTGTGATACCACCAAGCATTCTTGCAGCTACATTTAGGTTAGCAACTGTAGCGTAGATAGCTGGTTTTGTACCTCTCTTTTCTGTACCAGTAATAACTGCACCTGGTTTTGTAGTAGTACCGTTGGCACCAACTACACCACCAGCATAATCTGCAACAACATCTTCTGCAAATGTGATATTGTCAACATTTACATTTTTGATAGAGTGTCCGTCAGCGTTGTATGCTGCACCAAACAAACCACCAAATTGTTGTGCAAATAGATTGTTTTTAACATTAACGATATTAACATTAAGTATATTAGCACCTTCGTTAACACCTGCGATAACGCCAATTTGTTTACCAGCATAAACATCATCATCTGCACCTATTATTTCTACATCTTTGAATGTGATGTTAGAGATAATTGCATTAGCGCATAGTCTTTCGAACAAACCAGCTTTGCCGTTTTGAGTGCCAAGTACAATTTTGAAGTTAGAAATTATTGGGTTGCGAGTTTCGCCAGTTTCTGCATCTACTACAGGTTCACCAGTAAGAGTACCGTTGTAGAATTCAATTGGGGTCCACTCTCCACCGCCTAGGTCGATATCTTCTAATACTTTGAAGCTACCTGTTGCTTTGTTGCTATTAAACATTGTCCAGATGTCTGATAAAGAATCACCTTTGTCAATGTCGTTAGCACCTTTTACGGTAGAAACATCAATTTCGTATACAGAACCAGCTAAACAGTTTGGATTGATAACTGGATATCTAACATCGCCTTCGTTAAACCATGTCCATACTGTTTCGAAATTCCAAGTTCTTGTATAACCTGTGATAGCTTCTGTGTATGATACAAAGTTGTCTTCATTTTTGAACTCGTCGTCTGTAAGTCTTCTGCAAGTGACACCAATTTTTGAAATATCAGTTGCAGTTTTTACAGCTGCGATATCTGTAGAAGTAAAAGCACCTTCTGTAGAATAAGTTTTTAGAACGCTAAAATAGTTGCCAAAAACTTTGTTTTCGTAAATATCTGGAGTACCTGCTAGGTTGATGCTCTCTTTGATAACACCAACCGCATCTGTAATTGCATTTGTTGTTTGAGTATTGATCATTGCATAGCAATCCATAACATCTGCTGGGAAGTATGCAACTTTGCCATCTACTGTAGCACTAATTGGTTCGTTTTTGCCAACTAGACCAGCAAATGTGCCATCAACTGTTTTGAAAGCATAACCATTGTAGTAGCTTTCGCTAACTCTACCAGCTTTGTTATAACCAACAAGACCAGCAACATTTTGACCAGCAGCAGCAATAACTAATCTTGCTTTGCTTACTACTCTGTCAAGTTTTGGAGTATTGTCTTTAGAACCAAAGTTATAACCTGCGATACCACCTATATTGGCATTGTCTTTTGTAGATTGAATAGCATTATAAACTAAAGTTTCTTCTACGACAGCATCTGCGCCAGTACCAGTAGTAGTAATAACTACTTTTGAGTCTGTAGAAACTGTGCTGTTTTTGATAATACCTTTGTTAACACCTGCGATACCACCAACATAGTCAAAGTCGCCAGAGATGTTAACATTTTTTAATGTCAAATCGCTAACAACAGCGTCTGCAGTTAGGTTAGCAAACAAACCAGCTTGGCTATATGTAGCAAGAGCTGTGTTATACTCTATCATAGCTGTAGTAGCTTCGGTATCAACTAGAGTTTCTACATCGCCAACCATCTCTATTGCTTTGCTAGCTTCGATCTCTTCTACTGTATAAGCGCTGATGTCTAGGTTAGAAATTGTATAACCAGCACCGTTAAATGTACCCTTAAAATCATTGATTGGCAACCATTTGCTATTTAATGCAAAACTCTTTTCTAATTCGTAGTTGGTGCTATCTGTAAATTGAGCATCACTACCAATCTTTAGAAGATCGTTTTGAGAAGCAATTAGGTATGGGTACTCTTCAGAACCATCACGAACTACAACTTTGATAACAATACTTTTGTATTGTCTGTTAGATGTAGAAATAACGATTTCTGTTTCGCCACCAGTAAGTGCTGTGTAAAATTTTTCTGTTTCGTTAAAAGATAAAATTTTAGAGTCTTTTACACCACCATAATTGATTTTGGTGTATTTGCTTTGATTTTCGAAAGAAAGCAAATCGTCTGTTTTAATAACATTACCTTTGTTTAAGGTAATATATGTTGAATTTATGTAAATAACTTCGTTATCTTTTGTAAAATAGTAGATAGATAGTCCAAGACTAACTGCTGCTATTGCTACAACAAGAAATACTAAAAATCTTTTCATAAAAACCTCCATAATTTTGTTAAGATTATTATATATCAATACATTTTTGATGTCAATACTAAAATATTTTTAATAAGTCACTCAAAAACCCACAAAAACCTTGTTTTTTTGCTATTTTTATGACTATTGTTCTCTATATTTTTCGTTTTTGATACCTTTGTGATAATGCTCAAAATTGTTAAGTATTTGTTCTGCTTCGTCCTTATGCTCTGACGCCATCAATCTTTGCATAGAAGTATGAATATAAACATCCAAAACTTCTCTACGCAAGTGCTCGCTGTCATGTGCAGTATGATCTCTCATAGCAGCTGCGTATCTTTGCAAAATTAAGTCATCGGTATCAAAATTTTCGCCATAATCTTGCTCATATGGGTAGTCATCTTGATAGTCATCATAAATAGCATCTTTTGATTGTCTATAAACTGCCCTTCTACCATGAGCATAATTGATACTGTTTTTTACCTTTCTGGTATCAACATACTCAAAAGCTTCGTTTACGGCACGAGTATCAATAATATCTTGAACTTCTAACTGATCTCTTTTGTTTTGAACAGCAAGATATGGGTCAAAGTCATTAATAACCCTTATTTGTTTGTATTGCTCATAAGATACTGGCAAAACAAATAGTATTGCATCTGGATGGTCGTGCTTTACCCTCTCTAGCGCTCTTACCTCTTGCGCAACTTCTTTTGCTCTACCTTTTTTGCTAACAATACCAAATACAACTGGTATAAAACATGCCCTACCTCTTACATGGTCATGCCCACATTTTGCTAATACTGCATAGCATTGTGGCACGGTACCTTCGGTATAATTTTCTGTTTTTACATATACTGACATGATTTACCCTCCCTATTGTTAATATATTATAACATAAAGTACTATACAATTTCAAGATTAAAAAACAGCAGAAGTTTTCTGCTGTTTTTTAATAAAGTATGTTTATTTGTTTTCGCTTAAAAATTCTTTTGGAACAGGTACAAATGTACTTTCGCTTGGGTACATAAGTGGTGCACCGTTTTGCTCCTCTCTTTCTTTTGTTAACAAGTTCTTTTTTGCGATAGATTTTGCTATAGCTTTTGTGACAAAATCTTTTGATTCGGCTTCGGTCAAGTTAATATTTTGAACAAAGTGCTTTTGTAAAGCAAACATAAACTTATAAACAAAGTTGTATCTTAAGTTGGTGTTAAAACCAACTAATTTTTTTGATAATTTTAGGCAGTCTACTCCACAGTAGTCAACAAGACTTTGGTTAAAGTTGTCAACAAAGCTGTTAAAGCAGGTTCTTGCCAAGCTGTTTGACATGATAAACTTGCCATTTTGACTATAAAAAGTGTTTAGATTAATTTCGATAAGTGGCAAATTTAGTTTTTGTGCTAGTTGAGCTAATTTGTTTGCAACCACATTGGTGTTTGCAAGGCCATAACCATAATAGAACAATGCTACTGGAGTTGCGTTGTCACCATCAAGAATAACAACATTGTCATTGCTAGTAAAACGGTCATTAGAATATTTTTTGATAATTTGAGCTGGAGTTTTTAATCTGGTTGCATAACCATTAACAAATATAAATTTGTCTTGTTTGTTTGCTGTTGGGACAAAGTCTTTGTCAGTAATCTCTGTACTAGACTTAATATTAACCAAGCTTGTTTGGTCACATGCTGCAATAAAATTGTTTGCATTGACATCATATACAAAACCAAAAGGTAAAGATTGTACACTATCGCTAAACTCTTGCATAGGGTTTTTTAGAACGATATTGCTATTGCTAATAAGATGTGCTGTCACAAACGCATTTTGGCTATTATACGCACTTTCTATAACATCCAAATCTGCAAGGTTAAAAAAGGGTCTTACACATAGCTTAAAACTTTCTGCGTTAAACTTATTAACATTTGACAATTGCTTGTGCCAAATATTAGCAGTCACGCTAGCGTTTTTCTTTTCAACACCCATTATTTTATTTACTAAAGTCACAACATTTTGCTCGTTAACTTCTTTGCTCTTGTTAAAATAACCAGTAGCAGTAATTTGATCGATCATGTCTTTTACTTGGTTATAATCATCTTGCAAAAGTTGCTTTTGTGAATTGTCTATATCTTGTTCTTCATCGGTTAAAAAGTTTAGTTCTGAACAAATGCCTTGGCAAACATCTTTAACCTTCCAAAAATTGCTTAAGTGCGCTGTTTGAAACATTTTTTATCTTTTGGTCCTTATGTAAATTGTTTTTTTTCTCACAAATAGGCACATTTTCCTATTTTTTGTGAGAGTGACAAGCAAATTATAATACACCAAAAATTTTATGTCAAAGATTTATAACAACTTTTTGAAAAAATATTCATAAAAATGTATATTTATACTTTTATAAATAAATTTTGTATAAATAAAAAAACTAGCTAAATGCTAGTTTTTTTGTTATGCACCATAATCGTCATCGTCTTCGTCTAGATCATATTGATCATTTGCATAAGAAGCTTGACTTTCGCCGGTGATGTTTTTGCTAATTTCGTCTTTATAATCATCTGGTCTCATATTGCTATTGATACGGTTTTCGTAAGCTTCGTCATCATCACGACCTTTATAATAACCATTTTCGTCAAATTCGCTTTCGCTATAAGAACGAGTATATCTTGCTTGCTCTACATCTTCGATTTGAGAAGCGTCAACATCTGCATAACCATCTTCTTCTTCGTCTTCGAATAGGTCTTCGCCCACTTTGCCGGTATAAGTTGGTTCTGGCATATCATCTGGCAATTGATCTGTAAGAACTTTTATTGCCTTTTTTACACTGTCATCTCTCAACTTGTCTAATGATATAACGGTTCTGCTCTCGTTAGAGTCGTCTTCGATCAATGGCAACTTTGCCATTTCTTGAGCGTTTAGTTTCATATCAGAATATAATATATCGCACACATATTGACTCAAGAACCAAAAATAATTGCTACGGTTTAGATCGTTGTATTTGATAATTTGTGCCCACTTTGGACTCAAAACAATCATGTCTATTGCAGGGTTAAGAAATATCTTCATTTTTTGAGGAGCTAATTTGCTACCATTGCGCGCAGCAATAATATTCCACTCTAGACCTCTACGATAGTTAACTGGGAAGAATGTACTAAAACCTCTTTTGTATATATATCCCATATAGTCTTGTGCAGGTATGTGACCAGAACATGCATAGCCAGCAATTTGCTCAATACGCTTTAGTATAGTTTTGCGATACAAAGCATTGTTGTATCTAACCTCAAGTGGCACACTTGCAACCCAAGTACGAATTTTTAGAAAAACATCTCTTTGATAAGAAAATTCTAAATCGCCATACGCTTCTTTATCATAATAGGTTTCGTTTTCAAAAATACCCACAGCTATATATCTCCTTAAAGTTTATTAAGTAGTCACACAACTACCAATAATGTCTATTAATACCTATATTATATAGGTTTTTGATAATAATACCAACTAAATTATAAAGTTTTTTTTGTCATTAGTGCCAAAAAGTGATTATGACAACAAAAAAGAACTCTAATTTTTAGAGTTCTTTTTATTATCATGTTATGCCGCAGCTGGGTTAACAGAGATAGGTACTTCGAAGTTAATTGTGTACGCTACAAGTGAACCTTCCATAACATTGTAAGAAATTGTTACGGTTAGAGCTTTTGGCTCAGAAACATCTCTTATTACTTTTAATACTACTTCTTCATATGTTGTATCAATAGTTAAGTATTGTCTTGCTTCTGTATTTAGTGAGTAAGAGAAGTCTTGCAATTGAATGCCAGTCTCAGTCAAATCGTTGCCATCTAGGTCAACAATATTAAAGTTAGAGAAGTCATTTAATTGTTGTCCTGATGTACCATAAGCAATGTTTGGATTAGAGAAGGTTATAAAGAAGTTTCTTAATACTGTAGCTGGAACATTAATTATTGTATAACCTGCATCTTGGAAGTAAATTTTTACATAAACAACAATCTCTGTATCTTGACCAATGTGCAATGCTCTTACACTACGATTTGGTTTTTGAACATTAGGATCAACAGCTCTCATAAATGCTTGAGCTTCTGTATTAAAGCTTACCTCAACATTTGTCACAGTCTTGCCTGAAGTTAGGTTAGATTGCAAGTCGATATCTGCCGCATTGACGCTACCAGCGACTATCTCATTGTCTTCACCTATCTTAACATATACAACAGCTTTTTCTTCTTCGGTACGATCCTCACTATTGTATTGGTTAATAACACGCAACATATTGCCTGTATAAACACCTTTTGATGTTGGGTCAAAGATTTCTACGCAAATCTCAATGTCAAAGTCAATAGGTACATGCTTAATAGTAATTCTACCATCAGCGATTGATACAAAGTCAGAGATGCGATCACCAGTTTCAAGTTCGGCATCTACAAATGTAAATACAAATGTTCTACCTGCAGATCCACCAGCAACTGACAAGTGACTTCTTAAGTCTATTGCTGTTGCAGGAGCTTTTATCTTATTAGTTGTCACTGTCACTTGGTATGGAGACTTAAATGTCACACTGTGAGATTTCATTAAGTTTGCACCGATATACAATGCAACGCTTACTGTTTCTCTTGCTACCAAGCTGTTTTTAACTTTTAGCGTTGTTCCATCTAATACAAAGTTTGTAGACTCTGTATATTGGAATGTAATAAGGCTAGTTAAGCTAATAGAAGTTATTCTTGAAGTATCACCTTTACCACTTCTTATGTTGTAAGTCGCATTTGACAATAGGTTTACTTCTGCACCAGCTTCGCCGGCTGTTTCTGCCATAGAGTTTGGTTCGTACTCTATGTTAAAACCATAAATGTTAAGTGTATAAACATCCATAGCATCTTCGTAAGTTGTTAGGGTGCAAGTACCGTTAACACTTATATATCTGCTATTGATAGATGTGTCACCACTGTATAGTAGTGTAATTTCAACCACTGCACCACCATTTGCATAGTATGGTACATTGTTTACTACAAGTTTTTTCTCAGTTGGATCGATATAAACTAAACCAGACAAGTTAAAACCAGTTGTTTTTGAAGCAAAGTTAATAGTAGGTGTTTCGTTAATAACTTTGTCATTAAAACCAGTAAATACAAATGTCATATCGCCAGGATTGATTTGAGTAGAACCTTGTTTTACAGAGTGCCAAGTCACACCACTAGCTGTAATGCCTACTGCATACAAGTTCTTTTGTTTTGTTGTGTCAGTTTCTGACATTTTGATAGTAGCTTTTGTTATAACATTGTCTACTACAGTAAAGCGATGTGTAGATTCGAAAGAACTTTCTTCAACAGAAATTACTAAGTCAAATTCTAGTTTTGTTCTAGAACCATCTTCTAATTCTATTGTATATACATTGCTGATATCTATTAACAATTTGTATCCAACAAGGCTGCCGCTAACGATGTCTTCTTCGATAGCGCCTACGATGATAGAATCTTTGTTAATAACAAGTCCCAATTCGTCAACATATTGTTGATTAACTACATTAATTATTGCCTTTAGGGCTCCTGACTCATAAGCTTGTCTTAATACTTCTGTATTAACTACTAGATCATCACCAGTGCCTGTTGGGCGAATTTGAATATAATATTGACCGTTTTCGTCAACTTTTAGGTCGTTAGTTTCAAATGCACCAGCTATACCAGTTGTACCACCAGTCTTGTCAGATATAGAAACATTAACTTCTTTTACACTGTTAGTAACTTTTACTTTTGCTACACCACGAGAATACATAACAAAGTCGCCATTTTCGTCAACAACAGGTGTACCTTCTTGTGTAGTCACCATAACTGCAACGCCTAGGTCAAAAGAACCATAACCGTCAACCATGATTTTTGCCAAGTTAGAAGTAATCTCTAATGTGTCTGAATTAAACTCGGTATAAACTCTTACGCCTTCGATTTTTGCATATGGATAAATGCTAAACGAATCGCCGTCTTGTTCGTAGTATTTTAAGTTTTTAACTTCATATTCTTTAGAACCAGAACCATTGGTAAATTGAACGCCAGCTGGTCTAGTATCGTTTTTGGTATAAATACCTTCTACTCTGTATCTACCAGCTGTCAAGGTTGTACCACTTTGTACTGGCTCTGATGCAAAGTCGCTACCGGTCCAAGCATAATAATTTAGTACAGATCCTTGCAAAGAACCATCATCAGTAAAGTTGATTGTAAAGGTTTGTTCTGAACTTTGCAATTCGATTTCGAAAGTAAACTTATACAACATACCATTTTTTGTAGGTTTTGTAGAAGTTGTTTCTGGTAGGTAGAATTTTAACAAACTAAATGTAGAATATGGTTGACCTGCGCCAGGTATGATATTGAAGTACTTGTAAGTATTGTTAGTAAAACCATTAGTAATGGTTGTCTTCATATCTTTTTGCAATTCTACAAAGTTTTCGGTATCCAAATCAGAGTTTAGTTCGATTTGGTTTTGACCGTAATAATCTACAACAATGCTATTAACTGGACGAGTAAGCATATTTACAGTAAAGTTCCACTCTGATGTAGCTGTTGTGCCACCATCTGGTGTGCGATATGTTATACTTGCTTTTAGCATAGCTGTTGTGTCTTGGTCAGAATATACTGTAGGTACAATTGTCCATGTCCATGTAGAAGGATCTGTACCCTTAAAGTGTTCGGCATCTTTTACTACAGAAACTTCTGCACCAGATACCCACTCTAGTTGGATATTGTCTATCATATAGTCTAGACTTGTATAGTCATAACCAGATGTAGACTCTTTTGGCAATAGTTTGATATCCATATCAAAACCATTAACTGCCTTGCCATCTTTACGAGCTACAAGTTTGTATTGTTCAAACCAGTATGTATTGATAGGGTCATATGTTGCTGTCATGCTGTCGATATAAACATCTGCAACAACAATAAGTTGACCTTTTGTATCATTTGTACTAGATACACCACCCAACATTTTGTTAAATGGCATATTAGCTAGTTCGATATTTTTGTATTTATCTTCTTGGCTAAAAGTATTGTGCATATATGCTTTTAGATAGAAGTTGCATTCTTTTTCGGTTCTTATAACTGTACTTGGGGTCACAACCGGTCTAGTTGGATCATTTGGATCTCTAGTAGTTGCTACCATGTTTCCCAATTTATTAGGACCATCAGCAAAGTATGCATAAGAAGTATCCATTAGTTGGCCATATTCGTCATACAAAACATAATAAATGGTTTTTTCTCTATCAAAAGAACTATAACCTTGATCTAGTTTGCCAGGACGCAAAGCTCTTTCTGGATATACTATAGCATTAAACGAAATGCTATCACCTTTTGACAAAGATGCATATTCGGTATCTACGGTAAGACTCTTTACAGGCACATCAATATTAAGTACGCAAGAAGTATACAATGTACCATTGTAGCTTGCTGTGATAGTTACTTGACCACCAATGTTGTTGCCTTCGGCATCTTTTTCTGGCCAAACGATAAAGTCTTCGCCGATGTTAGCAACTGCTGGCAATTTTACAATGCCTGCTGGCTCTGCTTGCAAAGTTAACTTTGTACGGTTGACATCTTCGGTAGTTGTAGTGACACGCAAGTCTATCGCAGTAGAAGTCATCTCTTCGACCTGTACAAAAGCGATATCTGTTGGTTCTACAATCTTTTCGTTAAAAGCACCTGCTAAAAACGCAATGCCGACAATCAAAGCGATACCGACAACTACGCCGCCTAGGGCAAGACCAAAAATTTTTAGAAATCTCTTAAACATATTTGCTCCTAAAATAGTATGTGCGATTTTTACAAATCGCATAAGATACAATTATATATTTTTATTATATATATAGGCAAAATAAAAGTCAAACAAATAACAAAATACTGCCCCTACAAATTATATCAAAAATATATAAAAAAGACTGGGCAAAACCCAGTCAAAACTATGCTGCTTGCACCACAATATCATAGAAAATTGTAGCATCATTTGCATAATATATTCTTATAACAAAATCTGTCAAAACACCTACTTCAAACTCAATCGTATTGTACATAATTTCGTAGCTAACAATACTATCAACACTAGGCACTTGTTCGCCACCTACAATGTAGGCAATACCTATATCTCCAGGCACTGTTTCTTGGTTGCTTTTTAGTGCAAATTCTACCACTACACAGCTGTTATTTGCCCATGATCCAAGGGTTGTCGCAGTAATACTTGTTATTGCTTTATCTACTATTATATTAACTGTTTTTGTTATGTCTCCACACACAAAAGTTGCTGTTGTTAACCCCGATTTTAGAGCTACAAAAGCGCCATTTTCTACCTTTACTATGCTACTATCTGCGATCTCTATAGTGTAGTCCAAAACAGTTGCATATGCAGGTGTTATTTGAGGTTTTACTATATCAAAAGTACCACCAATACCGTTCAAATGTATGTCATTGCCACTATTAACTATCATGTCAATTGGCTTAATTTTGTTAACAATTATACTGATATTATAGTCAATATTTGTCTCGTTAAAATGCACTTTTAATACTGCTTTGCCTACACCAACAGCTCTAACAATATTGTCATTTATCTCAATTATATCATTGTCAAAACCATGCTTGTTATTAAACAAAATATCGTCGCTACTAGGATTGCTTACAACATAATATGTTGCCGAACTAACAAAGTTGTCGTCCAAAAAGTTTATGCTAATATTTGCAACATTGTCAACATCATTTTGAGTATAATTTTTGTTTGGCAAATACATCATATATTCACCATTATATTTGCCAACATCTAAAGAAACTTTTAACACACTATCCACATCGTCAAAGCTAACTTGCAAGTCCAAAACATCTTTGTATACTTTGTTCTTAAAAGTTATACTACATGTTAACTTGTCACTACCAACATGGTCTGCCACGAGTTTGTTATCCACAATTTTTACTACACCATTAGTAGCATAAACAATGCCCGAAAGATCCAAAATGTTGCTATTTAGTTGTATTTGTGACAAATCTAACTCGTCATAAAGGTCAAAATTAATTTTATCTTGTACAAAGTACAAATAATACTTATCTTTTTCTTTAGGCAAAACAAAACCCACAACCACACAAACTGCAATTGTGACCACAGAAACTATAATAGATATCCACATAATTAGTTTTGTTTTCATGAGTTAATTATATAAAACTCGACAAATTTCGACAATCAAAAAGCATATAAAAATAAAAAAAGTAAGGCTTTGCCTTACTTTTCCATTTCTTTTGAAAGATAAATTTTCTTAATTTCTTTATATTCTGTTTCACTAACCAAACCTTGAGCTTTCATGCTTTCTAAAGTTGCTAATCTAGCTTGCAAAGTTATACCTGTACTTTGTGTTATTGGTTGAGATTCGGTTGTTTGTATTGGAGCGGCATTGTCTTTTTCGTTTGCTAAATCAACACAATAAATTACACCTGCAAACACACCAACTATTAATATTATTGCAGTTATAACAGAGAACGCATATATGCCTACAGCCAATATCGAAATAACAGCTAAAAGAGCTGATAAAAAGTTAAATACAATTGCAGTTATAATTATACCTTTCTTTTTTGCATATACAAGACAAGGCTTGTTGGCTATAGGTATCATCAAAATGTTAAACACTAATGTAGCTATTATAATAGCAAGTATTAATATTAAGAAAATGGCAGCTTCTTCAAAGTAGTCTATCAAAAGAACCACTCCTATTAGTTCGAATATACTATCTAAAGCAAAAAACACAGTTGCAATAATGGCCATTGCAAAAGTTAATGATCTTTTCATATAATAAACTCCTTTTATTATTAAAAAAAGTATAGCACTGCATGAGTTAGCAAGTCAAGTTTTTTTGAAAAAGACAAAAAAAAGACCAATCTTACGATTGGTCTTTTAATATTCCATTATTTAATAGTTAAGTTCGGGTTGTTAGAATTAATTTTTTCTGTTTGCTAATTCTTTAACAAACTGTATACCTGTTAAACTAATGTTTAACTTCGTCGACTTCACTTCTCTTTAAAAGGAGGTGATCCAGCCGCACCTTCTGATACGGCTACCTTGTTACGACTTCACCCCAGTCACTGGCTTCACCTTCGGCGGCTCCTTCCTTACGGTTAGGTCACCGACTTCGGGTGCTTCCAACTCCCATGGTGTGACGGGCGGTGTGTACAAGGCCCGGGAACGTATTCACCGCGACATTCTGATTCGCGATTACTAGCGATTCCAGCTTCATGTAGTCGAGTTGCAGACTACAATCCGAACTGGGACTGGGTTTTTGTGATTTGCTCGACGTCGCCGTTCTGCGTCACTTTGTTACCAGCCATTGTAGCACGTGTGTAGCCCAAGACATAAGGGGCATGATGATTTGACGTCATCCCCACCTTCCTCCGTGTTATCCACGGCAGTCTCCCTAGAGTGCCCAACTGAATGATGGCTACTAAGGATAGGGGTTGCGCTCGTTGCGGGACTTAACCCAACATCTCACGACACGAGCTGACGACAACCATGCACCACCTGTCACCGATGCTCCGAAGAGGGGATCCGGTTAAGGACCTTTCATCGGGATGTCAAGACTTGGTAAGGTTCTTCGCGTTGCTTCGAATTAAACCACATGCTCCACCGCTTGTGCGGGTCCCCGTCAATTCCTTTGAGTTTCATTCTTGCGAACGTACTCCCCAGGTGGAATACTTACTGCGTTTGCGACGGCACCGGAGCCTCTGCGGCCCCGACACCTAGTATTCATCGTTTACAGCGTGGACTACCAGGGTATCTAATCCTGTTTGCTCCCCACGCTTTCGTGCCTCAGCGTCAGTTACGGTCCAGTAAGCCGCCTTCGCCACTGGTGTTCCTCCTAATATCTACGCATTTCACCGCTACACTAGGAATTCCGCTTACCTCTCCCGTACTCCAGCTCAGCAGTTTCAAAAGCACTACCGGGGTTGAGCCCCGGGCTTTCACTTCTGACTTGCCATGCCGCCTACGCACCCTTTACACCCAGTAAATGCGGATAACGCTTGCACCATACGTATTACCGGGGCTGCTGGCACGTATTTAGCCGGTGCTTCTTAGTCAGGTACCGTCATTTTCTTCCCTGCTGATAGAGCTTTACATACCGAAATACTTCTTCACTCACGCGGCGTCGCTGCATCAGGGTTTCCCCCATTGTGCAATATTCC
>JAZRSV010000018.1:0-18407 GCA_045651685.1 Clostridia bacterium | reverse complement strand
CACCTATTACTGATTATAGTGGAAAAGCCGAAATTTATTTTGTAAATTACACACTAGATCCAACTAGCAAATATACTCGTGAAGAGTGTATGCGTAAAGGTGTAACATACTCAGTTGCATTGAAAGCTAGAGTAAGACTTGTTAGAAAGGAAGATGGAGAAGTTATCGAGCAAGAAGTATTCTTGGGAGATGTACCTCTAATGACCGATGAGGGCTCTTTCATTTTTAATGGTATACAACGTGTTGTAGTTAGCCAAATCGTTCGTTCTCCAAGTGTTTATTTTGACACAGTTCAAGATAAAACTGGTAAATGGTTGTTTAATGGTACAATCATACCAACTCGTGGTACTTGGATCGAAGTAGAACAAAATGCTAATGATTTCTTAAAAATCGTTGTTGACAGAAGTAGCAAAGTATCTCTTGGCGTATTCTTAAAGTGTTTTGGTTTGGATTCTAAACAAATTGCTGATTTGTTTGGCAATGATCCACTTATTCTTAACACTCTAGAAAAAGAACCTCAACAAACTCAAGAAGAAGCTTTGATTGAGCTTTCTAGAAAAATGCGTCCATCAGAAATACCTTCTGCAGAAGCAACACACAACTATATTAATAATTTGTTCTTTACACACCAATATTACAATCTAAACCGTGTTGGTCGTTATAAACTTGACAAAAAATTAAGCATTGCAACTCGTATCACTAACCAAGTTGCATTCAAAGATGTAGTATCTGGCAGAACAACTTTTGTTAAAGCTGGCGAAACAATCACTAGCGAAGTAGCTAAAAAGATTCAAGCTGCTGGTATTAACGAAGTTTGGGTAAGAGCAAAAACAACAAAAGGTGCTTTCTTAATGGATGGCTCTGATTTTGTTGGTCACAAAGTATTGGGCAATGCTAGAGTTAGATTGTCTGATGTTTTTGCATGCAATGAAGAAGAACTTGGCATCAATGAGATGGTTCACTATCCAACTCTAACAAAACTTCTAAAAGAGTTCAAAACTCAAGAAGAAAGAGAAGATGCTATTAGAGAAAATGCTAAACAACTTATGAGTTTCCAACTAACTATGGATGATATTTATGCAACTATTAGTTATCATTTGGGACTTAACAATGGTATTGGCAGCATTGACAATATCGACCACCTTGCTAACCGTCGTATAGCTTCTGTTGGCGAGTTGATGGCTGGTGCTTTCCGTAGTGGTGTTAACAAACTTGCTGGTGTTATTCGTGAGACTTTGCAAGCACAAGACCTTACTACTGTCAACCCATCATCAGTTATTAATGCTAGACCTATTAACAAAGCGCTAAAAGACTTCTTGGCAAGTTCACAATTGTCACAACTTATGGACCAAGTTAACCCTATCAGTGAGCTTACTCAAAAGCGTAAAATTTCTGCTGTAGGCCCTGGCGGTGTTAAGAAAGAAAGAGCAACTGCCGAAGTTCGTGATATTCACTATAGCCACTATGGTAGAATATGTGCCCTTGAAACCCCAGAAGGTCAAGGTATCGGTCTTATCAACAGCGTTGCAACTTATGCAAAAATTAATGAGTATGGTTTCTTACTATCACCATACAGAATTGTAGATAAACAAAAAGGTGTAGTAACTGACAAAGTTGTATACCTAATGGCAGACGAAGAAGAAAACAACTATGTTGCTCAAGCAGTAGAACCTCTTGACGAAAACAACAAGTTTATCAATCCTCGTGTTATTTGTAGATACAGAGACACAGTTGTAGAAGTTCCTAACTCTATGATTGACTATGTCGATGTTAGCCCAAGACAATTTATTTCTGCAGCTACTTGCTTGATTCCATTTATCGCCAACGACGATACAGCCCGTGCGATGATGGGTTCTAACATGCAACGACAAGCTGTTCCTCTAATCAAAACTGACGCTCCATTAATTGGTACTGGTATGGAACATAAAATCGCTCACGACAGTGGTTGTATGATTCTTGCTAAAAATGCTGGTTTTGTATCATATGTATCTTCTACCGAAATTCGTGTTAAAAACGATGATGGCGAAACAGATACATACAAACTAATCAAATTTGCAAAAACTAACCAAGACACTTGTGTTAACCAAAAACCTGCTGTTGTTAAAAACCAAAGAGTAGAAAAAGGCGACACACTTGCTGATGGTTTCTCAACAAAAGATGGCGAACTTGCTTTAGGTAAAAATATGCTTATCGCATATATGAACTGGGAAGGTTATAACTACGAAGACGCTATCTTGATTTCTGAAAGAATTTCTAAAGAAGACATCTTAACTTCTATCACTCTTAAAGTAGAAGATACCAAAGCTAGAGCTACAAAACTAGGTGATGAAGAAATCACTCGTGATATCCCTAACCTTGGTGAAGATGCACTTAAAAACTTGGACGAAAATGGTATTATTCGTGTTGGTGCTTATGTTAGAGCAGGTGATATCCTTGTTGGTAAGGTTACACCAAAGGGCGAAACCGAATTAACCCCAGAAGAAAGACTTCTTCGTGCTATCTTTGGCGAAAAAGCTAGAGAAGTAAGAGATACTTCACTTCGTGTTCAACACGGACATGCTGGTGTAGTAGTAGATGTTCAAGTATTTACTCGTAAAAACAAAGACGAACTAGAACCTGGTGTTAACACTATGGTAAAAGTTTTCATTGCTCAAAAGCGTAAAATGTCAGTCGGCGATAAGATGGCTGGTCGTCACGGTAACAAAGGTGTTGTTAGCCGCGTATTGCCAGAAGCAGATATGCCATTCTTACCAAACGGTCGTCCAGTTGATATCGTTCTTAACCCACTAGGTATCCCTAGCCGTATGAACGTAGGTCAGGTTTTGGAAGTATTGCTTGGTAAAGTTGCTCTTGCACTTGACTGGAAAGTTGCAGTACCAGTATTTGACTGCGCAAACGAAAAAGATATTATGAATCTTCTTACAGAATACAAACCTCAAATCGATGCTTACTACGGTGATGACGGATTTGACGGCGTAGACGGTAAGATGACTGTATATGATGGTAGAACAGGTGAACCATTCGAAAACCGTGTAACTGTCGGTGTTATGTACATGATTAAGCTTGACCACATGGTTGACTCAAAAATGCACGCTCGTTCTACTGGTCCTTACTCTGTTGTCACTCAACAACCTCTTGGCGGTAAAGCTATGTTTGGTGGCCAAAGATTTGGTGAAATGGAAGTATGGGCATTAGAAGCTTATGGTGCTTCAAGATTACTTCAAGAAATGCTTACTGTAAAATCAGACGATGTTATAGGCCGTAACAAAACTTACGAAGCTATCGTAAAAGGTTATCCTATTGCAGAGCCTGGTATACCTGAATCATTCAAAGTGTTAATCAAAGAATTCCAAAGTTTGGGTCTTGATATAAGAATCTTAAATGAACAAAAACAAGAGGTGTCTTTGAGTGAACTTTCTAACGACGAGTTAGAATCTGTACCTCTAATGACAAAGGCTAACAAGGATGTTCCAGAAGAGGTAGAGCTTGAACTTGATAACGAGCCTACTGATATTACTACAGAACAAGAACAACTAGCCGAACAAGATGATATGTTTGACAACTTTGACGAAAGCAGTTTGTTTGACGACTTTGATGAATAGGAGAGATATATAGATGTTTGAATTAAATAATTTCGATTCTATGAGAATAGGTATTGCTTCACCAGAAAAAATTAGAGAATGGAGTTATGGTGAAGTTACAAAACCTGAAACTATCAACTATCGTACTCAAAAACCAGAAAGAGATGGTCTATTCTGCGAAAGAATTTTTGGACCTAGAAAAAACTGGGAATGTCACTGCGGAAAATACAAACGCATACGCTACAAAGGCGTAGTTTGTGACAAGTGTGGTGTTGAAGTAACACACTCAAAAGTTCGTCGTGAGCGTATGGGTCACATCGAACTTGCTACTCCTGTTTCTCATATTTGGTTCTTTAGAGGTGTTCCTTCAAGAATAGGTACTATCCTTGATATTACCCCTAAAGCATTAGAACAAGTTTTGTACTATGTTAACTACATAGTTCTTGATCCTAAAAAGACTATATTCCAATACAAACAAGTTATCACTGATAAAGAATACAGAGATAGCGTAGAAGAATATGGCTATGACAATGCACCAAGAGTAGGTATGGGTGCAGAAGCAATCAAAGAATTGCTTAAAGCTATTGACCTAGAAAAAGATGATGAAGAATTAAAAGAAATCATCAAAACTGCAAAAGGTCAAAAGAGATTAAAAGCTATTAAGAGACTAGAAAGTGTAGAAGCTTTCTTAAAGAGTGGTAATAAACCTGAATGGATGATCATGGATGTTGTTCCAGTTCTTCCTCCAGAGTTAAGACCAATGGTTCAACTTGATGGTGGTAGATATGCTACCAGCGACCTAAACGATTTGTATCGTCGTGTTATCAACCGTAACAATCGTTTGAAAAAGTTGTTTGAACTTGGTGCTCCAGAAGTTATTATCCGCAACGAAAAGCGTATGCTTCAAGAAGCTGTTGACGCGCTATTTGATAACGGTAAGAGAGGTAAAGCTATTCAAGGTCCTAAAGCTAGAGACCTAAAGAGCTTGACAGCTATGCTTCGTGGTAAACAAGGTCGTTTCCGTCAAAACTTGCTAGGTAAGCGTGTTGACTACTCTGGTCGTTCTGTTATCGTTGTAGGTCCAGAACTTAAGATTTATCAATGTGGTCTACCTAAAGAAATGGCTCTTGAATTGTTCAAACCATTTATTATGAAAAAACTTGTTGAAGATAACCAATCTTACAACATTAAATCTGCAAAACGCATCATAGAGAGAGAAAAACCTATAGTTTGGGATGTTCTTGACGAAGTTATCAAAGATCACCCAGTACTACTTAACCGTGCTCCTACATTGCACAGACTAGGTATTCAAGCGTTCGAACCAGTTTTGGTTGAGGGTAGAGCTATCAAACTTCACCCACTTGTCTGCGTAGGCTTTAACGCCGACTTCGACGGTGACCAAATGCCAATTCACGTACCTCTATCTATCGAAGCTAGAACAGAAGCTCGTATGATTATGCTTGCTTCTAACAATGTACTAAAACCAGCCGATGGTAAACCAGTTATGACTCCTCAACAGGATATCGTCATTGGTTGTTATTATATGACCATCGAAAAACCAGGTTCTCTAAACGAAGGCAGCTGCTATCGTGACGAAGATGAAGCTATTATGGCTTATCAAACAAAGAACCTAGAATTACAATCAAAAATTTATGTAAGAAAAACTGCCCAATTCGAAGGCGAAACTATTACAGGCAGAGTTCCAACCACAGTTGGTAGAATTTTGTTCAACCGTTGTATCCCTCAAGATGCAGGCATGGTTGACAGAACCAAGAGAGAAAATGCTCTAAAATATGAAGTAGATTCTACTGTTGGTAAAAAAGAACTAGGCAACATCGTTTCTGCGATTTATGACAAGTTTGGTTCTACAAAAACTGTTGTTATGCTAGACAAAATCAAAGCTCTAGGTTTCAAATATTCTACACTTGGTGCTATCACCGTTAATGTGTTTGATATGCAAGAACCACCAGAAAAAGCACAATTAGTTGCCGAAGCTGATGCTAAAGTTTTAGAAAACGAAAAAGCATACCGTCGTGGTATGATGTCTCTAGACGAAAAAGTTTCTAAAAACGTTGCTATTTGGAACGAAACTACTAACAAAGTTAAAGATGCCGTTTTGAAAAACTTGGGCAATCTAAACCCAATCAAAATGATGGCTATATCTGGTGCGCGTGGTAACCCAGGACAAATCAACCAATTGTGTGGTATGCGTGGTGTTATGGCGAGTGCATCTGGTCAAAAAATAGACATCCCAGTTAAAGCTTGCTTTAGAAGTGGTTTGACACCAATTGACTACTTCCTATCAAGCCGTGGTGGTCGTAAAGGTCTTGCCGATACAGCGCTAAAAACAGCTGACTCTGGTTACTTAACCCGTCGTTTGGTTGACGTAGCTCAAGATGTTGTTGTCAACGAAGAAGACTGCTTTGCTACAAATGGTGAAAAACCAAAAGGTATGGAAGTATACGATATCGTTGAAGACGGAACTGTTATCGAAAAACTAGAAGATCGCATCTCTGGTCGTGTTAGCGTAGATAATATCTACAATATCAAAACAAAAGAACTTATTTGCCCTGCAAATGAGATGATTACTCCAAAAATGGCAAAAGAAATTGTTGACTGTGGTATCACAAAAGTTAACATCCGTACAGCTCTTACTTGTAAGTCAAAACATGGCGTTTGTGCAAAATGTTATGGTAGAAATATGGCTAACAACAAGATGGTTGATGTGGGTGAAGCTGTTGGTATTATCGCAGCTCAATCTATCGGTGAGCCAGGTACTCAGTTGACAATGAGAACCTTCCACACTGGTGGTGTTGCATCTGCTGCCGATATCACAAAAGGTCTTCCTCGTGTTGAAGAAATTTTTGAAGCACGCAGACCTAAAGGTGAAGCAATTATCAGTGAAGTTTCTGGTAAAATCAAAATCGAAGAAGCTGGCGAAAGATACAAAATTACTGTATTCTCTAGCGATGGTGATATAGAATATATGACCCCTCCAAAGAACAAGACCGTTCTTGCAGTTAAGAGTGGTGATGTTGTAGAGGTTGGTCAATGCTTAACAAGCGGTTCTATCTATCCTAATGACATCTTGAGAGTAAGAGGTCTAAAGGGTGTTCAAGAATATCTTCTAAAAGAAGTTCTTGAAGTATATCGTTTACAAGATGTTCGTATTAACTCAAAACACGTTGAAATTATCATTCGTCAAATGTTAAAGAAAGTTAAGATCGAAAATCCAGGTGACACAGACTTGTTGCCAGGCGATATGGTAGACATTAGAAGATATGAAGAAGCTAACGACAAAGTTTTGGCTGCTGGTGGCATGCCTGCAGATGCAAAGCGTGTTCTTCTTGGTATCACAAAAGCATCTCTATCTACAGAGTCATTCTTATCAGCTGCTTCCTTCCAAGAAACATCAAGCGTTCTTACCGAAGCTGCTATTAAGGGTAAAGTTGATCCATTGATTGGTATTAAAGAAAATGTTATCATTGGTAAAATGATTCCTGCTGGTACTGGTATGCGTCAATATCGCAATATCTTCCCAGTAGAAAATAAAGCCGAAGATAATGTTTATGAAGAAACAATCCAAACTCTAGAAGAGCAATCTTTTGAAGATGAAGAATAATAAATAAAAGCAAGGTTTTATACCTTGCTTTTTTTATTAAAATTATATTATTTTGGTATCTAGATTTTTGTTAAAAATAGGTAAAAATTATGTTAGGCAAAATATTTTATAACCTAGATTTTTAGGGGATTATAGCTAAAAATAAAAACTTAAAAAATTATTAAACTTTTTTCAAAATAGGTATTTACAAATGTTAAAAAGTGTGCTATTATAAGGCATACATAAATAAAGGTTAACACCTTATTTTATTAAAAAATCGCTATAACTTTTATTAAAGTTAAAAGGAGAGATTGTTATGGCAAAAGATTTTAGATATGATATTGTTGATGGACAAATAGTAGTTACCGATGGAACTTCTACAGAAGTTTTAGCTCAATTCTTTGCAGGCAAAAGAAGCGCTGCAAGCACCCAAGAAGAAGGTGCAATGCTTGGTAAACAAGCAGCTACAGTAGAACATGCTTCTGCTCGCAAATTTGAAGATGACGCTGTTCAAGGTATGTAATTTGTTATATAAAAACCACCTATATAGGTGGTTTTTTTGTTGTTTTATGTAAAATAGAATTATTATTTTTTTTCTAAAAATGTTGTTGTTTTGTTTTACAAAAGTTCTACCTTTGTGTTATATTTATAATGTAATATAGTATGTGGAGAAGTTAAAATGCATTTTGTTTATCCTGCAGTTTTTTATAAAGACCAAGAAAATGACACTTATGTAGTGGCTTTTGATGATGTTAATATATTTTGTAGTGAGAGCACAATAGAAGATGCTTTTTTAACTGCGAAACGCTTGTTAAGAGAGTATATCAAACTTTCTATCAAGATGTATGATGAAGTTCAAGAACAACCAAGAACTTATTTAGAGTCGGCTGCTATACATAAAAATGATATAGTGTTGCTTATTGATGCCGAATTTAAGATGATAAATGACAAATAAAACATTTTTAAGGGCGGTGCAGGCAAGCATTTGCCCTTTTTTTGATAAATACACACGAGGTACATGATATGGATTTTGCTGGACACTTGAATAATATTTTGCATAAAAAACCCATAAAAAACGGACAAACTGACCAAAGCGAATATAAAAATTATGTTCAAATTTTTCTTATAAACAACAATAATGTTTTGACCAAACGCAATAGCATTTTGGCCAAAAAAAATAAATTGTTGTACGACATCGCTATACAAGATGAAGTAGAAAAAGACGAAACTTATTTGCAAGCTGTATGCCGTGTTTTTAAGGAATGTACAGAGCAAACACTAAAGTTAGAAGATAATAACCAAGACGAAAATAGATGTGTTTACACCCCAAGAATATTTGTCAATCATAAAGAAAAAGAAATATATTATATATACTTTATTAAGTACAATGCAGTGCCTTGCAAAAAGTTTGTAGAGCAACGCACAGTAGATGCTATGGAGTTTATAGATCTTGACAATTGGGTTAAGGTTTTCTTCTCAAAAAAACATGCTTTTTATAGTGACAGTTATAACGAAATTGTGCGCCTAGCATTGAGCGATGTATTTGACATTGCCGAGGGTAAAAAAGAAACTCAATATCACCGAAAAAGCAATTAATTATGTTTATAAAAACACCCTAATTTTGGGTGTTTTTTTGTTGATTATTTTGGTAAAAATATATGTCAAAATAACTACCACTTTTTAGCAAAGTTTTATCAAAATATTATTTGGCAAAAATCTCTTTATTTTAGTAGGATATAGGGCATTTTTTATAGCAAAAAAAATGTTAAAAATAACCACAATTATTTTATATAAATATATTGACAAACTATAGTTTATTTGTTAAAATTGACGGTGTCATAAAATATACAATTATGCTCGGAATTTGGGCTAGTATAATTTTGTGATATAAAAGGAAATCTTTTAACATGCAAAAAGCACAAGAAAAAGATTTAATCAATTTAGTTAATAACTCTTCAAAACTTATCGGAACGCGTCAAGTTTTAAAGGCTATTATAAACGGTGCAGTTACAAAAGTAATTGTTGCCAACAATATTGACGAAGTACTATTTGAAAAGATTAAAGATGAGTGCGCTAAACATCACATTCCAATGGTTAGAGCTTTTACCAAATTTGATCTTGGCAAATTGTGCCACATTGATGTGGACTGTGCTGTCGTTGGTCTTGTAAAATAGCACAAATATCTGTGCAAATGAATTTTCCTGCAGGGTTGCAACGGTAAATTCATCCATTCTTATAAGGAGGAAATATCATGCCTACAATAAATCAATTAGTTAGGTCAGGAAGAAAGAAGATAGTTAAGAAGTCTCAATCACCTATTTTGGAACAATCTCCACAAAAGCGTGGTGTATGTCTAAATGTTACAACTACTTCTCCAAAGAAACCAAACTCTGCTCTTCGTAAAATTGCAAGAGTTCGTCTATCTTCTGGTCAAGAAGGTACAACCTACATTCCTGGTGAAGGTCACAACCTTCAAGAACACAGTGTTGTATTGATTCGTGGTGGTAAAGTTAAAGACTTACCAGGTGTTCGTTATCACATCGTTCGTGGTACATTAGATACTGCTGGTGTTGCTAAACGTAGACAATCAAGATCTAAATATGGCGCTAAAAAGCCTAAATAATAGTTATTATTTGGATGAATAATCATTGTAATTTTTAATAAGGAGGACCGAAATAATGCCAAGAAGAAAGTGTTCTGTAAAAAGAGAAGTTTTACCAGATCCAATCTACAACTCAACTGTTGTTACAAAACTTATCAATCAAGTTATGTTGGATGGTAAAAGAGGTATTGCTCAAAACATCGTATACGATGCTTTTAATATATTAAAAGAAAAAACTGGCGAAGAACCTATGGTTATCTTTACTCAAGCTATTGAGAACATCAAACCAGTTTTAGAGACAAAAGCTAGACGTGTTGGTGGTGCTACTTACCAAGTTCCTATGGAAATTAGACCAGACCGTCGTCAAACTCTTGCTATCCGTTGGCTTGTAATGTTTGCAAGAAAACGCGGTGGTGACAAAGAAATGAACAAAAAATTAGCATCAGAACTTCTTGATGCTTACAACAACGCTGGTGGCGCTGTTAAACGTAAAGAAGAAATGCACAGAATGGCAGAAGCTAACAAAGCTTTCGCACATTACAAGTGGTAAAATTTATAAAGGAGTTTATACAAAATGCCAAGACAATATCCATTGGAAAAATATAGAAATATTGGTATTATGGCTCACATCGACGCTGGTAAAACAACCACAACTGAAAGAATTTTGTACTATACCGGTCGTAATCACAAAATTGGTGAAACTCACGATGGTAGTGCTACTATGGACTGGATGGTTCAAGAGCAAGAAAGAGGTATAACAATCACTAGTGCTTGTACAACTTGCCGTTGGAAAGACCATACAATCAATATTATCGATACCCCTGGACACGTTGACTTTACTGTTGAAGTTGAGCGTAGTCTAAAAGTTCTTGACGGTGCTGTTGCAGTTTTCTGTGCTCGTGGTGGTGTTCAACCTCAATCAGAAACAGTATGGCGTCAAGCTAACAAATACAAAGTTCCAAGAATGGCTTATGTTAATAAGATGGACATTAACGACGCAAACTTCTTCCGTGCTGTTAAGATGATGAAAGAGCGTCTAAAAGCTAATGCCGTTCCTATTCAATTACCTATTGGCGAATCAAATACATTCAAGGGCGTTATCGACCTTGTAGAAATGAACGCTACTATCTACAAAGATGATATGGGTAAAGAATTTGATGTAACTGATATCCCAGCTGATATGATGGATATCGCTACTCAATATCGTAACGAACTTATCGAGCATGTTGCAGAAACTGATGATGCATTGCTTGAAAAATACTTTAACGGTGAAGAACTTACTGTTGAAGAAATCAAAAAAGGTATCCGTACAGCAACTCTAGCTCTTAAGATGACTCCAGTTACTTGCGGTACTTCATTCAAAAACAAAGGTGTTCAAAAACTTCTAGATGCAATCGTAGATTATATGCCTGCACCTACAGATGTTGAAGCTATCAAAGGTACTATTCCTGGCTCTGATAAAGAAGAAGTTAGAGAATCTAGCGACAACGCACCATTTGCTGGTCTTGCGTTCAAAGTTGCTACTGACCCTTATGTTGGTAAAATCACATTCTTCCGTGTTTATAGCGGTAAATTAGAAGCTGGTTCTTATGTTTACAACTCTACAAAAGATTCTAAAGAAAGAATCGGTCGTCTTCTAAAGATGCACGCTAACAACCGTGAAGATGTTAGTGAACTATACGCTGGTGATATCGCAGCTATCGTTGGTCTAAAAGATACAACTACTGGTGATACACTTTGCGCAGAAAGTAAACCTGTTGTTCTAGAAAGTATGGAATTCCCTGATCCAGTTATCAAAGTTGCAGTAGAACCTGCTACAAAACTAGCTCAAGAAAAAATGGTAAATGCTCTTATTAAGCTTGCCGAAGAAGACCCAACTTTCAAAACATACACTGACCAAGAAACTGGTCAAACAATTATCGCTGGTATGGGTGAGTTGCACCTAGACATTATCGTTGACCGTTTGAGACGCGAATTTAAGGTTGATGTTAATGTTGGTCGTCCACAAGTTAGCTACCGCGAAACTATCCGTAAAGCTGTTAAAGCTGAAGGTAAATATATTCGTCAATCTGGTGGTAAAGGTCAATATGGTCACTGCTGGATTACTATGGAACCACTTGAAAGAGGTAAAGGTTATGACTTCGAAGACAAAATCGTCGGTGGTGCTATACCAAAAGAATATATCCAACCAATCAACAATGGTATTATTGAAGCTAAACAAAATGGTATCCTAGCTGGTTACGAAACAGTTGACTTCAAAGTAACATTATTTGATGGTTCTTACCACGATGTTGACTCTTCAGAAATGGCATTTAAGATCGCTGGTTCTATGGCTTTCAAAGAAGCTGCTAAAAATGCTGATCCAGTTATCCTAGAACCTATCATGAAGGTTCAAGTAGAACTACCAGACGAATACCTAGGCAATGTTATGGGTAACCTAACAAGCCGCCGTGGTATGCTACAAGGTACAGAAACAGTTCCTGGTGGTCAAATCATCAATGCAGAAGTTCCACTATCAGAAATGTTTGGTTATGCTACTGATTTGCGTTCTAGCACACAAGGTAGAGGTAACTTCAATATGGAATTCTCACACTATGCAGAAGTTCCAAAATTTGTTGCAGATAAGATTATCGGCGACAGAGCAAAGAAATAGTCTAATATTTGACAAAATAAATATATAAAAATTGTTTGCAAAAGTTTTATATTTTGGTATAATACTTTTGTTAAACAAACTATTTTAGATTAACAATAGTTAATAACTTATCTATTTTTAGGAGGATTAAAAAATTATGGCAAAAGCTAAATTTGATAGAAGCAAGCCACATATCAACATTGGTACTATCGGCCACGTTGACCATGGTAAAACTACTTTGACCGCTGCAATCACTATGTGGTCAGCTGCAAAAGGTTTTGCAGAACAAATGAAATATGAAGATATCGACAAAGCTCCAGAAGAAAGAGCTAGAGGTATCACAATCAACACTTCACACGTTGAATACCAAACAGCAAATCGTCACTACGCTCACGTTGACTGCCCAGGACACGCTGACTATGTTAAAAACATGATCACTGGTGCTGCTCAAATGGACGGCGCTATCCTTGTTGTTGCTGCTACTGACGGCCCAATGCCTCAAACAAGAGAACACATTCTTCTTGCTCGTCAAGTAGGTGTTCCATACATCGTAGTATTTATGAACAAAGTTGACCAAGTAGATGATCCAGAACTTCTTGATCTAGTAGAAATGGAAATCAGAGATCTTCTTACTGAATATGGTTTCCCTGGAGATGCAACTCCAATCGTTAAAGGTTCAGCTCTTAAAGCTCTTGAAGCTGCTCAAGCTGGTAAAGCTGATGACGCTGCATGCGCATGCATCGAAGAACTTCTTAACGCTGTTGACTCATTTATCCCAGAACCACAACGTGCAACTGATCAACCATTCTTGATGCCAGTTGAAGACGTATTTACAATCACTGGTCGTGGTACAGTTGCTACTGGTAGAGTAGAACGTGGTATCGTTAAAGTTGGTGATACTGTAGAAATCGTTGGTATGAGCGGTAATGGTAAACAAACAGTTGTTACTGGCGTTGAAATGTTCAGAAAACTTCTTGACCAAGCTCAAGCTGGTGATAACATTGGTGTACTTCTTCGTGGTATCCAAAGAACAGAAATCGAAAGAGGTCAAGTTCTTGCTAAACCTGCAACAATCAAACCTCACACTAAATTTACTGCAGAAGTTTACGTATTGAAGAAAGAAGAAGGTGGTCGTCATACTCCATTCTTTAACGGTTACCGTCCACAATTCTACTTCCGTACTACAGACGTTACTGGTACTATCGACCTTCCAAAAGGCGTAGAAATGGTAATGCCTGGTGATAACATCAGCATGACAATCAACCTAATCACCCCAATCGCTATCGAACAAGGTCTTCGTTTCGCTATCCGTGAAGGTGGTAGAACAGTTGGTTCAGGTGTTGTTGCTACAATCATCGAATAATTTTAGTAGATTATCAAAAAAGTCGTGTTTATCACGACTTTTTTTTATTTTGACAAAAAAAGTAGACATATTTGTTTTGTTAGACTATACTTATAGGGTAAAATTTTATTATAAAAAAGGGACTTTTTATGGCAAACAAAATTGTTTATAGCGCAACTAAACCTACTGGCAAACTTACTTTGGGCAACTACATAGGTGCTATAAAATTGTGGACAGAACTTCAAGACAAATACGATTGCTATTTTTGCGTTGCAGATTTGCATTCGTTAACTATTGATATGGATAGACAAGAGCTAAATGATAATATTTATAGCCAGATAGCTACATTTATGGCGTGCGGTATCGATCCAGAAAAGAGTGTTTTGTATGTGCAATCTCATGTAAAAGAGCATGCAGAACTTGGTTGGATTATGAATTGTCAAACATATATGGGCGAAGCTAGCCGTATGACTCAATACAAAGATGCTGTTGCAAAAAATAAAGAAAAAATTAGTGTTGGCTTGTTTGCTTATCCTATGCTTATGGCTGCAGATATTTTGCTATATGGTGCCAACTATGTGCCTGTTGGTAAAGACCAATTGCAACATGTAGAGATTTGTAGAGATGTTGCTATGCGCTTTAACAAAAAGTATGGCGAAACTTTTGTCATACCAGAAGGTATAATGCAACAAAGTGGTGCCAAAATTATGGGTTTATTAAATCCTACCAAAAAGATGGCAAAATCTGGAGATAATGATAACGATGTTATCTATATTGAAGACGAAGATGATGTTATACGCAAAAAATTTAAGAGAGCTGTGACAGATAGTGACAATCAAATTAAATTTAGCGAAGAAAAACCAGGCGTTTCTAACTTGTTAACAATTTATGCTACTATGAAAAATATAACTATCAAACAAGCAGAAGAACACTTTGCTGGTTGTGGTTATGGCGATCTAAAAACTCAAACAGCCGAAGCTGTTATAGAAGTATTAAGCCCAGTTAGAGAACGCATGAAACAACTTAAAAACGATAGAGCATATCTAGAAAAAATAGCAATGCAAGGTGCTCAAAAAGCACAAGCTGTTGCTAGTAAAAAGATAAAAGATGTTTATAATAAGTTGGGTCTTGTGACTTTGTAATAAGTTGCTTTATAGCTATACAAATTTTAAGAGAATATTTTTTAATATTCTCTTTTTTATGTTAAAAACTTTTTAATAACAAAACTTTTAATAAAAAAAGAGTTGGGTGGTAGTATCCCGACTCTTTTTTTAGTCATAAAATTAAATTCTTTGTTTTTTTTCGTATGTATATTAAAACAATCTGTTAGAGCAACCGCAAGAATTGCAGCTATTGCAAGGGTTGCATGTGTTGCATTGGTTGTTGCCAGAACCCATAAGAGCAAGCAATAACAATAACAAAAAGTTTGTGTTAGTATTAAGGTCTGTGTCGGTAGCGCTTGTAAAAATAGAAATAAGCAATACCAAAATAATGTACATTGTATAATCCATTAAAACTATCCTCCAAAAACAAACAAAATATAGGTTAAATAGTGGCTTTTTGTCAAAATATGATTGATCTTTGATTAGTTATAACTATATTGGTTTTTGTATAATAAAATTGTCTATAAAACAATTTTGTTTAACCAGGGGGATATTTATGTCTAATGCAAAGATAATGAATTTGGATCAAAAAACTCTACAAAACTTGCAGTATTATATGCCAGAAAATAAAGTTTTGCAACAATTGGCAGATTTTTTTAGTATTTTTTCGGATAGCACAAGGCTAAAAATATTGTCTGCACTTGCCGTTAGCGAAATGTGTGTAAATGATATTTCTGTCACTTTAGGTATCAATCAGACCACAGTTAGTCATCAACTAAAACTGTTAAAAGGTATTGGCGCAGTAAAAGATCAAAGAGATGGTAAAATTATTTTTTATAGTATCGCCAACAAAACAGTAAATGATGTTATGCTAAATGGCGTAGACTACCTTTTGCAATAATGGGTATTTTTTTGTTATATGTATTTTGATATTTTGCAAAATAGTGTATAATTAAAATATGAATTTGCAAGAAAAGATAAAAAACTTGCCACAAAACAGTGGTGTTTATATAATGCGCAATGCTGATGGCGACATTATTTATATTGGCAAAGCAAAAGTATTAAAAAACCGTGTTAGCCAATATTTTTTTAACGCGCAAAAACATCCAAAAGTTCAGGCGATGGTAGATAAAATTGCAGATTTTGAGTATATTATCACCAACAGCGAGTTAGATGCTCTTATACTTGAGAGCAATTTAATAAAAAAACATCAACCATACTATAACATTTTGCTTAAAGATGGCAAAAGTTATCCATATATAAGAATAAACCTAAAAGAACCTTTTCCAAAAATTGAAGTAGTGCGCCGACTAAAAAAGGATGGAGCAAAATATTTTGGACCATATTTTGGGGGCATAGCTGTATCTGACTTGTTAAAGGTAATTCATTTGGCATTTCCTATACGCACATGCAATCATGTTATAACCGAGACCAAACTTCAAAAGAGAGAATGTCTTAACTATTCGTTGGGTTTGTGTGATGCACCATGTACTGGCAAAATTAGCAGTGCAGACTATCACAAAACTATTCAAAATGTTATGACATTTCTTAATGGCAAAGATGATTATGTTTATCAAGTGCTTAACGAAAAAATGCAACGCTTTGCACAACTAGAAAACTTTGAGCTTGCTATGCAGATAAGAGATAGGTTGTTTATGTTAGATAGGTTAAAGCAGCGTGCTGTAAACGATTTGTCAAAAACAAGCAACCTTGACATTTTTGCGCTAGCTCAAAACGAAAAAAGCACCGCAATAACTGTTATGATTGTTCGTAATGGTAAGATGTTTGGTTGTCAAAATTATATATTAAACGATACTCTTGGTGATTATAATAGCAATATTTCAACATTTATAACACAGTATTATAAGAGCAAAGTTTTATCTAGCGAAATATTGCTGCAAGACCAAAGTGTAGATATTGACCTGTTGCAACAGTATGTTGATACAATTAGTGATCATAAGGTTGTAATAAATTGTCCTAAAAAGGGTGTAAAAAAACAACTTGTAGAACAGGCAATAAAAAATGCCCATGATTATCTAGAGCAAAATACAGACAAACAAATTAAGCAACAGCGCAAGACCATAGGCGCAGTAAAAGATTTGCAAAAAGCTTTGGGCTTGTCAAATTTGCCGCTTCGCATCGAGGCTTATGATATATCTAACATAAGCGGTACCAATTCGGTTGCAAGTATGGTTGTATTTATTAATGGTGAAAAAGCAAGCAAGCACTATCGTCACTTTAAGATAAAGACCGTACAAGGCCCTAATGATTTTGCTAGTTTGCACGAGGTTGTCACTCGTAGATTGGAAAAACTTAATTCTAATGATTTGAGTTTTGGTTGTGTACCTAGCCTTATGCTAATAGACGGTGGTAAAGGCCAACTTGGTAGTACAAGAGAAACCATAAAGTCATACAACCAAGATATAGATGTTATTGGTCTTGCCAAGCGAGAAGAAGAAGTTTTTGTCGAAGACTCTACCGAATCTATAATATTAGACAAAGATAGCTACGCGCTAAAACTATTGCAAGCAGTAAGAAACGAAGCTCACCGTTTTGCAATTACATTTCATAGATCTATCAGAACAAAAAAACAAACCGAAAGCGCCCTAGACAAAATACCTGGCGTTGGCAAAGTAAAAAAGAAAAATCTTTTAAGCAAGTTTAAGACTGTTGCCGCTATCAAAAAAGCAACTATTGACCAACTATCTCAAGTAAAAGGTGTCAATAATGAACTTGCAAAAACTATTTTGGCCCAACTTAATAAACAATAAAAAACTACAACTAAGATTTAAGATAATTGAAACTAGTGAAAAATAATGCAGCTAACCATAACTGCATTGTTTTTTTGTAAAAATATATAGGAATTTTTGATCAATATGTTATAATAAATGACAATAAGGAGTTTAAATATGAAAAAGTTTTATTCAATAATATTGTTATTAATAATGTCATTAAGTTGTTTATGTTTTGTTGGTTGCAATTCAAACACACAAGATCCTTTTATTGATATAAATGAGTTTAAAATAGAAAAAATTAATCAGGACAATAAAAATGTGTTATTTGAATTTACATACACACAAGAAATGTTTGATTATGAAATTAAACATAAGTCCTGGACATCTAATCAAGGCGAGTTGCTGATCAGATATCGAATTAATGAATCAGAAGAGTTAAAGATGTGTGGAAACATAAATGCGATGTATGGCATTAAATATGATAAAGGTGATTATGTCTTTGCACATAAACCTAACGAAAAAGTATATTTTTATATAGAACTTGAACCTGGGGCCTACAATTTAACTTTTTATTTAGAATATGCGGCTGATTCACCATATATTTTATTAAGAGAATGTTCATTGTCTTTTTCAGTTTTGTAAAAAATTCACTATGGAGAATAAGTAATGCTTTATACATTTATGCTAAAACCATCAAAAAAGCAACTATTGATCAACTATCTCAAGTAAAAGGGATCAATAATGAACTTGCAAAAACCATTTTGGATCAAGTTAATAAACAATAAAAAACTACAACTAATATTGTAGTGTT